>NZ_JBNCLD010000007.1:0-382869 GCF_049844505.1 Micromonospora sp. DT229 | reverse complement strand
AGGTTGTTCGTGGTGTCGGTCATGATCGTGGTGTAGTTCGACCCGAAGCTGCCCGGGAAGTTCCCGATCGGCATGCTGGCCCGGTAGATCCGACCGTTGTCCCCGGCGAAGAACAGGTACATGTTCTGGTCGTCACCGATGAGGGCCTGGTCGATCGGGCCGGTGCTGGAGTTGGAGATCGACCCGGTGAACAGGGTCTGCGCCGCCGACCAACTGTTGACGTTGGTGGGGTCGGTCGAGGTCCGGTACGAGAAGGCCGGTCCACCCCACTGGTAGGCGAGCACCCAGATGTTGCGCGGGGCGAAGTAGAACAACGAGGGAGCGACCGCGGCGAAGGGCATCTGGTTCTGGCTGGCCGAACCCATCTGGTTCCAGTTCGAGAACAGGCCGAAGTTCATCGAACCCCACGTCGTGCCGGTGTCGTGGGTGGTGGCGTAGACCAGGTGCTGACCGTTGTACGGGGCGTGGGTGAAGTCCTTCAACGACACCCAACCCGCCCTCGGCTGCGCCAACGCGCCGGTCGAGGACCACCGGTACGACGACGGCAGGTCACAGCTGGTGCCGGGCGGCGGAGAGGTCGGCGGCGGAGAGGTCGGCGGCGGGTTGGAACCGCCGAGGGAGACGAGCCGGAACTGCTGGTTGGCGCCGGTGTGGCAGTCGTAGAGCTGAACCTGGGCGCCGTTGGCGGTGCTCCACACGTCCAGGCAACGCCCGGACTGGGCATTGCTGATGGTGCCGTTGGAGTTGACGTTCCACTGCTGGTTGGTGCCGCTGTGGCAGCTGTAGATCTGCACGGCTGCGCCGTTGCCGGTGCCGGCGGCGTCCAGGCACATGTTGCCGTACACCTGGAGTTGCCTGCTGGCGGTGTGGGTCCAGGACTGGTTGGTCTGCTTGTTGCAGTCGTAGAGCTGGACCCGGGTGCCGTTGTTCTGTGACGCGTTCGGCACGTCGATGCACCGGCCCGACTGGTTGCCGACTATCTCGTTCGCCGAACCGGGCGGCGGAGTGGTCGGGTCGGTCCCCGGGTCCGTGGGCGTGGGAGTCGTTCCCGGGGAGGCGCTGTTCAGCGCCTCCAGCGTCGCGTTGTACGCCTGCTTCTTGTTGCCGTTGTTGTCGAACAGCAGGGGGGTGCCGTAGGAGCGCCAGGAGTCGCTGTCCCGGATGCCCCAGACGGTGATGCCGGTGCATCGGGGGACCGCCAGGCAGTCGTTGACGACAGCGCGGAAGGTGTTGGCCTGGGTGCTGCCGGAGCCTTCGATGTCCAGCTCGGTGATCTGCACGTCCACCCCGAGGGCGGCGAAGCTGGACAGCGTGGTGCGGTAGTTGCTGTTGTACGCCGACTGGGCGTTGAAGTGCGACTGGAACCCTACGCAGTCGATCGGCACGCCGCGCTGCTTGAAGTCGCGCACCATGTTGTACACGGCCTGGGTCTTGGCCCAGGTCCAGTTGTCGGTGTTGTAGTCGTTGTAGCACAGCTTCGCGCCCGGGTCGGCGGCCCGTGCGGCCCGGAAGGCCGCCTCGATCCAGTCACCGCCGGTGCGCTGAAGGTTGGAGTTACGCCGCGCGCCGCTGTTGCCGTCCTCGAACGCCTCGTTCACCACGTCCCAGGAGTCGATCTTGCCCCGGTAGTAGCTCGCCACCCGGGTGACGTGGTTGAGCATGGCCGAACGCAGCGACGGCCCCTCCATCCGCTCCATCCAGGGCGGCTGCTGGGAGTGCCAGGCCAGGGTGTGACCCCGGACCTTCCAGCCCCGGGACAGGGCGTGGTTGACGATCCGGTCGGCGTTGCCGAAGGTGAAGTTGTTCTGCTGCGGTTCGGTAGCGTCGATCTTCATTTCGTTCTCAGCGGTGACGCTGTTGAACTCGCGGTTCAAGATCGTCGTGTAGACGCCATCGTTGAGCTTGTTCGCCGCCACGGCGACACCGAAGTACCGGCCGGACTGGGCGGCGGCCGCGGCCAGGGTGGACTCGGCGGCGTGGGCGAGATTGGGCAGCATCGACACGACGAGTACCGCAACTATCGCGGCCGTTCCGGAGACGGAGAGCGTTCGAAGTCGACGCCCGGAGGGACGGGTCCGGGAGATCATGCAGATCCTCCACTGATGGGATGAGAGCCTCTGTCGCGGGTCGGGGCGGCTGCGGTGGCGGCGCCCCACAATGAGCCCACCCACCTCCCGGGCTACCGGGGAGGCGGTCGGCACTGGTCACCTGACTAGCAGGTCAAGGGTGGCGGTGAATGCGCCCGATGAGTCCGCCCGATGTGGTGGGGCGTGGAACTACAGGTGGTGGACGTGTCGCCGGGCGAACGGGTGAGCCGCGTCAGCCGTGAGGCGCCTCCAGGGGCCGAGGACCGTGTTAGCGATCACATCGATTGGTGGCTATCAGGCTGGCAGAAAGTTACCGGCTTTTCAACCGGTAGTTTCGGTAAGCAACCGGTAGCGTTTCGCTCGACCGGTGGCCGGCGACCGGCTCAGACGTAGGGTCGCGCGGTGACCGGGTAGCCGGAAATCGAGTTCTTCGGCCTGCGGGCCGTGCCCTAGACTCCGCCGATGCTTGAGGTGTCGGGGGACTTCGAAATCCACATCACGGTCCACGCTAATCAGGCCGAAAAGCTGCGGACCTTCGCCGGCGAGCATGGCCTGAAGTTCGTCCATATCGTGCTCGATCGTGGCGCGTACGCCTCTCAACCGATGCTCACCCTGAGCGGGCGAGGCACCCTGACCGAGCAGCAGGACGCGGTGCAGCGTCGGGAACGCGAACTGCGCGCAGCCGGCATTCACCCATGCCGCTCGAAGATCGAGGCGGCACCATGGTGCATCGGTGTACCGCAGTCGGACAAGCAGGCGGCAGCCGAGCCGGACGGCCGGTACTTCGAGCATCACGTCAAACTGCTGCTACCCAGCACGGCGGTCGCGGATCTGGTGGCGCTCACCGAGCTGGTCGCGCCACACGGGGCGCGGCTGTCCCGCAACGCCCGCCGGGAGTTCGCGGACGGCGCGCAGGAACGGTTCGTCAACCAGCGCTGTCATGGTGTCGGGCTCGCCACGGCCCGGCATCGGCTGGACAAGCTCGTCGAGGCCCTCCGGGCCGCTGGCCATGAGCCCACCGCAGTGGAGCAGGAGTACGTCGTCTTCGACAGCGCCCTCCACCACGACCACGGCTGGCTGGACTCGCCGACGCCGGAGGCGAGCGGTTGGGCACTGGAGCGCGAGAACAGGATGAGGTCCGCGCCGGTCGACTCCCCGGACTACCCGCCGACCTACCGGCCACTACCGACCGACCCGACCGTACGCCAGCGGGCGGCCTTCGACCCGGCCCTCAAGCAGTACCCGAACGCCTACCGCGCCGGCGAACCCGACTTCCTGGTGCCGGCCACCGGCCGGCTGTGGACCAGCGCCCGACGTACCGCAATGAATCACATCCTGGCGGCCATCGCCGCAACCGCCTGGGGGCAACATCTGGTCCTGCGCGGCAGCGTCACCATGGCGGCCTGGGCCGGCGACGCCGCCCGCGACCCGGGCGACCTCGACTTCGTCGTGACGCCGCACACCATCACCAGCGACAGCACCGACGCCCGCACCCTGCTCGATGACATCAAGACCGCCATCCGCACCGTGACCGGCGGCGGCCTGCGACCAGACCGGATCACCGAGGCCGCCATCTGGACGTACGAACGCGCTGACGGACGCCGCCTGCTCGTGCCGTTCAGCACCCCGGAGGCACCGGACGGCCACGTACAGATCGACATCGTCTTCGGCGAAGGACTTCCGCTGCCACCAGAGGTGCTGATCCTGCCCGGCGTCGACGAGCCGTTGCTGGCCGCGCCCGCCTCGCTGGCGCTGGCGTGGAAGCTGCTTTGGCTGGCCACCGACATGTACCCGCAGGGCAAGGACCTCTACGACGCGGTCCTGCTCGCCGAACACACAGCCGTCGACCAGGCCCTCGTCCGCGAGCTGATGCGACCGGAACTCGGCGCCGAAGCCGACACCTTCACGGCCGAGACCGTGCTGTCCTGGAAAGTCGACTGGTCCAACTTCACCGACGAGTACCCCGGTATCTCCGGCACCGCCGAGCAGTGGACCAGCCGGCTGGCCCTGGCCCTCGAACAGGCCTGGACCTGACCACGCCAGTACGACACGAACCCGTGGCTCGACCACAGTACGTAGCTGACCCCTGACCGCCTGGTCAGAGTTGGACGACGTGGCCCACCCGTGGCGGCGTGCGGCCCGCGAGGACGTCCAGCCAGGCGTGCCGCAGTGCTTCGGGACCGTTGCCGACCTGCACGTCGAGCCGTTCGTTCAGTACCGGGACGAAGCGCTGCCAGGCTTCGGTGAACCGTTCGTCGAGGCCGTCGCGGCCCCAGTCGCGGCTGCGTTTGCGCATCTGCACCGGGGCGAAGAAGACCTGCCCGGCGGCGTCGGCGTTGGGGGTCTGTTGGGTGAGCCCGACTGCGATGTCCCGGATCAGCAGGTCGCCGAGATGGCCGCGCAGGGCGGCCCGGGTGGCGGGTGAACCGGACAGGTCGAGGTAGACGGTGGTCACCGGGTCGAGGTTGTCGATGTCGTCGTAGCTGAGCACGGTGTCGTAGCAGCCGAGTGACCGGGTGAAGGCGACATTGCCCGGCGAGGTCAGGCCGATCAGGCGCGGTCCGCGGCCGTGCAGTTCGAAGGCGGCGGCGTACGCCGTCTTGCTCGACGCCGAGGACAACACCAGCGACTGCGCGCCGTAGTGGTCGTTGTCGATGATCTGGTCGGCGAGCATGAAGGAGGTGAAGAACAGCGGCCGGAACAGGATCAGCAGGTCCTCCTGCTCGGCCCGGTAGGCGGGGTCTCCGGTGGTCGACCGGTACGCGTTGTACGGCGAGGGCAGGTCGACCCGGTGCGGGCTGGCGTCGCGGAACCCGGTGGCGTCCACCCGCTGCGGGCGTACCACCAGATGGCCGGCGGGCGGGAGGTAGCCGTAGACCCGTTGGCCCGGCTCGACCCCGGCCACGGTGGAGGCGGTCACCTCGGCGAAGCCCCACAGCGGCGGAAGCCCCCACTGCCGGTCCAGCCCTCGGGCCTCGGGTGGGAAGAACTCCCAGTAGCGCATCGCCTCGCCGAGCACCGCGTAGGTCACATTGTTGGCGGTCAGCCCGACCCGGTCCACCCGCAGCAACGCCTCCCCGTCGGCCAGCGTGGGCACGGAGCTGTCGACGAGAGTGGTGCCAGCGAGGTCGTCACGGGCCACGGCGAATGTCCACGAGTCAGCCATGGTGTGACGTTAGGCAGACGCCAGACCGGAGACAAGTGCACTGAGAGTGCAAAATCCCACTCGACGCCACTGCGCCGACCCCGTCCCGGTCGCCTGGGACAGTCGTCCCTGGTGCCTGGGTCTGTGGCCCGCAGAGACTCGCCAGCCGGAGCCGACAGGAGGAACCGGTGGAGAGCGCACATCACGAACCCGTCGCGGGCACGCTGCTGGAGGACGAGGACCCGGAAAGCCAGATCGGGGAGGCGGTCGACTTCGACCTCTTCGACCGCGAGGACCAGGCGGAGCCCGAGCCCGCCGCGGAGGACCCGGCGGGGTTGCGGGCGGCGTACCACCTCGCGCCGACGCTCAGGATTCTGCGGGACGAGGTGGACCGGCGTTGGCCGAACCGGGACCGGACCTCGGACGGCTGGATCGGTGACGCCGCGCACCAGGGCACCCGGTCCGACCACAACCCCGACGCGGACAACGGGTCGGTCAACGCCCTGGACATCGACCGGGACGGCATCGACCCGATGCTGGTGGTCCGCCGGTGCATCGTCCACCCCTCGACCCAGTACGTCATCTTCGACCGGACCATCTGGAGCCGGACCCGCAACTTCGCCGCCGCCCGGTACACCGGCAGCAACCCCCACGACCGGCATCTGCACGTCAGTGTCAGCCACGACCGGGCGTTGGAGGCCAGCACCCGGAGCTGGGGGATCGCCGACGCGGTCGTCCCGAAACTCGGCGACCGGGTGCTGCGCCGCGGCAGTACCGGCAGCGACGTGCGGGAACTACAGACCATCGCGGGTCGGCTCGGCGGCGACCTCGCCGTCGACGGTGACTTCGGACCCCGGACCGAGACCTGGGTCCGCGACTTCCAGAAGGCGCAGCGGCTCACCGTCGACGGTGTGGTCGGCGCCCAGACCCTCGCCGCACTGCGGGCGGCGACCGCACCCGCCCCGCCCTCGACCGGTCGCCGGCCCGGTTCGCGGACCGTACGTCGGGGCAGCATCGGCGAGGACGTGGCCTTCGTGCAGCGGTTCGTCGGCGAGCGGCGGTGTGGACCGGCGACCGGTTCGTTCGACGCGAAGACCGAATCGGGCGTGCGGTGGTACCAGGGAATCCGTGGGATCACCGTGGACGGTGTGGTCGGCCCGCTGACGTGGCGACAGATGGGTGTCCGAGTGACCTACTGACCCGCACCCCGGCCGGGCCGACCGGGGCTCCATGGCGGCGGTGGGACCGGATGGGCGCGGTGGTGTCGCAACGGTGGGTCGTCGATGCCGGGAGGGCGGACGGGTGAGGCATGATGCGTGCGGCGTGGCCCACCCGACCGGATCCGGACCGGACCCGGCCGGCGGCCCGGCTGTGGAGGACGCGATGGCGATGGCCGACCCCGATCGGGGCCGCCCGGTCGTGGCGTGGCTGGTGCTCGCCGTCACCGGCGGGCTCACCCTCGGCGCGGCGGTCGCCGGGACGGTAGCCGCACCCCCCGGGCGGCCGGACCTGCTCTGGTGGCTGGTCGACCTGACCGTCGGCGCCGGGTTCGGGCTGGTGGCCTGGCTGACCCTGCTGCGCCGGTCGCACCCGGCGGCCGGGCTCGCCGCGCTGGTCGGGGTGGGTGCCGCGGCCTCAGCGGCGGCCGCCGGGTGGGCGACCTCGGCCCACCGCTGGCCGTACCTCTGGGCACCGGAGACACCCCCCGCCGGGGCCGTGGTCGTACCGGCCTGGTCGGCCCTGGTCGTGGTGCTGCCGTGGCTGCTCCCGGTGCGACCGGTGGGTCGGTCGGTCCGGATCGCCGTGGGAGCCGCCGTCGCGGCGCAGGTGTTCCTGTCGACCGTGCGGTATGGGTGGCTACCGGACCAGCTCATCGGGCCGGTCCGCGACACGGTGACGCTCGGGCCCGAGCTGCCGGCCGTTCTCGCGGTGCTCGGGTTCGCCGCCACCGCCGGGGTGCTGGCCCGTCGCCGTGCCCTTCCCCCGTGGCAGCGGCACGGCCTGGGGTGGCTGGCCGTCGGCACCCTGCTGCACGCGCTGGCCCTGCTGGGGTCCACCCTCGACCCGGTCCTGCCGCGCGGGGTTCCGGTCGCGCCGCTGCTGATGCTCGCCGCGCAGGCGTTCCTCCC
Organism: Micromonospora sp. DT229; assembly: GCF_049844505.1. Classification (NCBI taxonomy): domain Bacteria; kingdom Bacillati; phylum Actinomycetota; class Actinomycetes; order Micromonosporales; family Micromonosporaceae; genus Micromonospora; species Micromonospora sp. DT229. Next base: position 375,508 of record NZ_JBNCLD010000007.1, on the reverse strand, counting down.
GGCGTCGGTGCTGGTGCTGGTGCTGCGCCAGCGACTGTGGGGGCTGGCGCACACCGTCCGGCGGACCCTGGTGTGGGCGCTGACCACCGGTCTGCTGATCGGCGGGTACGCCCTCGGGGTGGTGGCGCTCGGCACGCTGCTGCCGGCCACCTCGGTGCTGCCCGAGGTGCTGACGACCGCAGCGTTGGCGGCGGTGTTCCACCCGGTTCGCCAGTGGGTGCAGCGCCGGGTGGACCGGCTGGTGCACGGTGACGGCGGGCAACCGCTGATCCGCCAGGTCGCCGACCGGCTGCGTGATGCCGACGGGGGGATGCAGATGCTCGACGCGGTGGCCGACGGGATCGCGGACTCGTTGGGGCTGGCGACCGTGACGATCACGGTGACCGGGGACCCGGGTGGATGGGTTCCCGCGCAGTGGCCGAGCGCTGCGTCCCCCTTCCCGCCGTCCACCGGACCCGGACCGGCCGTGCCGGCCACCGGGCCGATCCCGTCCGCGCCGGCCACCGGGCCGGGCCCGGCTCGCGGGTCGAGGACGTCGGGCAGGGTGCCGCCGCTGACGGTCCGCCTGGTCACCGGCGACCGGCTGGTGGGGGTGCTGCGGGCGTGGCCACGTACCGGGGGGCGGGTGGCCGGCAGGGCGGCTTCGGTCCTGGCCGACCTGGCCCCGGTGCTGGCCGCGCTCGCCGAACTGGCGGTCGCCCAGCAGGCCCTGGAGCGGTCGCGGCTGCAACTGGCCAGGGGGCGCGACGAGGAGCGCCGCAAGCTGCGTCGGGACCTGCACGACGACCTGGGTCCGGTGCTGAGCGGGGTGTCGCTGGGGCTCGCCGCCGGACGCAACATGCTCCGTCCGCACCGGCACCTGCCGGCGGTCGCGGCGGCCGACGACCTGCTGGAACGGCTGGTCGTCGAGGTCGACCGGCAGACGGCGGCGGTGCGCGACAACGCCCGGGACCTGTTGCCCCCGTTGCTCGACGACGGGGCGTTGCGGCCGGCGCTGGAGCGGTTACGGCAGCGCTACGCCGACGCCGGGCTGCTCCTGCGGGTCCGTTCACCCGGGCACGTGGTCGAAGGCGTACCAGTCCAGGCTGCCGGAGCCGTACTCGTCGGTGGTGAGGACGAACTCCGGTTCGCCGCCGACGGCGGGGGCGGCCAGCGACACCTGGTACTCCAGCCGCTGCGGCGACCAGGTGGGCAGCTCCGGCAGGGCCCGCCCGGTCACCCCGTCGTACCAGGCGAGGAAGCGCAGCGCCGCGGCCCGGATGGGCCGCTCGATCGCGCCTGCCAGGGGTGGCTGCGCGGGCAGCCTCGGACGGATCTTGCCGGGCGGGCGCAGCCCCGAGTCGAGGGCGGCGAAGAGCGCCACCCCGTCCGGCACCCGGGCCGCCAACAGCCGCTCCCCGGCCGGCAGGCCCTCGGTGGGGGCGGGATGCGTGGCCAGCAGCCCGGCGAGGTAGCCGGCCTGGCTCTCGGCGGACAGCCCGGCGGCCTTCCGCTCCTCGGCCAGCAGGGTCAGGAAGTACCCACCGGCCCGCAGGGCCAGGTCCCGGGTGCCCTCGGTGCCGACCACCGCCGGTTCCGACTCGACCAGGGCCTCCAGGGGCACGGTACCGACGTCGTACCGCAGTCCCGTGGCACCGTCCGGGCCGCTGGGGGGTGGCCCGGGACGTAGCCGGGTCAGCCCGGTTACCGTGCCGCGCAACCGGGCCCAGACCGGGGTACCGGCGTCCGTACCGGCGAACTCGCCGAGCTGCCACTGCCGGGTCAGCAGCCACAGGGGATCGGCGATGCCCGCCTGTAGGCCCTCCTCCCCGGTCCGTTCCCGGACCGTCGGCTCCAGCCGGGCCCAACCGTTCTGCATGCTCATGACTTCTCCCAGCTCACACGTCGGTGCTGTTCCAGAACATGACCTCGTACGTGAAGGCCCCGGCGAGTTCGTGTTTCTCCTCGACGTGCTCCCACGTCCCCCGCACGGCCAGGGTCGCGGGCACCGGCGTCCAGCGCTTGGTCGGGATGATCGGTTTGCCGAGGTCGTCGTACTCGACCGGCGGTCTCGGCCGACCGGGTACCCGCAGGGTCACCGCCAACTTGCCCGGCACGGTGGTCAGTGCCACCCCGGTCACGGGCAGGTCGAGTCCGGGCACCCAGAAGGTGATCTGTGTTTCGTTCAACGCAGCCGCCCCCGTCGGCAGCTGGTGGCCGTAGACCTCGAGCACCACCGTGGCGTTGGACTGGTCCTGGCGCACTACGGCTGGGGTGACGGCGGTGATGGTGACCCGGGGGGTGACGTGGACGGACCAGGCGGCGACGCCACCCCGGGTGACCAGCCGCAGTTCGTACTTGCCGAGCGCGGGGTAGTCGGTGCCGGTGCCGGCCGCGCTCAGCTCCAGATCGGTCTTGTCCGACGACTGGGTGAGCACCCCGAGCCCTAGCCCGGGCTTGTCGACGCTCCACGTGCTGGTCTCCTGCGGGATGTGCAGGTTCTCGCCGGTGACCCTGACCTGCACGGTGCGCCCCTGCCGGACTCCGGTGACCGCTGTCTGCGTCCCCATCAGGACGACGGAGTTGATCCGGGGCTGCCCGGCGACCTCCGGCATCCCGAAGGTCGCCGGCACCGACGCGAGCCGGCTCACCTCCACCGCACCGGGGGCGGTAGTCGGCCACAGCGGCAGGTACGCCAGCGAGCTGAGCAGGTGCTCGGGGAGGAGGTCGGTCCGGTCCACGGACCGGAGCTTGACCAGGTCGATGGTCTCGTTGACGGTCGCGGCCAGGTCGTCGAGGGTCCAGCTGCCGCCGGTCGGCCGGGGCGATACCGCCAGCAGCACGGCCTGCGGTGCCTGCGCCCCGGGCGCGTCGTAGTGGTACGCGACCGCCGTCGTCTCCCGACGGGCCGGCACCACCTCGCCCCACTCGTCGAGCAGCAGCCCGGCCAGCGAGCCGGTGGCGGCCGGGCCGGCACCGACCGCGACGAGCGAGGTCACCCCGGTCGGCACCGTGCCGGCCGGGTCCAGCGGCGGCAGACCGACCCAGCGCCGGGCCGGTTCCCCGGCGGCCGGCGCGGGCACCTGACCGATCCTCAAATCCAGACCCCACCCGGTCGCCAGCGCCTGACCGAACCGGCAGGCCGTCTCGACCGCCGCGACCGCCGGCCGGATCCGGGCCGTCCGGGCGAACCAGGCCAGCGGCTCCTGACCGGCCGGCGCGCCGCTGATCGAGGTGCCGGCGAACGCGCGGGCGAGCTGGCCCGGGTCGGCCGGGGTGAACCGGGGTACCACCAGGAAACCCGGCCCGAAGACGGCCCGGAGCAGGTCGATCCAGTCCGGTGCCCGGCTGGCCCGCGCCGCGATCTCGTCCGCCGCCATGCTGCGGCGCCGCACCTCGGCGTAGCCGGCGAGGACCTGGGTGGTGAGGGTGGCCACGGCGGTGGCGGTCACCTCGGTCGCGGGCCCCCCGTCCGCTCCGGTGGCGTCGAGGATGTGCCGGGCCACCGGCACCACGTTCGGCACCCCGAAGGCGGTGGCGGTGAGCAGGTGCGCCGCCGCCGTGCTCAGGTCGGCGACGCCCTCGGGGTGCCCGTGGTCCTCGGCGTCCCCGACGGCGTCGCGCAGCGCCGCCCGCAGGGTGGTCAGGCCCAGGTGGGCCACCATCGCCCGCTGCCGCAACTCGTCCAGGAGCACCCCGTCGGGCTCGTCCTCGTCGCCCGCCGTGCCACCGGCGGCCAGGTCGGGGCGGGTCAGCGGACGGGCGGTGGAGAGCACCGCCGCGATCGAGCGCACCACCTCCAGCAGGTCGGTGAGGTAGACCTGGCCGACGCTGAGCGGACCGGCCGGGTCCGGCAGGAGCCGCACGGCGGCGTCCGGTCCGACGCCGGTCGGGCGGCGCGCCGGGTCCAGGTGGTGCCAGGCGAGCCGGCTCTCGATCCCGGCCAGGTCGTCGGCGTACCCGAGCAGGTCCAGCGGGTACGGCAGCGCGTCGTCGAGGGTGACCCGGCGGGTCGGGGCCAGGGCCGCGCCGGTCGCCGGGTCGACGAAGGTGAGGTCGGCGACCACCCGCTCGGCGGGGCCCAGCACCGCCGCCACCCAGGCGGCGAGGGCGGGCTCGGCGGTCTCCCGGGGACCGGTCTGCCACCCGCCCGACCCGGCGCCGGGCGGGGGCGCGTCCAGCATCAGCAGGAGCCGGTGGGTGATCCCGGCGCCGGTGCGGGGGGTACGGACGACCTCCAGCTCCGGCGGGGCGACCCCGTCGACCTTGCCGATCGCCAGCGCCGCGCTGGCCCGCTGGTAGTTGCCCTGCAACGTGTGGTGCAGCCCTTCGGCGACGGAGAGGTCACCGACCGCGTCGAGGGCTTCCCGGGCCACCTCGATCGCCGGTCGGACAGCGGCCAGCGGGGGCAGCCCGCCGACCCCCCAGCTGAGCTGCCCGGCGGTGTGTGCGGTGAGCAGCGCGACCCCGTCGACCACCTCCTGCTCACCGGTCTGACCGGCCAGCGCGGCGACCGCCCGACGCAGCGCGGGGATGCCCGCCGCCTGCCCGGTGTCGTGCAGGGCCCGCTCGATGCGGTACCCGATCAGCGCCGCCAGGGTCTGCCCCTGGCGCAGCCCCTCGATGACGGCGGTGCCGAGCCGGACCCGGCGGGAGGAGAGGTCGAGGGCGAAGGGGCTGGTCCCGGTGGCGTCGGCCTCCTCGGCGTGGTTGAGGTGACCGGCCCGCAGCACGGCGGCGGTCGCCGCCTGGGCCACGCTCGGCGCGTGCAGGTAGCCGGCGTCGCTGGCGCGGCGCAGCAGGCCGGGCGCCTCACCCGGCGGGATCTGGTCGGCCGGTACGGCGAGGTCCTGGCTGCCGGGGGTCAGGTTCTCGACGAAGCCGTACCCGCCGAGGGCGAGCCCGGCCTGCGGGTCGGCGCGCAGCCGGGCGAGCCGCCGGGTGGCCACCGAGGTGGCCCAGGCGTCGAGCCGGAACCCGGCCAGGTCCAGGGACTCCCAGGTGGCCAGGTCGACCACCCGGGCGGGCCGGGTGGCCAGGTCGTCGAGGGCGGCCAGCAGTTCCTCGTACCGGTTCAGCGGCGGCGGTTCGGCGGCGGGGTCGCCGAAGTGGCCCCGGGCCGGGTAGTCCCGCACGTCCGGGGCCGGACCGGTGGCGACCAGCCGGGCCGCGTGCCGCAGCAGCAGGTACAGCACCGAGTCGGCCGGCTTGCCCGGCCAGCCACCGGCCTCGACGTCGGCGGGCAGGGTGGCCAGCATCCGGGCCCGCAGGGCGGCGAGCCACGGCACGGTCGGCGCCGTCAGGTCGGCCGCGACCGTCGGCAGGTGCCCGTCGTGGAGGGTCGCGCCGGTGAACGCCTTCACGGCGTCGAACGCCGTGAAGGGCGGCACCCCCAACGCCGCGCTGATCCGCTGGTGCATGAGCTGGGCGACGACGATCCGCCCGGCCAGTTGGGACCGGTCGAGCCTTTCCGGTCCCCCCTCGAAGCCGAGGGCCCGGTCGAGCCACTCGTGCGCGCCGAAGACACCCCGCATGGCGTACCCGTCGGAGACCGGGCGGCGCTTGAGGATCTCCAGCACCGGCTTCGTCTCCGGTCGGCTGGTGGTGAGGGCGGTCAGCCAGGTCGGGCGGAGGCGGCGGACGAGGTCGGCCACCCGGGCACCGGTCGGGTCGGCCGGGTCGGCCTGGTAGCGGTCCAGGGAGACGACCGGGAGTACGCCGTAGGGCTGGTTGCCGATCCGCAGCGTGGCCAGGGGGCCCCGGGCCCGGACCCAGTCCACGAAGTGCCGCCGGTACGGCTCCAGCCGGGTGGGACCGACGGTGGTCAGGAACCGTTCCAGCAGGTACCCCCAGGTGGCGGGCCAGAGGGCGGCGTTCATCGCCTGCGCGTCGCGCGACTCCCGCCCCTCGGCCCCCTCGACCCTGCCGAACACCTTGCGGGGTACGCCGAGCGCGGCGGCCAGCCGGGCCCCGTCGGAGCCGTCGTCGGCGGCCTCGGGGAAGAGTTCCCGGCGGCTGGTGTCGGCGGCCAGACCCGCCTCGTCGAGGCCGGAGGGGCCGCGTTCGGTGTTGTTCGTCGGGGTGCCCTGGGCGACCAGGGCGAGTCCGTCGGTGTAGCGGTGCGAGGTGAGCAGCGCGGCGAGGTCGGCGGCGCCGCGCACCCCGGCGGTGCCGCCGGGGTCACCCGGGCGGGCCTCGACCCGGACCCCGAGTACGACGAGCCGGTCCAGGACCAGTTGGGTGGGGCCGAGCGGAACCCGCAGCAGCATGCCGTTCGCCTCGCCCTCGGCGGGGTCGATCATCCAGGCCATGCCCGGCGGCACGTCGAGGGGGTCCGGCCGGTGCCCGGAGGCATCCGGTGCCGGCGGCGGCGCGGGCGTGACGGCCTCGCCCGGCGGCGGGCTGACCGCGAGGTCACGGGGGACCGGTGCGGTCTCACGCTGGAACACCACCTGGCCGGCGCGGTACCCGAGCACCACGAAGCGGTCCGGCAGGGCGCGGGCGCGCACCGGCTGCGACCACATGGCCGGACGGTCGCCCAGGGGCTCCCCGTCGGTGAGTCGCCGGGCGAGCCAGGCGGCGCGGGTCTCGCCGAACTGTTCGACGAGCCGGGCCCACGCGGAGACCACGTCGGGCGCGTCCGGGTCGGGACCGTGCCCACCGGCGGCGAGGAACTCCTCGCGGGCCTGCGCCTCGACCGGGGTCAGCCCCGGCTCGTGGGAGTCGAAGTGGATCTGGTCGGGGTAGACCCGGACCAGCAGGTCGGCGCCGGGCTGGCCGCCGGACCGGGGTAGGTACCGGGTCTCGATCCGGTACGGCAGCAGGGCGATCGGCGTGCCGGTGGGCACGGCGGTGATGTCGGGCATGGTGTCTCGTTCTCCGGCCTCAGTCGGCGGTGAGCAGGTCGGCGGCGTGGATCAGCACCCGCAGCGGCAGCCGCAGGGTGCGGCGGGCGACCTCGGCGGCGGTCACCCCGGTGCCGGCGAGGGGGTCGCCGGTGGGGGGCGGGCCGAACCGGGTCTCGGTGGGTTGCTCGGCGAAGACGAAGAACCAGCCCGGCGGGTCGGTCCGCCCGGTCGCCTGCTCCTCGGTCAGGTCGAAGCCGAAGTAGCGCAGGTCCGCGCCGAGGGTGCCGCCGAAGATCGGGTACGCCACGTTGCCGGTGCCGGCCTCGTCCGCCGGGGCGGTCCGTGAGGCGGCGCGGACCGCGTAGACGGCCGTACGCGGGTGACGGCGCAGCAGTTCACCACGGACCGCCAGGACCAGACGGGCGGCGTCGCCGGTGACCACCTGGTCGAGCCGCCGGTCGGCCGGCCACTGCTCGATCGGCGGCACGTCGGCGGCGCCGTCGCCGCCCTGGCCGCGCTGGTCCCAGAAGTGCCGGAACAGGGTGGTCCGTTCGGCCAGGGGAAAGTCCCGCCACCGCAGCTCGCTGGCGAGTTCGGTGGTCAGCCCGGCGAGGAAGGCGGCGACGAAACGGGGGTTGGTCTCCAACGCGACCACGCTGTCCGGCGGGATCCGGTCTGCGCCGGGCAGCAGGAACTGCGGCGCGAGCCGGGCCAGTTCGCCGACCATCGGGGTCGGGAAGGTCGGTGCCACCCGGATCCGGTCCGGCTGGTCGGCGCCGGTGGCCCCGTTGAGCCGGCTGGACACCCGCTGCTTGACGGTCCGGGCCGGATCGAGGGCGCGGGTCAGCGCTGCCACGTCGGCCGGCGCGACGGTGACCGGGGCCGGTGCGGCGACCCGTCGGGCGATGGGGCCGCGCCGCCGGGTGACCCGCCGGTACGCGGTCGTGGTCACCAGCGGTGCCCCGGCGGTGCGTCCCAGCGGCGCCGCCAGTTGGGTCAGGGTCAGTCCGTCGTCCGGCAGGCCGGTGAGCCGGCGGGCGTGCAGACTGCCGTTGACGGTGTTCGCCACGTCGCTGGTGGCCAGCAGCCGGTTGACCGGCCGGACGTCGCCGGCCTGCTGCCAGGCCGCCGCGACCAGGTCCTCCTGACGGTCCCGGACGACCGCGGCGGCCAGCCCCGCGACGCCCCGGTACCGGGGGTCGAGGTTCAGCTCGGCCAGCCAGCCGGTGTCGCCGACCGATACCGTCCGCCGGCCGACCTGCTCGCCGCCGTACAGGGGAGCGGCGCTGCCCGACCTGGTGCCGACGAGCGGGGCGAGGGCCTTGCGTACCCAGTCCGGTGGGGTGGTGTGGCCGCTGCCGGGGCGTACCAGCGCGCCGTCGAACGGGGGCAGCGGCGCCGCCCCGGTCGGGGCGGTGAGCCCGCTGCCGGCCAGGTCGAAGGGGCGCCGGCCGACACCCTCGGGAGCCGATCGGAACCGCAGCGCCCGGACCAGGTCGGCGAAGCTGTGGCCGACGCCGGTGCTGAACTCCCAGTGGTGGTAGACCGGCAGGGTCACCTCCTGGTCGGTGGCGTGCCAGGCCGGTCCGGTCCCCTCGGGCAGTGGCAGGTTCAGCCCGGCCGCCCGGCCGATGGCGAAGGTCGGCACGAGGCAGGCGTGGTAGCGGGCGTCGGGTCGCAGCGGGGTGGGGCAGATCAGCCGGGAGACGGTCCGCTCCGGCGCCCGGCGCAGCACCTGCGCGGCGGACTCACCGGTGGCGAGGGCACCGACCAGTTGCACGTGCGCCCAGGCCCAGGAGTGGGTGAGGTCGGGCAGTTCCCGCCGGGCGTCGGCGGGCGTGCGGATCTCCAGCACGGTGGTGTTGCGCACCCCGTCCGTGCGCAGCCGGACCCCGGGCTGTTGGCGAACCGCCACCAGGCAGAGCCACGGCGGAAGCCGGTCGCCGGCCGGGGTCAGCGGGGTGAACAGCCAGGGCAGGGTCGGCGAGTCGAGGTCCAGGGTCGGGTAGTGGTCCGGCTCGAAGCCGAGGGTGTCGGGCGGCGGGTCGGTACGGAGCACCTGGTGCGGGGCGAGCCCCGTCACGTCGCCGGGGCCGAGGGTGGCGACGGCGATCTCGCCGAGGGACTTATCGTTCAGGGTCGCGGTGACGGTGACGTGGCCGCGGCGCGGGTCCTCACGGGGGCCCGGCGCGCGGAGCCGGCTGGCCAGGCCCTCCCTGGCCCAGGGCAGGAAATGGTAGGTCGAGGACACGGTCACTCCCGGGGGACGTCGTCGTTTTCGATGAGCTTGCGGACCCCGCCGGCCCCCTGGGCGGCGAGCGCCTCCCGGGCCTCGGCGAACCGGGCCGGTGGTCGGGCCGGGGTGAGCACCGCCAGCGCGCCGTCGGTGGGCGGGGTGGCGGTGACCACCGCGTACAGCGGCTCGGCCAGGCTGATGTCGGAGGCGGGTCCGGCGAACGCTCGGGCACCCTGCGCGCCGGCCCCGTTGACCGCCGCCGCGCCGGCCCCGGCCTGCACCTTCATCCGGTTGTCCGGGATCGGCCGGGTCACGGGCTGCCCGGTGCTGCCGCCGTCGGGCGTACGGGTCACCACCTCGTCCTCGGTCCGGGCGGCGACCAGGCGCCAGGCCGGCTCCGGGGGCAGGGTCAGCGCCGAGTCGTCGACGCGGAAGCCGGAAGGCCACCGCTCGAACGAGGGCGCGGAGAGCTTCTCCATGTCGTCCAGGTCGAGGTACTCCGCCGGGGGGAACAGGTCGTCGACCGGCGTCGACCGGGCCGGGACACCGTCGAGGGTGACGGCGCCGAGAGTGAACCGCCGTACGTCTCCGGCGAGGGCCGCCGTGCCGTACCGGTCGACGGTCACCTCCAGCGGGGCCACCTTCTGCCGGACCGTCAGCGACCCGAGCGGGTGCACCAGGACCTCGGTGCCGGCGATGGCCGACTCGGCGAGGGTGACCAGCGGCCCGGTCCCGGTGGGGGGTTCGGCCGTCCAGTTCGCCGGATCGGCCAGGGCCGCGCGGACCCGGTCCGCGAGGTTCACCCGCAGCGGCGGGGGGGTGACGGCGCGTCTGCCGACGGTGACGTCGAAGCGGATGGAGTGCCGGCCGAGGAAGGTGAAACTGGCCCGTCCCACCGCCCGCCAGGGGCGGGGCCCGGTGAGGCTGCCGGCGAGTTCCACCGCGAGGACCGGGTCACCGTTCCAGGTGAGCGCGACCATCGCGTAGATGTCGATGGCGAAGGAGAGCGGTTCGAGCACGATCAGCGCGTCGAAGCTGAGCACCGCGGCGATGGCGAAGGTCCCGACGAGCGGTACCGAGATCCCGGCGTACAGGTCGAGGCGGGCCCCGAACTGGACGGTGTTCGAGGTGATCGCGAGGTACGACGCCAGCCGCAGCCGGGGGTTGCCGTCGCCCAGCGACAGGGTCAGCCGGGACAGCACCGGCACGGAGTCCGGCTGCGGGTAACGCGGGTGGAACCCGCCGATCGAGACCAGGAAAGACGGTCGGTCTCCCCAGTTGGCACGGACGGCCATCCGCCCGGTGAGGGTGAACCCGGCCAGCCGGGAGTCGCGCAGCACCCCGTCGATCGCCAACGTCCGTTCGCCGAAGTCGAGCGTGCCCACCAGATCCACCTGGATCAGCGCCACCGGTTCGGTGCGCCCGGGCGGCAGCGCGATCCTCAGTTGACCGGCGAGCACCACCCGCACCGGCGTCGGGAACTGCATGAAGAGGCCCAGCCGGGCGGTGAGCAGTCCCTGCGCGCCCCAGGTGAGTTCGACGGTCGGCCCGACCACGTGCTGGCCGACGGTGCTGGGGAAGAACCGGTCGAGGTCCCGGATCAGGCGGGGGGCGTTGCCGATCGGGTCGGCCGGGAAGAGCAGGCCGTCCAGCCCGCCGTCGGCGAGCCCGTCGCGCATCGCCTGTGCCCGGACCGCCCGGTTGACCCCGATCAGGCCGCCGACCCCGGTGAGCGTGAAACCGAACCCGAGCTGGACCGGGGGAAACCGCACCGAGATGAGGACGAGCAGGGAGAACCCGGGGGAGCCGTCCGGCATCCGGGTGTCGAGCAGACCGATCGCGGACAGCGCCTGGTCGAGGAAGCTGAGCTGGACGACGCCGCCGTACCGGCCGTCGTCCTGGGCGAGCAGGAACCCGCCGCCGGTGACGATTCCGGCGTCGACCGCGATCCCGATCCCGGACGGCCGCAGGAACGCCAGGTCCACGTCGATCGGGCCGAGGCTGCCGGCACCGTCGGCGGGGGTCAGCGCAGCCCGTACCCCGAGACCGGTGGCCGAGGCGGTGACCGGCCCGAGTCGTACCGTGAGGTCGGTGGTCAACCGCACCTCGGCCCCGGCGGTCCCGACGGGGCCGGTGGCGCCGCCGCCGGGCAGCCCTGTGCTGCCGGCCCGCACCCCGGCGGTGACGTGCTCCACGCGCAGCGGGCCGAAGCTGGCACCGACCGGCAGGGTCAGCTCCAGCCCACCGCCGCCGGTGAGGGTCAGGCCGTGCTCCGGTGACCAGCGCAACCCGGCGTCCAGATCGATCCGGATCGGGTAGGGCGGCAGGACCGCGGCGAGGAACCCGTCGTCGCCTGGTGCGATCAGCAGGCGGGCGCCGTCCAGGCTGAGGACGAGGTCACCGGTGGGTCCGGTGGCGGTGAGCCGGCCCTGCGCGGTGAGTCGAAGCTGGTCGACCTCCAGTCGGGTCGCGTCCGGGGCACCGAGGCGCAGGGCCGGCTCGCCGGGGTTGGGGCCGGCGTACCGCAGCTCGATGGAGCCGGTCAGCTCGGCCCCGGCGGGCGGGGTGGACCCGTCGGCGGGCCGGAACCGCGCGCCGTCCCGGGTGACCACGACCGGGGTGACCAGGCCGGTGAGTCGACTCTCCAGGGCCCACTGGCCGTACTCGACCGTGGCGTCGAGGGTTCCCTGGGGTGCGAGCACGAGGGCCAGCGGTGGGTCGAGCGGGTTCTGCGCGGTGTCCCGGGCCAGTCCGGCGGCCAGGTGCAGGGTGGTCTGGCCCAGCGGGTCACCGACCGGGTCGGTGCCCGTCTCGTCGGGTGCGCCGACCGGCGCCGACCAGGACAGGTGCAGCAGACGCCGGGCGGCGTCGCGCTGCGCCGGGCTGAGCCCGGACTCGGCCGCGTCGACGCCCGGGGTGCCGTACGAGGCAGGCACGCCGACGCCGGTCAGCCACCGAACCAGTGGTTCGCCGAGAGCGTCGGCGATCTCGGTGGGCAGCGTGGGTGGGCCCTCGGGTCCGAACAGCCGGTCCCGGAGCACACCCACCGGGTCGACCAGCAGCCGGCCCACCGGATCGACCGTGAAGAAGGGACGTTCCCGCCGGTCCCGGGCCTGTCTGCCGCCGATCGTGACGGGCGCCGTGGCGGTGACCAGGCGGCGCACACCGAGCACGTCGAGGGCGACCCGCAGGTTCGGCGCGTACAGCGCCAGGTGCGCGTCGAGCAGGTAGCTGAACAGGTCGGTGAGGAAGAGCCGGTACGGGTCGGCGTCCTGGTGTGGGGGAGCGGGTCGGCCCGGCGCACCCGGGGCGGGTGGGGGCCGCCAGCCGTCGAACAGGTCCACGACGGCCGTGACGGCGGTGCGGATCTCGGTGAGACACCACGCCGCGTCGCCGAGGTCGTCGAGGCCCGCGTCGATCCGGGCGGCGACCCGGGCCACGGTGTCCCGGCAGCGGACCAGGGCGTCGACGAACGCGGGGAGGTCGAAGCCGGTGAGGGCGGAGAGGTCCCAGCCCATGCCGTGCAGCAGCCGGTCGCGGGCCTGGGTGTCGCCGGCCGCGTCGGTGAGGGGACGCAGCAGTGCGACCGCGTGCTGGACGAGGATCGCCTGTACCGGTCGGGTCATGGGTGGCACCGACCGGCGCGGTGCGGCCGGACGTCCGCGGTGGACTCTCCGGCGGCGGTGGGACACCGGCCCGGTGGGCGGGTGCTGTCGGGCATGACGACGGCACACCTCTGCGGCATGGTGGAACTCCTGTCGGTGGCTGGCCGGACGGCGCTGGGCGAGTCTGTTCGTGGAGCGGACCCAGACACCAGGGACCGGCGTCCCGTCCACTCGGGACACGACCGGACCACCCGAAGGGGTGAGGGATCCGACCTGTCGGACGACAACCACCCCGGACTTCCGGCAGGCGGGGCTGCTCGACCAGCACCGTTGGGCTCGATGGGTGCCGGGGCGCCGCGCCCGCGGGCTGCCCTTGTCTGCTGGATGAGCTGCTCCCGTTCGCGTGGCACCACGACGGGTAGTACGCGAGCAACCGATCGAGGCTGAGTGACCGTCGATCGGACGGGCTCGGCGTTGCGATATCGTCAAGGTGCCCACACCGGCGTCGAGCAGTCCGCGTCCGTCGGCTGTCGATGGTCCGCAGGGCGCCCCACCATTCCAGGGAGATACCGATGCCGGAGCCTGAGCCCGTCCAGGACGACCACGCGGCGGATGCCGAATCCTCAACCACGGCCGAGACCGACCAGCCTGCCGTTCCCGCAAATCGGGCTGCCCGGCGCGCGAAGGGCAAGGTCGCCTCGCCTCAACCATTCGGAAAGGGCCAGCAGATCGGCGGTCGGGGCTCGGTCCAGAGCCCGCGCCAGTGGGGTAATCGCCGAAGCGGTTGATCCGTTGGTGGAGCCCGTTGGCAAACCCCATCATGGTGTCGCGGATCGCCGGTACGAAGCCGGCCAAGCGCTGCGGCATCCTGCTGCTGAACCCGGGAGGTCCGGGCAGCACGGGTCTGGACGATGCCGGCGGACCTGGTCGGGTGGGGTCTGCCGAGCAGCGTGTCAGACAGCTACGACCTGATCGGCATGGACCCCCGGGGGTCGGGCGGTCGGCGCCGGTGAGCTGCGGCTTCACCGGTGAGCTGGGATACTTCAGCAACATCCCGCCGTACGCGGTCGACGACGCGGCAGTCATCGCGCAGGCGAGGGTCGCGAAGGCGCGCAAGACCCAGACCTGGACCCGCCACGAAGCGGCGCGCTACGCCCGCGAACACGACTGGCTGTGAACGGTGGCCCGGACGGCTCCCCCCTCCGGGACTGTCGGCCTGTCGGTCAGTCGGGCTGCTTTTCCATGTGGGCGAGGACGCGTTTCGAGATCCTGGCGAAGGTGTCGAGTTCATCCTGGGTGAGGGCGTCGATGAACAGCCGGCGGACGTGCTCGACATGCCGGGGTGCGGCGTCTTCGATCGCCGTGACGCCGGCTGAGGTGGCGATGATGAACGCGCCGCGCCCGTCCTCGGGACATTCCTCCTTGTTCACCAGTCCGCGCTTCGTCATCCGCGCGATCTGGTGGGACATGCGACTCTTCTCCCACTCCAACAGCTTGACCAGGTCCATGAAGCGCATCCGTCCGCCGGTCTCGGTCAGTTTGGCGAGCACCAGGTAGTCGGAGGCGGACATGCCGGAGTCAGCCTGGACCCGGCGGGAGAGTCGTCCGACGAGCTTCTCCTGCATGCGGATGAAACTGTCCCAGGCGGCCTGCTGCTCAGAGGTGAGCCAGCGGGGTGTTGCGTTCATGCAGGCAGCGTAACCAGGTCCTGGACAACGCCCCGCAAGCGCTACGAATCGCCGCCGACGGCATCGCCCAGGCCGGCCCCGCCGCCCTCGGACGAGGTCTCCAGTCACCCGGACCGGTCGGCGAACCGGCGACCCCGACGAGGGCGGTTGACGTGTCAACTATTGGCAGTCTAATGTAGATGACACGTCAACCAATCCGATGGGTTCGTCATCCGGTCGCCCCCGTACCTGGCTCACCGCGCGAATCGAGATGGCGACGCGCCGAAGGGGCGCACGGACGCGAAGCTCCAGAAGGGGATATCCCATGAGCACGGAGAACAAGGCCGGTATCGACGCCCTGCTGACGCCCGAGGACAGCGTCCTCGTGCTGATCGACCACCAGCCGTTCCAGTTCGCCAACCTGAACAGCCACGAGCCGACGATGGTCGTCAACAACGTCGTCGGACTCGCCAAGGCTGCCAAGGTGTTCGACGTCCCGACCATTCTGACGACCGTGTTGCAGGAGCGAGGCGGCCTTATCATCCAGGGTCTGCAGGATGTGTTCCCGGAGCAGAAACCGATCAACAGGACCTTCATCAACACCTGGCAGGACCCACGCGTCGTGGATGCTGTCAAGGCGACCGGACGCAAGAAGCTGATCATCGCTGGCCTCTGGACGGAGATCTGTGTGGCGATGCCGGCCCTGCAGGCAGCGGGCGAGGGCTTCGAGGTCTTCGCGGTCACCGACGCCTCGGGCGGTGTCTCGAAGGAGGCCCACGACATGGCGGTGCGCCGCATGGTCCAGGCGGGCGTAGTGCCGATCACCTGGATGGCCGTGTTGGGCGAGTGGCAGCGCGACTGGGCGCGCGAGAAGACCGTGCCTGGCGTCGCCGAGATCCAGGCGCAGCACGGCGGTGCCAGCGGTGTGGCCTTCGCCTGGGAGATGCAACTCCTCGCCGGGGGCACCGGAGACGGCATCTGACATGACCACCGCACCGGCTTGATGGCAGTAGCTGATGCACCAACTACATCGAACAGTGTGGACCGAGGTCCGCGCGGAAGACGCATGGAGGACACGTGATGGTCGTAGTGAAGGACGTTCCTGAGGCCAAGCGGTACGAGGCCCGGGTCGATGGAGAGTCCACGGTCGCGGGCATCGCGCAGTACATCCGTACCGCGGAACTCGTCGCGTTCGTCCACACCGAGGTGTCGCCAAAGTACGAGGGCAGGGGAGTCGGGGCAGCACTGGCCCGTATAGCCCTCGACGAGGCCCGCACCGCGAACCTGCGGGTCCTGGCCACCTGCCCGTTCATCGCGGGGTGGATCGACCGACACCCCGAGTACCAGGACCTGGTCTACCAGGCCCGCAGCACCGTCAGCGACTGAACAGCCGAGCACGGCGACGACGGAGGCCGGTATGAGCAGCGGAACCGAGAAGAAGGCGTACGAGGGCACGTCGATCACCGTCACCTTCGAGGCCCAGCGCTGCCGGCACGCCGCCGAATGCGTCCGCGGCCTGCCGGAGGTCTTCGACACGAGCCAGCGCCCGTGGATCCGGCCCGACGGTGCCGAGGCCGAACGCGTGGCCGAAGTGGTGCGGCGCTGTCCCTCGGGGGCACTGCAGTACGACCTCGCGGACGGCGGGGCCGAGGACTCCGGATCTCCGATGCGTACGCGGTGACCTCCGTGGAGTGTCGCGGCATCAGCGTGTAGTCCGGCACGTCGGCGTGGGCTTCCCCTGAGGCGCCCTGACGACCGTCGGGACACATGAGGACCCAGCCACCCGTCGGCGGGCCGAGCTGCTGCTACGCCGCTGGCAGCAGATCGTGGACGGGATGGCCGGGCAGCGCTGCACATCTCCGCCATCGAACGCGGCCCGCCCGCCGCACTCGGCCTGCTGGCGGCCTCCGACCGGCATCGGCCGGCGCGGCGGGCCAGGGGTCAGCGAGGGTCAGGCATCCTCGGTGTCGTCGTCACCGTCTTCGTCGCGTAGCAGACGATCGAGGTCTTCAGGTCTCATCCGCTTGATCTCGGCTTCGAGCTTGCGGCTGTAGTGGCGGTCGTTGGGGTCGCTGCCGTTGCCGGCCGCCACCCGTCCGTACATCTTCATACAGCAGTCTTGATCTTTGCCGAGCAGCGGCTGGTCATCCAGCCCGACCGCGTGCGGACCCGGATGGCGTCGGCAGCGACGCCGCTGCCCGGCCGCAGGCCGTCGAGCCAAGTTTTCCGAGGTCAGCCTCTTGACCTCTCGCAGAGGCTCCCCCTATGTTCAGTGATGTCTACAGACTAACGCGGACATCAGTGAACAAGCGATGGGAGCGGCGTGGCCACGGCTCAGGAACTCACCCCCGCGGCGATCAGGGCCCTCACCCGAGAGGTCTCGCCGGCTGAAGCCGAGGCCCTGCACGAGCAGATCTCCCAGCTGATGCGGCAGCGCATCGAGTCGGGTGAGTGGCCGGAGCACCTGAAGTTGCCGGCGGAGCCGGAGCTGGCGGGCGCGCTCAACGTCTCGCGGGGCACCGTCCGGCGGGCGATCCGGACCCTGATCGAGGCCGGCCTGCTCAAGCAGACCCGTGGCAAGGGCACCTTCGTACGCGGACAGATGCTGGAGCAGGAGTTCGCCCAGGAGCTGATCTCCACGGCGCAGAGCCTGGACCGGGAGGGCGTGGAGTACCAGACCCAGGTGCTGTCTGCCCGGGTCATCCAGGCACCCAGCCACATCGCCGCCCACCTCGGTCTGCCCGCTGACGACCTCAGCGTGCTGGCCATCCGACGTACCCGATCGGTCGCCGGTGAGGTGGTCTACCTGCTGGACAACTACCTACCCACCGTCCTGTGCCCGGATCTGTCCCCGCAGGTCCTTCAGGACCGGTCGCTGTTCGGAGTGCTCGAACACGACTACGGCGTGACCGTCGACTCCGTACGGCGTACCTTCTCCGCAATCCTCCCCGGCGACGAGGTCAGTGACGCGATGTCGCTGCGCCCGGGCATCCCCGTCCTCTACCTCGAACAGATCTCCTACCAGTCCAACGGAGACGCCGTCGAGTACTCCGACGTATGGGTACGCGGAGACCGCGTCCGGATCTCCTCCTGGATCAAACGGTAGGCATCCGCCCGCCGCCCCCCACTCTGCACCACATCCCCCACCCCCACGCGCCCCGACGGTGGTCCTCCACCGCCGTCGATGCGTGCTGCCAACAGGAGACATCATGCGAAACGAGGCTTCATTCAGGTTGTCCCGCCGGGGTTTGCTGACCGGCGCCCTGGGCTTCACCGGCGCGCTGGCCCTCGGCGCCTGCGCCTCCCGCGAAGGCGACACAGGCACCCCGAGCGCCACGACAGGCAGCCGGACACTCGGCGCCTCCGGCATGGAATGGGACCGCTTCAAGGGCGAGACCCTCAACCTCCTGCTCTGCGAACACTGGTGGACCTCCGCGGTCAGCAAGCGGTTCTCCGAGTTCGAGGCCCTGACCGGGATGAAGATCAAGGCCAACACCCTGTCCGAGGACAGCTACTACCAGCAGGCCCTGGTGGCCCTCTCCTCCGGCGCCACCACGTACGACGCGCTGATGGTGGGCAACCTCCAGGCCGGGCAGTACATGAACGCCGGGTGGCTGGAGCCGCTGGACACCTACTTCGGCGGCGGTGGTCTGGTCGACGCCGACTGGTTCGACACCAACGACTTCTTCGCGCCGGCCCGTAAGGCCAGCAGCCTCAACGGGGAGCTGATGGCCCTGCCGCTGTCCGCCGAGGCCGGGGTGGTCATCTACCGCAAGGACCTCGCGGCCCAGGCCGGCATCACCGGATTCCCCACCCAGGAGAGCCTGGTCGACGCGAGCGCCAAACTCTCCGCCGCCATGGAGCGCCCCTTCGCCGGCCGGGGCCGCCGTGGTCTGGACATCGTGTGGACCTGGACGAACTTCTTCCTCACCCAGGGCGGGGAGTTCTACAACGGCAACACCCCGACGGTCGACAGCCCCGAGGCGGTCGCCGCCACCGAGCTGTACGTGCAGCAACTGCTCAGCAAGTACGGCCCCAAGGGTGCCTCCAACATGAGCTGGCTCGAGGCCACCGGCACGGTCAACGAGGGCCGGTCGGCCCTCTACACCGACGCCAGCGGCCTGCTGTCGGTCGTGCTCGACAAGAACAGCAGCAAGCACACCGACCAGATCGCCGTGTCCCGGTGGCCCGGCAGCGCCGCCGCCAAGGCCGCCCCGAACTACTGGTACTGGATGGCCGGCATCCCCAAGGCCTCCCGCAAGAAGGAGCAGGCCGCCCTCTTCTACGCCTGGGCGATGAGCAAGGAGACCGCCACCTCGGTCAGCTCCGAGTCGGGCAGCCCCTCGGCCCGCGAGTCCGTGTGGTCGAACGACGACTTCCTCTCCTTCTACCCCGGCGACATGTCGAAGGAGATCGTCGCCAACCTCCAGGCCGTGCAGCCGGATCGGGTCCCGTACGCCCGGCCCACCTTCCCGAGCGAGGCCGACGCCCTCTCCCTCGAACTGATCAAGGTGCTGGTGGACGGCAAGGACCCGAAGCGTGCCATGGCCGACGCGGCTGCCGCGATGGCCCGAGCGGGCCGATGAGTCCCCGTCCCGCCGGCCTGACCCGCCGGCGTCGTCCACGCCGAACGAGGTTGTGATGTCCGCAGACCGAACAGCTGTGCTGTCGCGGCAGGCCGCCGGCTCCACGCCGGCGGCACCGCCGGGCACCGCCGGTGGTACGCCCCGACCGGACGACAGGCGCAGCAGAAGACTGTTCCTCATCGGCATGCTCGCCCCGATGACCGTGCTGCTGCTGGCGTTCACGGTCTACCCCTTCGTGTCGGTGCTGGTCAACTCGCTGCGGCACAACAACCTGACCCGCCCCGACGAGCAGGGCTTCGCCGGGCTGACCAACTTCGCCAACACCATCGGGGAACCGGGCCTGCTCCGGGCGCTGCTGCTCACCGTCGGCATGGTCCTGGTCGCCGTGGTCGCCGAGTTCCTCCTGGGTACCCTCGCGGCCTCGCTGCTGTGGCGACCGCTGCGCGGCAGCCGCCTCTACCTGGCCCTGCTCGTGTTGCCGTTCGGCGCCACCCCGGTCGCGGCGTACCTGTCCTGGCGGCTGATGCTCAACCCGGACGGCGGACAGATCAACGCCACCCTGGCAGCCGTCGGGCTACCCACACCGGGCTGGACCTCGGAACCCATGCTGGCCGTGCTCGCCCTCGTGGTGGTCGACATCTGGCAGTGGGCGCCGTTCATCACCCTGGTCATGCTCGCCGGCCTGAAATCCCTGCCGGACGAGACCTTCGAAGCCGCCGCCCTCGACGGCGCCAGCGCCCTGCAACGGCTGGTCCGCATCGCGCTGCCGATGCTCAAACCACTGGTGGCCTTCGTCGTCACGATCCGGGCGATCGACGCGGTCCGCACCTTCGACTCCATCTGGATCATCACCGGGGGAGGGCCGGGAGCGGCGACCGAGACCCTTGTCGTACGCATCTACCGGACCGCCTTCAACGACCTGCACATCGGTGAGGCCTCCGCGCTGGGCCTGCTGCTGCTCGTCGTCCTGTTCATCGTCGGGAAACGGTTCGCCGCCCCCGCGCTGCAACGGTTGGAGCACTAGTGCACGAGTCTCGAAAAGGCCGGGTGCTGCGGACCGCGGCGATCTGGGCCCTCATCCTCTGGTCGATCCTGCCGTTCGCCTTCATGCTCCGGGTCGGCTTCGCCGCCCCCAGCGACATCCACGGCGGTGCGCCGGACTGGCTGGCCCCGCTGTACGTGTTCAACTTCGCCGACCTGTTCGGCGACGCCGAGTTCATGGGGGCGATCGGGCGGTCGGTGCTCGTCGCGGTGGTGTCCTCCGCGATCGCCATCGCCGCCGCCACCCCGGCCGCCTACGCCTGCGCCCGCATGCAGTTCAAGGGCCGGTCCGACTTCGAGTTCTGGGTGCTGTCCACCCGGATGCTCCCGGCGGTCGTCGTGGTCATCCCGTACTTCGTGCTGTTCCGCGAACTCGGCGGCATCGACACCGTATGGGCGCTGACCGTGATGCACACCGTGGTCAACCTGGCGGTGACCTTCTTCCTGCTGCGCAGCTTCTTCGCGGACCTGCCGGCCGCGGTCTTCGAGGCCGCCGACCTGGACGGCTGCTCCGAGACCAGGAAGTTCCTGAGCGTGGCCTGGCCGATGGTCCGCAACGGGGTGGCCGCCGCGGCCGTACTGAACTTCATCTTCTCCTGGAACGAGTTCGTCTTCGCCCTGACGCTGGCCAGCGGCGAAGCGAAGACCGTCTCGGTGGCGATGCTGGGGTTCATGCAGTTCCAGTCGGTCGCGGTCGGCCCGATGATGGCCGCCGGAACCCTGGCCGTGCTCCCGGTCGCCGTCGTGCTGTTCCTCGCGCAGAAGCAGCTGGTCACCGGCATGAGCTTCGGGGCGGTGAAGGGATGACCGACCTCGTCTGCGTCGTGGACGCCGGCACCACCGGCATCCGCTGCGCCCTGATCGACGATCAGGGCGAGGTACACGCTCAGCGCAGCCACGAACTGGTCATAGACCACCCCCACCCGGGCCACGCCGAGCAGTCCCTGCCGGCGATGTGGGAGGTGACCGTACGGCTGCTCCGGGACATCCAGGCCCTCGCCGCACAGGCCGGGCATCGCATCGTCGCGCTCACCCTGGCCACCCAGCGGGCCTCCGTCGCCGGACTCGACAAGGACCTGCGACCGGTCACCCCGCTGGTGCTCTGGATGGACCAGCGCGGCGCCGGCGAACTGGAGGCCATGGGCCGGTCGGTGGACGCGCAGACCTACAGCCGGATCTCCGGCATGCCGCTGAGCACCATGCCGGCCCTGGCCACCCTGGTCTGGCTGCGCAACCACACCCCGCGGGCGTACGCGGACTGCGCGTACTTCGTCGGGGTGCAGGAGTGGCTGCTGCACAGGCTGGCCGGCGGCCCGCCGCAGGTCGACCGCAGCTGCGCGTCCTGGTTCGGACTGCTCGACCTGAGCGACGGACGCTGGAGCAGGGACCTGCTGGACGCCTTCGACCTCGACGAGGACCGGCTGCCCGCGCTGCGCGCCTCCACCGACGTCGCCGGTCGACTTCTCGACGAGGTGGCCGACACCACGGGCCTGCCCCGCCGGCTGCCCGTGCACGTCGGCGGCGGCGACCAGCAGTGCTCGGCGGCCGGAGGCGGTGGTGTGCGGGCCGGTGCCGCGACGGTCAACCTGGGCACCTCGGCGACGATGGTCTTCCCGGCCGCCGTCGGCGACGCCCCCGAGGTCGCGGGCTTCGTCCGCGCCGCGCACGTCGTCGAGGACCACGTGTCCGTCGAGGGCACCATCCCCGCCTGCGGATCGGTGCTCCGCTGGCTGCGGACCCTGCTGCGCTACGGCGACGACGAGGCGGCGTACGAACGCATGTCGGCCGATGCTCACGCGGTCGAACCCGGCGCGCGGGGCCTGCTGTTCGCACCGACCATGGCGGGGGTCGGTACCCCGCACTGGACGGCGGCGAGCGGCCGGATGAGCGGCCTGGACTTCGCCCACGGAGCGGGCTTCGTCGTCCGGGCCGCGATGGAGGGCATCGCCCTCCAGGTCCGGGACGTGCTGCGTCACCTGCCACCGGCCCTGGCCGGTCCGACCTTGACCGCGATCGGCGGCGGTGCCCGATCGGCCGTGTTCTGCCAGATCCTGGCCGACGTCACCGGCCGGGCCGTCGAGGTGCCGGCGGGTGATCCGCAGGCGGCCCCGCTGCGCGGCGCGGCCATGTCGGCCTGGGTGGGACTCGGCCGGTACGACAACCTCCCGCAGGCCGCCGGCCCACTGCTCACCGCTGGTCGACGCCACCGGCCCGACCCCACCACCGCCCCTGTCTACGACGCGCTGTACGGCCGGTACCTCGACCTGTCGGGTCTGGCAGCGGCGTGACGAGCACAAGCAAGGAGAACACGAGAATGGAAGCCCACCCTGCCGACGAACAGTCGATGCGGGCGTTGATGCTGACCGGTGACCGCCAATCGGTCGTACGCCAGGTGCCGCGCCCGGTGCCGGCCCACGACGAGGTGCTGGTCCGAGTGACCGTGTCCGCGGTGTGCGGCAGCGACCTGCCGCACTACCGCAAGTCGACGCAGGAACTAGGCCACCGGCTGCACACGGTGCCCGGCCACGAGGCGGTGGGAGTGATCGCCCGGGCCGCCGCCAGTGGCGACGGACCGGCCGAAGGCACCCGGGTCATCGTCTACCAGCACTCGGGCTGCGGCGACTGCACCTTCTGCCGCAGCGGTGAGCCGATGTTCTGCGCCGACCGGCGCACCCTGGGCAACCACCGCAGCGGAGCGGACGCCGAATACCTCACCGCACCGGCCACCGGAGTCCTGCCCGTACCCGCCGACGTCAGCGACGCCATGGCGGCCCTGATCGCCTGCAACTTCGGCACCGCCTACTCGGCCTTCCGCAAGTCCGGGGTAGCGGTGGGTGACCGGGTGGCCGTGTTCGGCCTCGGGCCGGTGGGCTGCTGCGTGGTGGCCCTCGCGGCGGCCGCCGGAGCAGAGGTGTTCGCCGTCGACCCGATCGAGGGGCGGCGGGACCTGGCCAAGACCCTCGGGGCCGCCACCCTCATCGACCCGATCGGACAGGACCCGGTCGCCGTCGTCGCGGCCGTGACCGAGGGGCGTGGACCCGAGGTCGTGTTCGAGTGCTCCGCCAACCCGGCCGCGCAGACCCAGGTGATGAAGCTGGCCCGGCCACACGGCACCGTCGTGCTGCTCGGCGCCAACAACAGCATGGAGATCGACCCCGGGGTCGACGTGATCCGCAAGGAACTGCGGGTCATCGGCAGTTGGGTCTTCACCCAGCCCGAGTTCCCGGCGGTCCTGCGAGCCGCCCGCGGTCTCCCCGCGCTCCAGCACCTGATCACCGACCCCTTCCCCGCCCAGCGGGCCCCCGAAGCGCTGGCCGCGGCGGACGCCGGGCACATCGGCAAGGTGCTGATCGACTGGTCCTGACCCGACCAGGCGTACCAGCCGCTCCGGCTTTCCCTCTTCCACCCTCCCGGTTCCACCCCATCCGTGCGGTTGTCGGCGTACCCGCCCACCGCAGGGTGCCGCACGTCCGCAGAAGGAGACCCCGCAATGACTTCCGCCCCCGCAAACCTGCCGGCCGACCTGACTCCCGCCACCCTGGCGCCGTACATCCAGCACACCCTGATCGAGGTGGGCACCACCCGGGACCGCATGATCGAGCACGCCGAGGAGGCCCTGAAGTACGGCTTCAACGCCGCGATGGTGCCCGGATCCTGGGTGCCGGTGGTCGCCGAGGTGCTGCGCGGCAGCGGCGTCCAGGTCGCCTCCGCCCTAGACTTCCCGACCGTCGGGGTCACCACCAGTGCCGGGAAGGCCTTCGAGGCGGAGAGCCTGGTGCGTGCCGGCGCCGACCAGATCGACATCGGCGTCCAGATCGGCTGGCTGAAAAGCGGCATGTACGACGAGTTCCGCGAGGACATCGCCGGTGTGGTCCGGGCCTCCGGGGTCCCGATCAAGGTGATGCTGGAACTGCCGCTGCTGACCGAGGCGGAGCGGGAGACCGCCATCGAACTGTCCATCGAGGCCGGTGCCGCGTACCTGAAGAACGCCAGCAGCGGCGCGATCGAAGTCGCCAACCCGACCAGCATCGGCTACCTGGTGGACCGTGCCGCCGGCCGGACCAAGGTCAAGGCGTCCGGCAGCATCAAGTCCTACCCGCAGGCCGTCGGGCTCCTGCGTGCCGGTGCCGAACTGCTCGGCACCAGCGCCGGAATCGCGATCGTGACCGACTCGGCCAACGAGGAGACGATCAGCTACTGATCGGATGACCACATCCAGGGCGTCGGTTGCCGGGCATCGTCGGATCCGCCGACGCCAACGGCGATCGACGTCCTGGGATCTCCGTGGGATTCAACACTCCCGACATAAGGCATAGGATCTGGCGTCGGGGCTGTTGCGATCGAGCCGAGGCAATGCCCCAGATGACAGGGGAGGGACGTGTCTCGATCGCCTCGTCTCGGTCTGCTCCGCGAGCCTGACTTCCGCCGCTTCTTCGGTGCGACCGTGGCCGGACAACTCTCCGACCGGTTCGTGTTCCTCGCGCTGCCGCTGGTGGCGATCGTCTGGCTCGACGCGAACGAGTTCGAGGTCGGCGTCCTGACCGCGATGACGACGGCAGGATCGCTGCTGATAGGGCTGCCGGCCGGGGCCTGGATCGACCGCTGGCGCAAGCGCCCGGTCATGGTCAATACGGATCTGGTGCGAGCGGCGCTGTTGCTGCTCGTGCCGCTGGCCTGGTGGACGGGCACGCTGACGATCTGGCTGTTGTTCGCGGTCGCGCTTGTCCACGGTCTCCTGACGGTGCTGTTCGAGGTCGGCTACACCAGCTACCTGCCGGCGCTGGTCGGCCGTGAGCATCTCGTCGAGGGCAACGCGAAGATCGCCGCAGCCCGTTCCGCCGTGAGTATCAGCGGCCCTGGCCTGGCCGGGCCGCTGGTCGCCGGGCTGGGCGCGCCGCTGACCTTGGTGGCGAGTTCCGCCGGAATGCTGCTGTCCGCGCTGGGACTGCTGCGCATCCGTACGCCGGAGCCGCAGCCACCGGCTGCCGCCGACCGGCACCTGGTGCGTGAGGTCGCGGAAGGGCTGCGGTTCGTGCTCGGTCATCCGCTGCTGCGACCGACGCTGTTCACGGACGGCATCTTCAGCCTCTTCCTCGTCACCTACCAGACGATGCTGCTGGTGTTCCTGTCCCGGCACCTGGGTCTGGGGTCCTTCGGCATCGGGTTGGTGCTGTCCGTGATGGCCTGCGGCGGGTTCGCCGGGGCACTGCTGGCCCGCCGGGTGGTCGCCCGGATCGGTCCCGGCCCGACCGTCTGGCTGGCTCCGCTGTGTACGGCGCCGGCCGCCGCCCTGTTGCCGGCGGCTCGGCCCGGCTGGCTGCTCTGGCTCGCCGTGGCCGGTCTGGCCCTGCTCTCCCTGGGCGGCGTGATCCGACTGATCGCGCAGGTCGGCCTGCAACAGCACGTCACCCCGGACCGGCTGCTCGGCCGGATGAGCGCCACCGTCCGCTTCGTCCAGTGGGGCAGCATGCCGATCGCGGGCCTGCTCGGTGGCCTGCTCGGTAGTCTGCTCGGCGCGCCGGCAGTGCTCTGGATCGGCGCGGCCGGGATGACCGCAGCATTTCTGCCCGCACTGCTGTCGCCGCTGCGGACCACGCGCGAGCTACCGGTGCCGGACGAAGGGCGCATTCCAGTTCCGGAGCGTGGCTGACGCTGACGGGGCGTACCCCTTCTGGTCGTGCCAGGTCAGGCGGTGAGCGGCACGGCCTCGGCGGGGTACGGCGTCCAGGGGGGTTCGCGTAGGGCGGGGCAGTGTTCCGGGGTCGGGTGGTTGGCGATGTGGATCATGTGGTCGAGGGCGTCGCGGGCGGCGGTGAGGGCGGCGATGGCGGTCGTGATGCGTTGGCGTTCGGCGGCCATCAGCTCGAAGACCTCGGGGGACCCGTGCCCGGTGTCCACGTAGGGCATCAGTTGCAGGATGGTCCGGCTGGGCAGGCCGGCGGTGAACAACTGCTGGATCAGCCGGACCCGTTCCACCGCCGATTCGGGGTAGACGCGCTGGCCACTGAGGGTGCGCTCCGAGGTGAGCAGGCCCTGCTCCTCGTAGTAGCGCAGGGCTCGGGTGCTGACGCCCGCCCGTCGTGCCAGGTCGCCGATGCGCATCTGGGTCTCCTCTCGACTTGCCCTTGACGTCAACGTCAAGTCCTACCGTAGTCGACGCAGGGCCGGACCCGGCCCAGCGAAATCGGAGAAGACCCATGCAGGGAGCAGTGATCCCGATGAACATCGCCGACCAGATCGCCCTAGTCACCGGCGCCAACCGGGGCATCGGCCGCCAGTTCGTACTCGAACTGCTGGAGCGAGGGGCGAGCAAGGTGTACGCCACCGCCCGTCGCCCGGAGACCCTGGACTTCGACGACCCCCGGGTGGTGCCGCTGCGACTCGACCTGCTCGACCACGACTCCATCGCCACGGCCGCGGCCACCGCGACCGATGTCACCCTCCTGGTCAACAACGCCGGCATCGCCACCGGCGCCCAGCTGGTCACCGGCGACCTGACCGAGGTACGCCGGGAGATGGACACCCACTTCTGGGGCACCCTCGAGGTGATCCGGCAGTTCACCCCGGCGCTGGCCGCAGGCGGCGGGGGCGCGATCGTTAACGTGCTGTCCGCGCTGTCCTGGTTCGCCGCCCCGGGCACCGGCTCCTACTCGGCCGCCAAGGCCGCCGAGTGGAACATGACAAACGCGGTACGCCTGGAACTCGCCCCGCAGGGCACCCTGGTCCAGGGGGTCCTGCTCGGTGCCGCCGACACGACCATGTCGGCCGGCTACGACGGACCGAAGATCGAGGCCCGGGAGGTGCCACGGCTGTCCCTGGACGGCCTGGAGGCCGGTTCGATCGAGGTGATCGTCGACGAGTGGACCGCGATGGTGAAGTCCTCCCTGTCGGGAGACCCCGCCCCCTTCTACACCCAGATCACCGAACTCCTCGGCGCCAACTGAGCGCCGCTGCCGTCTTACCAGGAGGGCCCGGCGGTGTCACCCGCCGGGCCCCGGGGGTGGGTCACGGACTCCAGACCACGTGCGGGTTCACCTGCCCGGTCCAGTTGAAGACGGCCATGTTGTCCCAGCCGTTGCCGGTGCCGTTGATGTCGGCCGGGTCCCAGCCGTTGCCCCGGATGGCGTACCAGGTGGGTTCCCAGTAGAAGACCCCGACCCCGCCGGCGTTGCGTACGGTGTTCTGCACCCAGGTGAACTGTTGCGCCTGCCCGGCCCAGGTGGCCGGGATGTTGTCACACAGCACGGTGCCGGGAATCGCGTTGCCCTGATGGTCGGCGTTGGCGCTGGTGAACTGGTACGCGGTCTCGGCGAGCACCACCGGCTTGCCGTAACGGGACCGCAGGTCGGCGATCACGTTGTACAGGTTGGCCAGCGAGCCGTGCCACATGCAGTAGTAGGACAGGGCGGTGACATCCCAGGTCACCCCCTGAGCCCGGATGCCGTCGTAGAACCAGCGGGCATTGGCCATGCTGTCCGCGTTCGCGGTGTGGATCCACACCTGGGTGCCGCTGTTGCAGGCCTTGGTGGCCCGGTAGCCCTGCTTGAGCAGGCTCGCCAGCGGCGCGAAGTTGTTGTTGACCACCCGCCCGGCCGGCCACAACATGCCCACGTTGATCTCGTTGCCGATCTGCACCGCGTCCGGGGTGGTGCCCTGCGCCTTCAGGGCGGTACACACCTCGTGGGTGTAGTGGTATACGTCGTTCTGCAACTGGCTCAACGAGTGGTTGGCCCAGGCCGCGGGCGGATACTGCTTCCCGGGGTCGGCCCAGGTGTCCGAGTAGTGGAAGTCGATCAGCAGCTTGAAGCCCTTGGCCTTGATCGTCCTGGCCTGCTGGAGCACCTTGGCCTTGTTGTTGTAGCCGCTGACCGGGTTGTTCCAGATCCGCAGCCGCAGGTAGTTGACCCCCTTGGCGGCGAGGATGTCGTACGGGTCGGCCTGCGCGCCGGAGGCATCGTAGTACCGGGCCCCGAGGTCCAGGCTGCGTTGCAGGGAGGAGACATCCGCGCCGCGCATGGTGAGGGTGTTGGCCGCCTGCGCGGGGGCGGTCAGGGCCAGCGGGGCCGCGAGTACGACCACCGCCAGGGCGGCCCGGAGGGACGGTTTCATGGCGCTCCTTCACATGGAGGATGCGATGCCCGCCCGGGGAGCGGGCACGTCCGGCGGTTCCGCCGGACGGTTCTGGGACCAGGTGAGGTGGTGGTGGGGGCGTCACCACATGGTGACGCATCAATCAAGCGCCGCTCGTCTGGCCGATGCTACGGTGCGTCGTTTCTCCGGACCTGGGGCAGGATGGTGCGGCTGCGTCCGGGGCGGGGGTACGCCTCGGCGGCTGCGGCCAGCCGGGCGGCGTGTTCGCGTTGTTTCTGCCAGTGGCCGTAGAGCGCGCCGCGTTGGGAGAGGCGGTCGACCTGGCGGATGGTGTCGGGGTCGACATCGCCGGGTGGGGCGTCGCGCCAGGGGGTACCGGGCAGCGGCATGAAGGTGTGGGCGTGGATGCGGGCGCCGACCTCGGCCAGTTCACCGGCCAGGCGCAGCGAGTCGGCGACGTCCTGTTCGCTCTCGCCGGGCATACCGAAGATCATGTCGACGTTGATCCGGAAGCCTTCCTCGATGCCGAGACGGGCGGCCCGCTTGACCTCCTCGACCCCGTGACCGCGTTTCGCGGCGTCCAGGACCCGGTCGGAGCCGGACTGGGCGCCGACGATGATGTTGTTGTTGGCGCAGTACTTCTTGACCAGCCGCAGGGCGGCCCGGCTGACGTGCTCGGGTCGGATCTCGCTGGGGAAGGAGCCGAAGAACACCCGCCCGTTCGGGCCGATGCCCTCCTTGCAGGTGGCCAGCAGTTCCTCGACGGCGTCGAGGTTCGGTTCCTCGTTCTGGCTGCCGTAGCTCAACGCCGTAGGGGTGATGAACCGGACGTCCCGCAGCCCACGGGCCCGCATCTGGTCGACGTGCCACCGTACGTTCGACACGCTGCGGTGCCGGAACTTGGCGGAGAACATGAAGGGGGTCTGGCAGAAGCGGCAGGAGAAGACGCAGCCCCGGGTGATCTCCAGGGCGTTGAAGCGGTCCCAGCGCAGCGAGAAGCCCCGGAAGTCGTCGAGGGGTCGCCGTTGCGGTCGCCCGGTGCGCACCACGGCGCCGGTGGGGTCGCGGTACACAAGCCCGGTGATGCCGGTCGGGTCGCCGACGGCGTCCACCAGGTGCAGCAGGGTGGTCTCACCCTCGCCGACCGCCGCCATGTCCCACCCGGCGTCCAGGGTCTGCACCGGCTCGGCGGTGGCGTGCACCCCACCGGCCAGGTGGGTGACGTTCGGGGCGTCGGCCAGGGCCCGGATCTCGGCCAGTTCCTGGGCCAGGGCGTGGGCGTCGGGGGAGTAGAACGACCACAGCACCAGTACCCGGGTGGCGGTGGCTGCGGCGTCCCGGATGTGCGCGGCGGTGGCCGCCGGGGTGTCACCGAACCGCACCTCGTACCGGGTCGAGGTCTGGTGGGTCTCCAACGCGCCGAGCAGGACGTGCAGGCCGTACGTAACCGCCTTGCGGTAGCGCAGCACCAGCACCAGTTCGGCAGCCTCCATGGCGGCGATTGTGTCAGGGGCTACGGCCGTGCCATCGACGGGCACCGGGCGGCCCCAGTGCCCGTCGACGGACGGTCAGTACCGCAGGTTGCGCAGGTAGCGGTAGCCGACCTCGGCGGTCTGCTGGGGCGTCACGTCGGGGGTGTCGTTCTCCACGATGTATTCCTGCACCTGGTGGCCCCGGAAGATCCGGGCGAAGTCGATCATCCCGGTGCCCAGGTCGGCCATGTCTCCGTCGGCGGCGTGCCGGTCCTTCACGTGGTACTGGAGGACCTGCTGGGGCGCGGAGCGGATCACCTCCAGGGTGAAGGCCTCCGGGTCGGCCGCCCCGGCACCGGACTCGATGCCACCGGTGACCGCCCAGTAGATGTCGATCTCCAGGTGAACCAGCTTCGGGTCGAGCTCGGTGGTCAGGATGTCCCAGGGAGTACGTCCGCCACCGAGGTCGATGGTGAACTCGTGGGCGTGGTTGTGATAGCCGTACCGCAGGCCCGCCTTGCGCGCCGCCGCGGCCTCCACGTTCATCTGCTCCGCCCAGCGCTTCCAGTCGTCGGCGCTCTCGGAGTACAGGTAGGGCACCACCAGGTACTTCTGGCCCAGGATGACCGCGTCCTGGATCTTCTGCCATAGCGCGGCGGGGTCGGCGCTGATCCCGTCGTGGCTGGAGCTGGCCTTGATCCCGATGCTGTCGAGGAACCGGCGTAGCTGACCGGCGCTGCGACCGAAGTAGCCCAGTGCCAGCTCCACCCTGGGGTAGCCGATACGGGCCAGGTGCCGGAGGGTGGCGTCGTAGCCAGGTGCGCCGTTCAGCGCGTCCCGCACCGTCCACAGCTGGATGCTGATCAACCCCGGCGGCACCGGACGCCGCCCCGGCTGCCCCGGCCCGTGACCGGGTCCGTGTCCATGCCCGTGACCGGGCCCGTGCTCATGCCCGTGACCGGGCCCGTGTCCGGGGCCGGCGGTCGCGGCGGTCGCACCGATCCCGGAGGCGGCCAGCCCCACACCGGCGGCTACCGCCAACGAACCGCGCAACAGACCCCGCCGGTTCAGGCCGGATCGTCGCAGCGCGGCATCGCCGTCGTACCCGTAACACATGTGGCACTCCCTTCGTGGTGCGTGAACCTGGCCGAGGTCGCTCCGGGTCGGCCGACACCTCGATCGGTGTACGGCCCGACACCCGGGATGACCGGTGGTGGTGTTCGGCCAGGGTGGAACTTCTCGGATCGACAATAGGCGATGTCAGGGGTTCGGCGGGGGAATGTGGGGGCCAGCGGCGTCCGGGTCCGCACCAATTGATAGACGCCTATGAATTCGGTGCTCCGACGGCGATCCTGTCCCTACCGGTCTCGTCGCTCGAAGGGAGCACGCATGATCAAGGTTCGCGTCGGATGCCGGCGTCTCGCGGTCGCGGTGGGCGTCGCGCTGATCCTCACGGTCGCGCCGATCGCCACCGGGCCGGCGTACGCCGACGCCCAGGTCGAGACGTACACCGTCGGCAAGAACTTGACCCTCTACAGGTCGACCTGGGGCGCGCCGGTGGCGGTGCACCGTGACTCGGCCGCGCTGCCCGGAGCCGCTGTTGCCCTGCTCGGGTCCGGATCTACCGTCCCTCGGGTGTTCGCGATCAATGCGAGTGGCGCTCTCGTCATGTGGAGCACTTCGACCGGCGCGGGCGGGCAGACGAGCATCGAAGGACCCGGCGGCCAGGCCCTGCCCGGGACGTCGGTCACCGCTGCCGGTACGGAGGTCTTCTTCGTCGGCCGCTACGGGGCGATCTACAACAAGTCATACCGAGGCGGTACGCGGGTCGGCCCCCGACAGATCACCGCGGCCGGTGTCGCCGCACCCGGTGCGGTTGTCGCCGCCATCCCCGGATCCACCGTCGGGGTGGCCTTCGTCGGCGTCGACGGGGCGGTGCGGGTGGTCCGGCCGAACAGTGCCGGCACCTGGATGACCTCCCTGGCCAGTCCACCGAACTTCGCCGTACCCGGTGGCGGGCTCGCCGTGGTCGGCAACGCGGCCGGGATCGTCACCGACACCGACGGACGGATCTGGCAGGTCAGGCTTACCGGTGGTCCGGTACCCGACCCATGGCAACCGGTGGCCGTCGCCGGTGTCGGGGCCGCACCCCCCGGGGCCCACCTCGCCACGGGCCTGTTCTCCAGTTCCCTGGCCGTCGTCATGTTCGCCGGTGAGGACGGTGCCATCCGGGCCACCTCCAATGTCAACGGAACCTGGCACGAGCCGACCCCGGTCACCAACGCCGGAGTCGCCATACCCGGAAGGCCGATCGCCCTCACTGTTCATGGTGATCACCTGCACGGCGACTGGTGCGGCAACAGCCTGGCCTGGCAGGTCCGCATCCCGAGGCCGGTTCCCTGGCCCGGCCCGCACCCCGAGCCGTGGAACGCCACCACCTATTTCTTCCAGGCCCCCAACATCCAACCCGGCGGCCACCTGGCCAGCCTGCTGCTTTGAGATTGGCAACTTCGGCCGCCGCCCGATCGGACGGCGGCCGAAGCAGCTTCGGTTCTGCGGATGACCGCCGGTGCGGCCCCTCAGCGCTGGGCGGCTCGCAGGTGGCGGATCAGGACCTCCACCGGGATTCCTAGGGCGCCGGCCAGCAGGACCATCGGCTCCGGGTGGCCCCGCGCGTTCAGGTCCTCGTAGATCGCGAGCAGGCCGCGTAATCGGACTTCGGCGTCCTCGGGCCGGTGCGGCAGTTCGGCGAGGCGTTCCTCGACGAACCGGCGGGCCGTGAGCTGGTCCCCGCCGATGCCGGGGAACTCCTTCGGTGGCTGCGGATCAGGCTGCTTCGACACGGCGTACCCCGCTCAGCCATCGAGGCGGTGGACGTCCGCCCGGCCCGGGGCCAAGCCGGGCCCGGCCCAGCCACCCTCTCCTCCACGGACACCACGCTGACGAACGACGAGCAGATGCGATTCCATCGGTTGCTCCTTCCGATGCTGCGGGCAGGACGATGCGGTGCGGGACGGGCAGAACAGGGGTGGTCGGATCGCCGGGGCCGGTGACGGCCCGGCCGGTCAGTCGAGGGCGACGGTGACGCCGCCGGAGAACGGCGAGTCGTGCAGTTCGAGCTTGGT
Source organism: Micromonospora sp. DT229 (assembly GCF_049844505.1). Lineage (NCBI taxonomy): Bacteria > Bacillati > Actinomycetota > Actinomycetes > Micromonosporales > Micromonosporaceae > Micromonospora > Micromonospora sp. DT229. The sequence goes on along the minus strand of NZ_JBNCLD010000007.1, from coordinate 342,858 downwards.
GAGCTTGACCTTCTTGGGGATGTCGAAGACGACCACACCGGTGACCTGGTTGCCGGGGTTGATGTCGTTGAGGAAGGTCTCGGCGTTCTCGTTGGCGTACAGGCCGGCGGCCCCGTCGGCGGAGTACTCCGTCCCGTCGGCCGAGTACGCCTTCTGGCTGCTGCCGTCGAACATCTGCGACTCCTTGCCGATGTTCTTGACCTTGAGGGTGACCAGGCAGAACTGACCCTGGGCGGTGGCGCCGAGCAGGTCGTTGCCGACCTTGCGTACGCCGCACTTGGTCGACTTGACGGTGAACTCGAACTTGCCGTCGCGCGCCGGGTCACCGATCTTGGCCACCTTCGCGGCCTTCGCGGCCGGCTTGTCGGCCTTCCCCTCGCCGTCGCCGCCGCTGGCGTCACCGGCCCCCTCGGTGGTGGCGGCACCGCAACCCAGCCCGACCAGGGCGGTGGCGAGCAGAGCGATCAGCGTGGTCTTGCGCATTGTTTTCCTCCTGGTTCCGGTGTGGCGATGTCAATGAGAGCATCATCTGTGAACCGTGTCAACAAGCATGATGGTTGACAGGCGTGACACACTACGGAGGTGCAGGTGAACCCGACCATCACGGCGGCCGAGATCGCCCGGCTAGCCGGGGTGGGACGAGCCGCCGTCAGCAACTGGCGCAAACGGCACCCCGACTTCCCCGCCCCGGTCGGCGGAACGGCGGCCAGCCCCGAGTTCGACCTGATCCAGGTCGAACAGTGGCTCCGCGACCAGGGCAAACTCGCCGACCAGTCCACCGCCGACCGGCTCTGGCGACGCCTGGCCCCGGCCGGTGAATCCCCGGCCGCCGCCCTGGCCGCCGTCGGCGCCGTCCTGCTGGCCCGACAACGCGGCCAACGCCCCCGCGCCCTCGCGCCGTACCTGAAACCACTGCTGCCTGACCTCGACGCCCTAGCCGACGAACACGGCCCCCAAGGTGCCTTCGACGAGCTGTGGCAACGCTTCAGCGCACCCGGTCCCACCCGGACCTTCGCCACCCCCGACGACCTCGCCGACCTGATGGTCGCCCTGGCCCAGGTCAGCGGCGGCACCGTCCTCGACCCCACCACCGGCTCCGGGGCCCTGCTGCGCGCCGCCGTCCGCGCCGGCTGCACCACCGCCTACGGCCAGGAACTCGACGAGGACCTGGCCCGACTCGCCGGACTCTGGCTGGCGTTGCGCGAGGTACCCGGGGAAGTGCAGATCGGTGACTCACTGCGCGCCGACGCCTTCGCCGGGCACAGCTTCGACGCCGTGCTCTGCCACCCACCCTTCGGCGCCACCAACTGGGGCGACGAGGAACTCGGCCACGACCCGCGCTGGATCGTCGGCACCACCCCGCGTACCGAACCCGAACTGGCCTGGGCCCAACATGCCCTGGCCCACCTGCGGACCGGCGGGCACGCCGTACTGCTGATGCCACCCACGGTGGCCAGCCGCCGCGCCGGGCGACGCATCCGCGCCGAACTGCTGCGCCGCGGCGCCCTGCGCGCCGTCATCGCCCTGCCCCCCGGGGTGGCCGCGCCGCACGGCGTACCGCTGCATCTGTGGGTGCTGCGACGTCCCGCACCGGACGCGCCACCACCGGCGCGGACTCTGCTGGTCGACGCCGCCGACGGCGACCTGGCCGCGACCGCGCCCCGGATCCTCGCCGCCTGGCGGGCCTTCCACACCGACCCCGAGGCCGAGGAACCCGGCTTCGCCCGCGCGGTACCGGTGATCGAGCTGCTCGACGAGGAGGTCGACCTCACCCCCGCCCGCCGGCAACCCGCCGTCGAGGGCAGGACCGCAGAGCATCTGGTACGCACCAGAGACCGCCTGGCCGCCCTGGTCGGCGACCTGTCGGCGCTGATGCCGCAGGTCACTCCCGCGCCCCAGGGGCCGGAAGGGGAGTTCCTGACCGTGGCGGAGCTGGCCCGCTCCGGGGCCCTGCACCTGATCGGCCCGATCCGCGCCGCCTCGACCGAGACCGGCGAACCGGCCGGGCAAGGGCTACCGGTGCTGACCGTGTCGGACGTGCTCGCCGGTGAACCCCCCTCCGGGCACGACGACGGCGGGCTGGGGCAGCAGGTCCGACTGGCGGTCGGCGACGTGGTGGTGCCGATGGTGGCCCGGCAGCTCACCGCCCGGGTGGTGACCGCCGAAGGGGCACTGCTGGGCCGCAACCTGTACCTGCTGCGACCCAACCCGGCCGCCCTGGACCCGTGGTTCCTGGCCGGTCAACTACGCACCACGACCAACGAGAGACAGGCGTCGAGCCTGTCCGGCACCCTGCGTTTCGACATCCGGCGAGCCCAGGTACGCCGACTGCCGCTGGAGGAGCAACGCGCGCAGGGGGAGGCCTTCCGCCGGCTGAACGCCTTCGAGTCGGCGATCCGACAGGCCGCGACCCTCGGCGCGGAACTGGTTCAGTTGACAGCCGACGGCCTGGCCCGAGGCACGATCCGGTCAGCGGACAAACCAGCCTGATCCCATCCCGCGAGAGACGCTGGACAGACCGGCTGCGCCCCGGCCGGTCCCCGACTGTGGTGCACTGTGGAGGAACGGCAACCGGCGACCACGGATCTCGGGAGTGTGATGCTCGGTCGGAGCCCGGACGAGGCGCAGGAGTGGTTGCATTCGTGGACGGCGCAAGTCTCTGCTCAAGCACAGGCAGCAGCCGAGCTGTCTGACCGGGTTGCGCGCCTCACTGCCGCGGCCACCGGGGCAGACGGCGCGGTGCGTGTCACGGTAGCCGCCTCCGGCGCACTGACCGACCTGAGATTCGACGATCGGGTACGCCAGATACAGGGCGCCGACCTCGCCGAGATCGTGATGACGACCATCGCCCGAGCGCAGGCCAGCCTCACCACACAGGTGGCAGCGGCGGTCCACGACACCGTCGGCAGCGACTCGGAGACGGGCCGGGCCGTGGTCGATTCGTTCGCACGGCGGTTCCCCGAGCCACCGGGGGAGCGGACGAACCGGCAGCGGGAGGCGGCCTATGACTGGTGACCGTGGGATGCGGATTCCGGGCACGGCAGTGCACCGATACGCCGCAGCAGTGGACGAGGCTGCGGGGCGGATGGAGACCGCACGCGGCGCGGCCGCTCAGGTGCACCTGGGCGCGGCGGCGTACGGGCAGATCGTGGCCTTCCTGCCCCGGCTGATCGACCCGTTGGGGGACCAGGTGGTCTCCGCCCTCGGCGAGACAGCTGCAGCCCTTCGGGAGACGGCGACAAGCCTCCGGCAAGTCGCCACCACCACGGCCTTGACCGACCACGGCAATGCGCGGCGGATCCGCGCCTCCGGTCACCTGGAGCTGCCGCTGTGACCGAGGTGGCCGCCAATCCCCTGGTGGCACCCCGCATCGACTCGACCCGCTGGTATTCCGGACTAGGGCTGGTCGAGGAGATCAACGGCACGGTGGCGGGCATCGAGTCAGGCAGTTGGATCGACACCACGATCGGAGGCGTGGCCACCTCCCTGGACGCGCTGGCGACCGTGCTCGATCCGCTCGGCTCATTGGTCAGTTGGGGTGTCGGCTGGCTGCTGGAGCACGTGAAGCCGCTGTCGGAGGCGCTGGACTGGCTGGCCGGAGATCCCGACCAGATCAACGCCTACGCACAAACCTGGCGCAATGTCGCCGCGCAGAGCGCCGGCGCGGCAGCCGATCTGCAAACGGCGATGACCGCCCAACTGATCGGTTGGGAGGGCGCGTCGGCGCGGGCGTACCAGGAACATGTGACCGGCCAGATGCGGGCGATGGGCGGCCTTGCGCGGGCTGCCACCGGCATCGCCTCGTTGGTGGAAGGTGCCGGCCTCCTGGTGGCGCTGACACGCGAGATGGTCCGGGACCTGATCGCCGACTTCGTGTCCGTGCTGGCGGTCAGGTTGCCGCTGTGGCTGGCCGAGACCGGCGCGACGCTCGGCGCCGCTACTCCGCTGGTCATCTCCCAGGTGGGCAGTCTGGTCGCCAAGTGGGCGGCACGCATCGGCAGGTTGGTCAGCGCCCTGATCAACAGCCTGCGCCACCTGGTGCCGCTGCTGGGGCGGTTGGACGGTCTGATCGATGAGCTGACTCGCCTGCTGCACCGCGCCGCCCGCACCGATCCCACCGCCGCCGACAGCCCTGCACCGGGCGGGACCGGCACGCCGACCGCCGGCCCAGGGCTGGAGCCGATGGGTCGCCGGTCGGACTGGAGCGACCCGACCGTGCATCCGCAGCCACCGCCACCGTCGGAGGCACAACTGCTCGCGGGTGATCCGGTGTATCACCGGCCGACCAGCACCGCGATCGGCTACGACAGCGCCACGATGAACAACTTCGACATGGTCGGCCCGATCCCCGGCCATCACGATGTGGTGGTGCACGGCGAACGCAACGGCATGTTCCGCCCCGGCCTGCTCGGTGCCGACGGCGGTGACCATCCCTCCGGTTATACCCACCCACAGCAGATAGCCGACGCGATTCGCGCCAATCCGCACTACGACGGCGGGCCGGTCCGGCTGGTGGCCTGCCACACGGGGACCGTGGACCCCCACGCGGGTGTTCCACCGGCGGCGCAGCAGGTGGCCGACGCCCTGGGTGTACCGGTCACCGCGCCTACGGACGCGGTCGGCGTGGACCGGTATGGTCCGGTTGGGCAGACCCCGCTGATCCGGGGCGATGGTGAGTGGAAGACTTTTTATCCGAAGAGTGGGCGGTAATGGAGAGCGGTCAGCTGCGTACGGCGGGAATGTTCGTCGAGTTCGGGCCGGTGCGCTCCACCGAATCGCAGCAGAGCATCTTCGACTGCATCACCGAAATGGAGCTGCCCGACCTGGCCCAGGTGGTCGGTTACCTGAACTCTGGGTACGTCCTCATCGATGTGATGGATGTCGCCGAGGACCCGTTCGACTCCGGCCAGCAGGTTCTCAATGGGGCAACGGTGCTCACCGATGGTGACTGGCTGTGGCGCAAGGACTTCGCCTATTACGTGCGCCGCCATCGCGTCGCGGTGCCAGAGCAGTTTCTGGCCCTCATTCGGGAGCGTGACTACGTCGTGCCGCCTCGCGCGGTGCCGGAGTTGGCGGCGTGTTCACGGCAGGCGCGCGACCTGATGTTCTGGAACAGCTGACCTCCACAACGCGCTGCTGCTGTCCTACCAGGAGTAGGCGATTGTCAGAATTCGGACACCAAGTCCGACGATGGAACCTGCTCTGTGGATTGTCCCGCCGGCAATTGATCTGGTTACCTTGCCGGCTCACGGGTAGGGCGGTGTCGGGGGTGATGTGGAGTGAGAAGCGAGCGCAGGCTCATCAAGGCCGTACAACACGCGCTGGCGCGCGGACCGATTTCGCAGGAGGCCCTGCTTGTGGCACTGGCCCAGGCGGGTGTACGGACTGACAGCAGCGCCATCTACATCGCCTGCGCCACTCACGGTCTCGCCGATCTTCAGGGCGACACCTGGATACCGCGTGACTGGGCTGCCCCGACGGTCGAGACGGCGCTCGCGCCGCCGGTGCAACGCCCGGCCGAGTCGCCGGCAACCCGCAAGGCCCTCGCGGAGGTGCGCCGGCTCGTCGCCTCGATCGGCATCTCGATGGACGAACCGGTTCCGCCGATCGGACCGGTGCCGGACTCGTGGCCGCGAATCGCCGAGCAGGCTGCCCGAGCGCTACATGAGGAGCTTCGGGCCGTCACCGACAAGCGCACCCTTCAGGATGTGCCGCTCAACAACGGCTTCGTGGTTGCCGACACGACGACCCGGAAGCTGATGCGCTTCGATGCCGAAGGTGATCTCGGTGTGGCTGAGGGCGCGCAGGCGACGCTTGTGGTGGACGGGGTGCCGCTGGACGTCGAGGTGGTGTCGGTCTTCGGCAACGTCGTCACGCTGGCGGTGCCACCGTCGGCGACGGTGCCGGCGGAGGCGCTGCTGCGCTGCGACCTGTCGTGGCTGCTTTCCGCGCAGAGTAAGCGTCTGCGCGAGTTGGCCCAGGGCGGCCCGGGTTTCAACGCCGAGGCAGCAGTGGCCATCTTGGACTCCGGAGGTGATCCCGCGCCGCAGGAGCTGCCGGACATAGCTGTCGATCGGCTCAACCAGGGCCAGCGGGAAGCCATCCAGCTTGGGCTCACCCCTGGTGTCACCTGGCTCTGGGGTCCACCTGGAACCGGTAAGACCACCACCATCGGCACCCTCGTCGCGCAGCTCTGCATACGCGGATCACGTGTCCTGCTCACCGGGCCCACCAATGCCGCAGTCGATGTCGCTGTCCGTGCCGTCCTGGAGGTGATACCTGAGCTTGCCGGGGGTGGCCTGGTACGCCTCGGGCAGCCCTCGGACACTGCGCTCATCGGGCGCAGCGAGGGGCATGTACTGATCGACGAGATCGCAGCTAAACGTGGTGAGGTCCTGGCCCGCAAGCGCGTTGACGAAGGCCGGCGCAACCGCGACCTGCGGGATCGGCTCAAGGATTTGGGGCGGCGCCACGCGAGCCTCACCGAAGAGGAGCAGGTGCTGCGGCTGGCCTGGGAGCGGGAACTGGCCGACTCCACCGCTCTGCTCCGAAAGCTCGACGAATCTCTGCAACTGGTACGCCGACAGGTGTGCCGCGAAGCGGAGGTGGTGGCAGCCACCTCTCATCAGGTCGTGCTGGGGACCCTGCGTGAACTCACCTTCGACGTGGTGATTCTCGACGAGGCGAGCATGACCACGACGGCGCTGGCGCTGCTGGTCGCCGGTGCGGGCAGTGGGCACACCATCGTCGCGGGCGACTTTCGGCAACTGCCGCCGGTCGTGATTGCCGAGACTGCGCAAGCGCGGCAGTGGCTGCGCAACAGCCCGTTCGAGAAGGCTGCCGTCGATGCCGCGGTGGGCAGGGGAGCAGCGCCGGGTCGGCTCGTCGCGCTGACGGAGCAGCATCGTATGCGTGACGACATCAACGCCGTCGTGAGCGAGGCGTTCTATCCGGAAAACCAGCTGATCTCCGCCGAGACGATCTCTGCCAGGCCGCGGAGCAGCGGGGCAGTGTGGGCCGATGGTGAACTCCTGTTGCTGGACACGTCTCGCATCGGTGCCCGTACTGCCCGCAAGCAGGGCATGTCGTCCCGGTACAACCTGATGCACGCACAACTTGTCGCCGGGCTGCTCGCGCAGGCGGGCGGTGAGTTGGCCAGCCTAGGCGTCATCTCGCCCTTCGCCGCACAGGCCCGACTGCTGGAGTCACTCCTTCCCGACTTGGAGCAGGAGGCATGGGCGGCGTCCACGGTGCACCGGTTTCAAGGTGGGGAGCGGGACATCGTCGTCTACGACACGGTGGACAGCGGTATCGGGGTGCGGCCCCTGCACCGGTGGTTCACCGAGGGCGAATCGGGCGGGGACGGCGCCCGGTTGCTGAACGTGGCCGCCAGCCGCGCCCGCGATCACCTGATGGTCATCGCGGCGCTGGATCGGATGCACCGGCAGCGCACCAGCAGAGACGCGGTGTGGCGGTTCTTTGCGACGCTGCTGGAGCGAGGTCGGGTCGTGCCGTGGGAGGAGGCCCTCGACAGCGGGGTCACCCAGCGGGTGACAGGTGACGTCATCGCCCTGATGCGGGATGACCTGGCCGAGGCCGGGTCCGTCGAGATGTGGCTTCCCCGGGCGCCGTTGGTGGGCCTACATCCGTTGATCGCGTCGCTGAAGCTGATCGCCGAGCAGGACGTACAGACTGAGCCGGTGACCATCTGGGTCGAGCCGGATCCGGATGGCTACCCCTCGGCCGAGGCGTTGGAGGCGAAGCGGAGAGGGGTCAACATCCGACCCTGCCTGCCGATTCTCGAATCCAGTGCGGTGATCGGCGATGTGGTCTGGACGTCTACCGGCGCACTGCTCGGTCCCGACCCGGGTGTGGTGCTGCGGACTCGCCATCCGGCGTTCGCGGACGCGGTGCGGCGGGCACAACGCCGTCGCCCCGGCACCGCCCCCGGCAGCGGCCAGCTTGGCGATGAGTGCGGGCGGTGTGAGCGTACGTTGACGCGGTTCGAGGTGGGACGGCGTGGCCTGCCGACGGTTGGCTATGGATGCCCGTCCTGCGACAGGGGAGCGGGACGACAGGTCGCCGACCACAGTCTTGCGCGGGAGCGACACCCAAGCCGACGGCGTTGACCGTGGGTGCTTTCGCCGAGGGGCGGCACCTGAGTCGGCAATCCGACAGCTGGCTCCATGGCTTCGCGATCCCGCTTCCTAAGCCCACATCCTGTGCCGACAGCCCCGCCGACGTATGGAGATGTGTCGACTTCCGGGTGGGCGGCCCATCCTCGATGTGAGGAATACTCGCAGGTCCCGAGTGGTCTGCGGGTGTGCGCGGAGCGGCACTCCTCAGGGCGCCTGGGGGCATTGGCGACCTTCACCGGTCGAGGCATGGGTCGAACTCTGTCAAGGGATCGACGTTCGGCTGGGCATTTTCGCTATCCGGACGAGTACCGCGCGCCATGCCGAACCATCCATACTCCACGGACGTTATCGCGAGCAACCTTCAACTGCTGAGGTGTCGAAGTACGGCCTTCGGCAGGGGGCGCCGGCCTGACGGAGTGCTTGGTTCTGCAGAACTGAAACGCCCCACGCTTGCGATGCACGACGAGCTGGGAGCGTTGAGCATTGACTGGGGCGAACGACTGGGTGGCGGGCAGGTTCCGCATCCTGGCCGCGATCGGCAAGGGCAACATGGGCGAGGTCCATCGGGCTGAGGACATGTCGGCTGCGGAGGGATCCCCTGATCGGATCCTGGCGTTGAAGCTGATCCTGCGTAGCCGGTCCGGCGCGATGATCGACACGGCGAGCGACGCCAAGGCACGGCAGCGCTTCGAGCGTGAGGTGCGCATCATGCGCAAGCTCGACCACCCCAACCTGCCCCGGATCATCGCCGGTGCGGCCCAGGCCGACAAGCTGCCCTTCATCGCGATGGAACTGCTCGACGGAGAGACCCTACGAGACCTCGTCGCCGAGCACCCGCAACTGCCAATCTCCTGGGTGGCCGGCATCGGTGCGCAGATCGCCGACGGGCTGGCCGCCGCACACGGGGTCGGCGTCGTGCACCGGGATCTCAAACCGTCCAACGTCATGCTGCTGCGCGGCGGCGTGGTCAAGGTGCTCGACTTCGGCATGGGCCGGATTCTCGACGACGATGCCACCGGCCGGGTGACCAGCACGGGAGTGACCGTCGGCACCGCCCGCTACATGGCGCCGGAGCAGTTCCAGGCCGCCGCCGTCACCCAGGCCGCCGACCTTTACGCGCTGGGTTGTGTGCTGTTCGAGCTGCTGACCGGAGTCCCGCCCTTCCTCAGCGAGTCCGCGTACGAGTTGAGTCAGAAGCACCGTGAGGAACCCGTACCCGCGATCGGCCTGATGCGCTCCGACGTGCCGGCCGGACTGGCCCGGCTGCTCACGCAACTGTTGGCCAAGGACCCCGCCGACCGTCCGGCCGACGCGGTGAGTGTCCGCGAGGCGTTGCGTCCGCACGCTAAGGGCGCGGACACCGTGCCGGGTTGGGATGAGTTCGATCCCGTGAGACCCCTGGCCGCGAAGGCGGCGGAGAGCACCCCTGCGGTGCCGCCGGCAGCCTCCACCGATGGGGTGCTGGCCACCGCCGGCCCGGCTGGGATGGATGTCTTCGGTGTGCACCGGCAGCTCATCAAGGACTACCGGGCGTTCACCGAGGGTGGGACCGTCATCCGTAACGACCGGATCGCGGCCTTCGTCGAGGACGACCTGAACAACAAGTCGCAGTGGCCCGACCCGTGGGTCTCGCTCAACCCGTTCTTCGCCTCCGGAGGCTCCATCCTGGAGTTGGTAAGCCAGGGCATTCTGCACGAGGAGTGCGCCCGGATCTTCCAGGCCCGCAAGACCGAGGGTGGCACGGAGTGTGACGGTCGGCCGCTGACGCTGCACCAGCACCAGCGGGAGGCCATCGAGAAGGCACAGTCGGGTGCCTCGTACGTGTTGACCACCGGCACCGGTTCCGGCAAGTCGCTGTCGTACATCGTGCCGATCGTGGACCGGGTGCTGCGGGCACGTCAGCAGGAAGGACCCAAACCCCAGAGGCGCGTACGGGCGATCATCGTCTATCCGATGAACGCGCTGGCCAACAGCCAGCTCAAGGAACTCGACAAGTATCTCCAGGACGGCTACGGGCCCGGTCGTGAGCCGGTCACCTACGCCCGGTACACCGGTCAGGAGAGCGACGAGCGCCGCCGGGAGATCCGGGAGCGCAAGCCGGACATCCTGCTCACCAACTACGTGATGCTGGAGCTGATGCTCACCCGCCCGGACGACCGGCGATCGTTGATCAAAATGGCGGAGGGGTTGGAGTTCCTCGTCTTCGACGAGCTGCACACCTACCGAGGTCGGCAGGGCGCCGATGTCGCCCTGCTCATCCGCCGCGTGCGCGAGGCGTGCCGCGCCGACCAGCTTCAGTGCGTGGGCACCTCCGCCACCATCTCCAGTGAGGGCAGCCTGGACGACCAGCGGGACGCGGTGGCCCGGGTGGCCACCACCCTGTTCGGCACCGAGGTCACCCCGGACAACGTGATCGGGGAGACCCTGGTCCGCGCCACCGGCCCCGCACCGGACACCGTTTCCGCCGATCGGCTACGCGCACCCGGCGCACCCCGGGCGTACGGCGATCTGGTCAACGACCCGCTGGCCCGGTGGATCGAGACCCGGTTCGGCCTGGTCGAGGACGACGGGCGACTCGTCCGGCAGCGTCCGGCGAAGATCGAGCAGGCTGCGGTGGAGCTGGCACAGCACAGCGGCCTGACCGCCGCCGAGTGCGGCAAGGCCATCCGGGACGTGCTCAAGGCCGGTTCGGAAGCGCGGCACCCGGTCACCGAGCGGCCGTTGTTCGCGTTCCGACTGCATCAGTTCCTGGCCAAGGGTGACACCGTCTACGTGACCCTCGAGGACGAACTGACCCGCCACCTGACCCGGGAGTACCAACTCGTCCTGCCCGGCTCGGACCGCAAGATCCTGCTGCCGTTGGCCTTCTGCCGTGAGTGCGGCCAGGAATACCTGACGGTCTTCCGGGTCGAACGGGACGGCTACGCCGTCTACGAACCGCGCCGGGACACCGCGGCCACCGGGGGTCGTACCGACGACGGTTACCTCTACATCGATTCCGACCGGCCCTGGCCGACCAGTGTGCAGCGGGCGATCGAGGAACGCCGCCTGCCCGAGTCGTGGCTGGAGGCCGACCCCAGTGGCCAGGAGACCGTCCGGGCCACCTACCGCGACCGGGTGCCGAGGGCCGTGACCGTCGACCCGCAGGGCTTCGAGGGGCGCGGCGAGTTGCGGGCCGCTTTCGTACCCTCGCCGTTCTCGTTCTGCCTGCACTGCGGGGTCAGCTATGAGCAGACCCGGGGCCGGGATTTCGCCAAGCTGGCCACTCTCGACCAGGAGGGACGCTCCTCGGCCACCTCACTGGTCTCGGCGTCGATCGTGCGGTCGCTGCTCAGCGCGCCCGCCGAGGCCCTGGACGCGAAGGCCCGCAAGCTGCTGACCTTCGTCGACAACCGGCAGGACGCCTCGCTGCAAGCCGGTCACTTCAACGACTTCGTGCAGATCACCCAACTGCGGGGTGCCCTCTATCAGGCGGTGCTCGCCGAACCGGACGGCATCGTGCACGAGGATCTCGCCGCCAAGGTGACCGAGGCGCTGCAACTGCGACCCGGTGACTACGCCCGGGGCGAGAACCTGCCGCCGATGATGATGAAGCGGGCCGCCAAGGCGCTGCGCGACGTGGTCGCCTACCGCCTCTACCTCGATCTTGAGCGGGGTTGGCGGATCACCATGCCCAACCTGGAGCAGACCGGGTTGTTGGTGATCGACTATCCGGACGCCGAATGGCTCGCCACGTCGCAGGAACGCTGGACCGGCACCGACCGCCGACTGCAGGACGCGGAGGCAGACCAGCGCGCCGAGATCATCCGGGCGCTGCTCAACGAGATGCGCCGGGCCCTGGCCGTCGATGTGCAGTACTTCCGGGGCGACTTCGACTCCCTCCAACGGGCCAGCGAGGAATTGCTGGTCGACCCGTGGGTGCTCGCCACCAGCGACCAGCCGAAGGTCGGCACCGCCTATCCCCAGGGGTCGAAGCCGGGCCTGGACCGCTCGGGGCTGTTCCTGTCCGGGCGCGGCAAGTTCGGCAAGTATCTGCGACGGGCGCACTTCGGCACCGGCCTGTCCTTCGACGACGCCCAGCAGATGATCGTGGATCTGCTCAAGGTGCTCAGCGACGGCGGTCAGGTCACCGAGGTCGTCGAGGCACCCCAGCGCCCCGGCCGCTACCGCCGCGCGGAGACGCCACTGACCGGCTACCGGGTCTCCGCCGCCGCGCTGCTGTGGCGGGCCGGGCGGGGCGAGACGGGCAGCCACGACCCGCTGACCCGCACCTACGCCAGCGGCGACGGCCCCCGGGTGAACACTTTCTTCCGGGACCTCTACCGCAGCGCGGCCGGGGCCCTGGCCGGCCTGGCCGCCCGGGAACACACCGCCCAGGTCGACCCGGTGGAGCGGGAGAAGCGGGAGGAAGCCTTCCGCAAGGCCGAGCTGAAGCTGCTCTACTGCTCGCCGACCATGGAGTTGGGTGTGGACATCTCCGAACTCAACGCCGTCATGATGCGCAACGTCCCGCCCACCCCGGCCAACTACGCCCAGCGCAGCGGTCGGGCGGGCCGTTCCGGCCAACCGGCCCTGGTGACCACCTACTGCGCCACCGGAAACAGCCACGACCAGTACTACTTCCGCCGCTCGGACCGGATGGTCGCCGGTGCGGTGGCCGCACCCCGCCTCGACCTGGCCAACGAGGACCTGGTGCGCTCCCATGTGCAGGCGATCTGGCTGGCGGAGGCCGGCATCAAGCTGGGCCGCACCATTCCGGAGAGCATCGACATCAGCTACCCGGAGGACTCCCGGCTGCCGAACCCGGCGCTGCCGCTGCACGACCACCTGGCCGCCGCGTTGCGCGACCCCGCCTCTCAGGAGCGGGCCGCCCGCGCCGCCCGCCGCGTCTTCGCCGGGCTACTGCCCGAGTACGCGCAGTCGAGCTGGTGGGACGAGCGGTGGATCGAGGACACCGTACGCACCACCCCGGAACGGTTCGACCGGGCCTTCGACCGGTGGCGCGGCCTGTTCAAGGCGGCCCTGGTCGACCAGGCCGAACAGAACCGGCGGGTGTTGGATCACACCCTCTCCGGACGTGATCGTCACATCGCTCAGGGCCGCCGCAAGGAGGCCGAGACGCAGCTCACCCTGCTCAAAAACGAGAGTGTGGAAAGCAAGTCGGTGCTGTCGGACTTCAACCCGTACCGCTATCTGGCCAGTGAGGGTTTCCTGCCCGGCTACTCCTTCCCCCGGCTGCCGCTGGCCGCGTACGTGCCGACCACCGGGCGACGCTCCGGTGAGGGGGACTACCTGCAACGGCCCCGTTTCCTGGCCATTCGGGAGTTCGGGCCGGGCGCCCTGATCTATCACGAGGGGGCGCGCTACCAGGTGACCCGCATCCAGTTGCCGCCGGACGCGGCCGGGGATGTGGTCACCGGGGAGGCACGCCGCTGCGGGCAGTGCGGCTACCACCACGACGTGCAGGGCAACGCCGACCGCTGCCAGATGTGTGACGCGCCGCTGGGGGAGAAGACCGTCGGCCTGCTGCACCTGCACACCGTCTTCACCAAGCGCCGGGAGCGGATCTCCTCCGACGAGGAGGAGCGTCGCCGCGCCGGGTACCGCCTGGTCACCTCGTACCGCTTCCACGACCACGGGGCCCGACCGGGCCGCCGCGACGCTCTCGTCGCCGACCAGGTCGGCGGGTTGGCGACCCTGTCGTACGGGGATTCGGCGACGGTCCGGATCACCAATGTGGGCCGGGTGCGGGCCAAGCCCGACGAACCGGACGGTTTCTGGCTGGACCCGGCCGACGGGCGCTGGATGAACGAACGCGACGCGGCGGAGGCCTCCGGTGACTCCCGGGAGATGCCGGTGGTGGACGCCGACGGCAACGAGCAGCGCCGCAAGAAGCGCGTCATCCCGTACGTGGAGGACCGGCGCAACATCCTGGTGCTCAAGCTCGACGAGCCGCTGGACCCGCCGGTGGCCCTGTCCCTGATGTACGCCCTGGAACGGGGCATCGAGGCCGCCTTCGAGCTGGAGGATTCGGAGCTGACCACCGAACTACTGCCGCCGGACGAGGGCCCTCGGGAGCGGATGCTGTTCACCGAGGCCGCCGAGGGTGGGGCCGGGGTGCTGCGGCTCATGCAGTCCGACCCGAACGCCCTGGCCCGGGCCGCCGCCGAAGCCCTGGCCATCTGCCACTTCGCCCCCGACGGCACCGACCTGGGTGGCCCGGACGAGAAGCGGCCCTGCGCCCTGGGCTGCTACGAATGCCTGCTCACCTACGGCAACCAGCTCAACCACCGGTTCATCGACCGGCACAGCGTGCGGGATCTGCTGCTGCGGTTCGCCGCCGCCACGGCCAAACCGACCGGGCAGGGGGAGTCCCGCACGGAGCAGCTGCGGCGGCTGGCCGACAACTCCGACACCGCCCTGGAGAGCAAGTTCGTCACCTGGTTGAAGGAGCGCGGGCTGCGGCTGCCCGACGAGGCGCAGACGCTCATTCCGGAGGCGTTGGCCCGCCCCGACTTCGTCTACCGGCTGCCCGGGGTCAACGTGGCCGTCTTCATCGACGGGCCGGTGCACGAACACGCGTTCGTCACCCAACGGGACCGGGACGCCGAGGAGCGGCTCTACGACAGCGCCTGGGAGGTGGTCCGTTTCCCGCACGACGCCGACTGGGCCGCCATCGTCGACGAACACAAGCGCTACTTCGGCGCCTGACCTGCGCCAACCCCTGACCTCCCCTCGATTCGGAAGACGCCATGCCTCCCTCGTACACCCCTGGTTCCCTCGTCTCCGCGCGCGGCCGTGAGTGGGTGGTGCTGCCCGAGAGCGCCCCCGACATGCTGGTCCTGCGCCCGCTCGGCGGAGCCGACGACGACGTCGCGGCCGTCTTCCCCGACATCGAGGCGGTCACCGACGCCCAGTTCGCCCCGCCGGCCCCCACCGACCTGGGGGACGCCCAGGCGGCGGGCCTGCTGCGTTCCGCGCTGCGGATCGGTTTCCGCTCCGGCGCCGGCCCGTTCCGCTCGCTTGCCGGCATCGCGGTAGAACCCCGCGCCTACCAGTTGGTGCCGCTGCTGATGGCGTTGCGGCAGAAGACCGTACGCATGTTGATCTCCGATGATGTCGGGATCGGGAAGACCGTCGAGGCGGGCCTGATCGCCACCGAGCTGCTGGCGCAGGGCAGTGCCACCCGGCTCGCGGTGCTCTGCTCACCGGCCCTGGCCGAGCAGTGGCAGGCCGAACTACGCACCAAGTTCGGCCTGGACGCCGAACTGGTGCTGGCCTCCACGGTGTCCCGACTGGAACGCGGCCTGGACCTGGGGCAGTCGCTGTTCGACCGGCACCCGCACGTCATCGTCTCCACCGACTTCATCAAGTCCACCCGGCACCGCGACGACTTCGTCCGACACTGCCCGGACCTGGTGATCGTCGATGAGGCGCACACCTGTGTGGCCGCCGACGAGGGCAGCAACACCCAGAACCAGCTCCGCTACGAGCTGCTGCACCGGGTCGCCGCCGACCCCGAGCGGCATCTGCTGCTGGTGACCGCGACCCCGCACAGCGGCAAGGAGAGCGCCTTCCGTAACCTGCTCGGCCTGGTCCGGCCCGAACTGGCCACGGTCGACCTGGGCTCGGAGGTGGGCCGCCGGCTGCTCGCCCAGCATTTCGTGCACCGCAAGCGCGCCGACGTGCGGCAGTACCTCACCCGCAGCGACGGCCTGGCCGACGACAGCCTCGCCGAGAAGACCAGCTTCCCCACCGACCGCGAGTTCAAGGACGAGACCTACAAACTGTCGGCGGGCTACCGGGCGCTGCTGGACGACGCCATCGCGTACGCCAGTGAGCGGGTGACCGCCGCGGACAGCCGGGGCCGACGGGAGGCCCGGATCGCCTGGTGGTCGGCGATCGCCCTGCTGCGTTCCCTGGTCTCCTCACCGCGTGCCGCCGCGCAGACCCTGCGGACCCGCTCGGCCACCGCGACCGCCGACACCGCCGAGGAAGCCGACCGGCTCGGTGCCCCGCTGACCAGCGACTCCGTCGACTCCGACGCGCTGGAAGGGCTGGACGTGGCGCCCGGCGCGGAGACCGGCGGGGTGGAGGTCGACGCCGGCCGCCGCCTAGCCGAGCTGGCCGTCCGTGCCGCCGAGCTGGAGGGACCGACCGGGGACCTCAAGCTCGCCGCCCTGACCAGGCACCTCAAGGCCCTGCTCAAGGAGGGCTACCACCCGATCGTGTTCTGCCGCTACATCCCCACCGCCGAGTACGTCGCCGAACACCTGGCCGACGTGCTGGGCAGGAAGACTGTGGTCCGCGCGGTCACCGGCACCCTGTCGCCGCAGCAGCGCCTCCAACGCATCGAGGACCTGGCCCGCGAGGCCGGTGACGATCCGGCCGCCCGCCGGGTGCTGGTCGCCACGGACTGTCTCTCCGAGGGTGTGAACCTGCAACACCACTTCGACGCCGTCGTCCACTACGACCTGGCCTGGAACCCCACGCGCCACGACCAGCGGGAGGGCCGCGTCGACCGGTACGGCCAGCAACGCGACAAGGTACGCGTGATCACCCTGTGGGGCAGCGACAACGGCATCGACGGCAAGGTCCTCGACGTGCTGATCCGCAAGCACCGGCAGATCCGCAAGGACCTCGGCATTTCCGTCTCCGTGCCCGACGCCGCCTCGCAGGGGGTCACCGACGCGATCGTGGAATGGTTGCTGCTGCGCGGCCGGGAGGAGGGGCAGGGCAGCCTCTTCGACGCCGAGGAGTACCGCGCCATCGACAAGAAGGCCGCCGCTCTGGAAAGCGAATGGCAGTCGGCCGCCGAGAAGGAGAAGGCGTCCCGGTCCCGCTTCGCCCAGCAGACCATCCGCCCCGACGAGGTGGCCCGCGAGGTCGCCGCGATCCGCGACACCCTCGGCCGGGCCGCCGAGATCCGCGACTTCGTACGCCAGTCGTTGCGCGCCCTCGACGGGGTGCTGCGGGACGCGCCGGACGGCTCCGGTGACTTCGCCGCCGACGTCAGCGGCACCCCCGCCGGCCTACGCGACACCCTTGCCCCGGTGCTCGGCGGCGACGCCGTCGAGACGGGCAAACCGGTGCTGTTCCGGAGCAGCGCCGCCGTGGCACGCGGCGAGGCGGCCCTGGTCCGCACCGACCCGGCGGTGGTGGCCCTGGCCGGGTACGTCCTCAACGCCGCCCTGGACACCCAGGTCACCGGCGCCCGCCCGGCCCGCCGCTGCGGCGTCATCCGCACCCGCGCGGTGACCACCCGCACCACCCTGCTGCTGGTCCGCTACCGCTTCCACCTCACCCTGCCGTCGCGCTCCGGCACCCGGCAGCTCGTCGCCGAGGACGCCCGACTGCTGGCCTTCTCCGGCGCACCCGCCAACGCCACCTGGCTGCCGACCGCCGACGCGCTGCGGCTACTGGACGCAGGCGCCGACGAGAACACCGACCGGGACTTCGCCGAAAGCACCATGCGCCGCATCCTCGGCGGCCTGCCCGAGGTCACCGACCACTTGACCGGGTACGGCGAGGAGCTGGCCGCCGAACTGCTCGCCTCGCACCGCCGGGTACGCAGTGTCGCCGGTGAGATCGTCCGCGGCCTGACCGTCACCGCGCAGGACCGCCCCGACGTCCTCGGCGCCTACGTCTACCTGCCCGCGTCCACCCCCGCCGCCGGAGGCAACGCCTGATGTCCGCCACCGCCCGCAACCAGGTCTTCTCCGCCGTGCACACCATCGGCGGCCTGATCCCCGCTGACATGCTGGTCCGCATCTCCGAGGGCCGCGACGTCAGCGGCGCCAAACCCGCCGACTACAAGGTGGTCGGCTCCCGGTCGGTACGCGACGACGCCGAACGCCACTGGGACTACCTCAAGTCGGTCTGGAAAGAGCTGCGTGGTCGGCTGCCCGTCGCCCCGCCAGCCGAGACCCCGGCCGACCCGACCGGCCTGGCCGTCGCCGAGTGGCTGCTTCCGCTCTTCGGCGAAGGACTCGGCTTCGGCCCGCTGACCGTGCTCGGCGACACCGGAATCAGCTCCGACGACGGCAACAAGACCTTCCCGATCAGCCACCGCTGGAACCACGTCCCGATCCACCTGGTGCCGTGGAACGCCACCCTCGACAAGCGTCCGGGCGGTGCGGGCAGCGTGCCGCCGCAGTCGCTGGTGCAGGAGCTGCTGAACCGCTCCGAAGCCCACCTGTGGGGGGTGCTTACCAACGGCCGGCAACTGCGCCTGCTGCGCGACTCCAGCGCCCTGGCCACCGCCGCCTACGTCGAATTCGACCTGGAAGCCATCTTCGACGGCGAACTGTTCAGCGAATTCGTCCTGCTCTACCGTCTCCTGCACGTCTCCCGCTTCGAGGTGGCGGAGGGCAGTGCCCCGTCAACCTGCTGGCTGGAGAAGTGGCGCACCGAGGCGATCGCCGCCGGTACCCGCGCGCTCGACCAGCTCCGCAAGGGCGTCCAGGAGGCGATCACCGCTCTCGGCACCGGCTTCCTTCGTCACCCCGACAACATTGCGCTGCGCGAGAACGTCGACCCGCAAGCCCTGCACAACGCCCTGCTGCGCCTGGCCTACCGGCTGCTGTTCCTCTTCGTCGCCGAGGACCGCGACGCCCTGCACCACCCAGACGCCGACGACCAGGCCCGCGAACGCTACGCCGCCTACTTCTCGTCGGCCCGGCTGCGCGCCCAGGCACGCCGCCGTCGAGGCACCACCCACAGCGACCTCTACCAGGCGCTGCGCCTCGTGCTCGACGCGCTCGGCGACGAGAACGGCCGCCCCGAACTGGGCCTGCCCGGCCTCGGTGGCCTCTTCGACCACGCCGAGGCCGACAACCCGCTGCGTGGCCTGTCGCTGTCGAACGATCACCTGCTGACCGCCGTCCGACACCTGTCGTTGGTACGCGACACCAGCACCCGCCGCTGGCGGACGGTCGACTACCGCAACCTGGACGCCGAAGAACTCGGCTCGATCTACGAATCCCTGCTGGAACTCGTGCCGAAGCACAGCGCCGTCGACCGGACCTTCGAGCTGGTCGAACTGGCCGGGAACACCCGCAAGACCACCGGCTCCTACTACACCCCGTCCTCGCTTATCGACTGCCTGCTCGACTCGGCCCTCGACCCGGTCATCGACGACGCGGTCAAGCGTGCCGAGCAGGCCGGCACCGCCGCCGGCCAACCCGACCCGAGCGACCACATCGTCAACGAACTGCTGTCGCTGACCGTCTGCGACCCGGCCTGCGGTTCCGGTCACTTCCTGGTCGCCGCCGCCCGCCGCATCGCCAAGCGGGTAGCCGCCGTCCGTGAGCGCAACCCCGAGCCCACCACCGACGCCGTACGCACCGCCCTACACGAGGTCGTCGCCCGCTGCATCTACGGCGTAGACCTCAACCCGATGGCCGTCGAACTAGCCAAGGTCTCCCTCTGGATGGAGGCCCTGGAACCCGGCAAGCCCCTGAGCTTCCTCGACGCCCACATCAAATGCGGCAACGCCCTGATCGGCGCCACCCCCGCCCTGCTCAAGAAGGGCATCCCCGACGAGGCATTCAAGCCCATCGAGGGCGACGACAAGAAGTACGCCAAGTCCCTGGAAAAGCAGAACGCCAAGGAGCGAGAGGGCCAGGGCACCCTCTTCGACTTGGACAGAGGCACGAAGGTAGCCAACATCGTCTTTGCCCGGGATCTGCGTCGCATCACTACGGCCCCCGCTGACGATCTCGGCGATGTCCGGAGGCAGGCGTCCGCCTACCAGACCTGGAAAAACTCCGACGAGTACGGCCGAGCGCTGCACGTTGCCGATGCCTGGTGTGCCGCGTTCATGTGGTGGAAGACGGCCGATGCCCCACCGGCCGTTACGCACGACGTGTTCCGGGCGCTGGAAGATCCTGACGCATCGGCTGCCCCGCAGGCAACCCACGACGAGATTGCTCGCCTCTGCGACCAGTACAGGTTTTTCCACTGGCACCTGGAGTTTCCCGAGGTCTTCGAGGTACCGGAATACGACACGGGCGTCGAGGCGGCGACGGGCTGGGAGGGCGGCTTCGACTGCGTCTTGGGTAACCCGCCCTGGGAGCACCTTGAACTCAAGGAGCAGGAATTCTTCTCGGCTCGGGCACCCGAGATCGCTGAGGCGGCGGGGGCGAAGCGAAAGAAGCTTATCGCCGGGCTGAGCAACGCAAACCCGTTGCTGCACGAGGCGTACGAGGCCGCAAAACGCGAAGTCGATGGCGTCCGACACTTTGCCAGCAACTCCGGAGTCTTCCCGCTGTGTGGACGTGGCAGGATCAAGACGGACCCCGTCTTCGCTGAGCAGGGGCGTAAGTTGGCAGACCCCAATGGCCGGATGGGAATGATCCTTCCGACGGGAATCGCAACGGATGCCACAACGCAGTTCTTCTTCAAGGATCTAGTGCTTAACGGCTCGATCGCAGCCCTCTACGACTTCGAGAACGCGCTTCCCCTATTTCCTGGAGTGCACCGTTCGTTCAAGTTCAGCATCCTGTCCTTGGTTGGGCGTGCCTTCCGCGAACCGGCTGCCAAGTTCGCCTTCTTCCTCCACGATCCGACCGAACTTGGTGACGCTGAAAAGGTCTTTACCCTTACTCCCGAAGAAATCAGCCTTCTCAACCCTAACACGGGGACCTGCCCCATCTTCCGTTCCCGGCGCGACGCTGAAATCACGCTGGGCATCTACCGTCGGGTTCCGATCCTTATAAAGGAAGGTGACCCAAGCGGCAACCCGTGGGGTGTGTCGTTCATGCAGGGCTTATTCAACATGACGAGCGACTCGCACCTCTTCCGCACCCGTGAGGAACTCGAATCAGATAGCTGGACCCTCACCGGAAACGTCTTCACCAAGGGCGCCGCCAAGATGCTCCCGCTCTACGAAGCAAAGATGCTCCACCACTACGACCATCGCTGGGCCACATATGATGATGGGGAGGTGATTCGTGACTGCACGGTTCCTGAAAAAGAAAGTCACTCGACTGTTGTTGCCCCGCGCTACTGGGTTGCAGAGTCCGAGGTTGAAGCGCAGCTTGCTCGCAAATCGTGGAATCGTCGATGGCTCATGGGTTGGCGTGATATCTGTCGAGCCACCGACGAGCGTACCGCGATTAATGCAGTTGTCCCGATGGTGGCTATCGGACACACCTATCCGCTTGCCTTTCTCGGACCTGTAATCTTCAGCGACTTGCTCTGTAGCGCGATAGCTGCGTTTGCGTTCGATTACGTGGCACGCCAGAAAATTAGTGGGACCCATCTAACCTTCGGCTGCATGATGCAGCTTCCCATGTTTCGCCCTGAACAACTGATGTCGCATCGGAGTTTCATCACCCCTCGGGTTGTTGAGCTTGCCTACAGCTCCCATGATATGTCGGATTTTGCGCGTGACCTGGGAGATGTTGGTGCCCCATTTAAGTGGAACGAGGAACGGCGGGCCACCATCCGTGCCGAACTTGACGCTCTCTTCTTCCACCTCTACGGGATCTGCCGTAATGACGCCATCTACATCATGGAGACGTTCCTAATCGTCAAGCGTAAGGACGAGGCAAAATATGGAACGTACCGGACCAAAGATTTGATCCTATCCGAATATGATCGAATGGCTTTTGCCGGCGTCAGTCTGACTACCCCCCTGGTTGAGGGCGACAACTACGCGTCGACCCTCTGCCCGTCACCTGGACACGGTCCGCGTCACCCGGCAGCTGATGCCGTCGGGGGGTGATAAGGGTGCTAGTACCAGACTTTAAGTCTGCCGTAGGTCTTTTTGATATGCCGATCCAAGCCGCGATCTGTCACGTTTGCGAGGTGATTAAACAGCGCGCTCACCATGCCAGTTGCAGCAGCAGTCAGGCGTGGCATTCCGAGGGAGTCGCAGTTCCATGAGTACGGTTTCATGGAGTAGCCGTGCGCAAAGCTGTGTCGTACCTGCAAGATTTCGTCTAGCCGGATCCGGACAGCTGGCCCGCCGAGGTGACGTTGCGGCCAGTTCCAATCGTTAATGGGGTCGTATCCTGTTGAGTTGTAGATTAGCTCGCGCGAGTTCTTCCAGTTAGGTGTGTTGAACTTTTTCAAGTCCCCTTCGATGCGGTCCGCAAGTAGCTTCCTAAGGGCAGAGAACTTGGGGTCTAACGGGTCTGCGATCTCCTTTAGGAACGCCCGTATGACGGACTCGATATAGGCCTCCCAGGCCGCGACCGACGCCGCGAGTGCGGCATGGTACTGAACTTGTCGTTGTTGACGAGAGAATAGCGTGGCTCGCCCTCTGAGGCATAGCAGGTTGGCGTTGGATATTGCGTCGCCGAACTTAACTCTTGCTGACGAAGGCATTGCGTTGCCCTTATAGTGCGTCTACGAATCTCTCGAGTGCCTTCCTGTATCTATCCAGCGGCTCTTGGTTCACCTGGACGTAGTCGACGCCAGCGAGCTTTCGTGGGCCTGCCACCAATCGGTGCAGAGGGGTTCCAGTCATTGCTGAAACGATACAAGCACTATGGTAATCGGGAACTGTCACGAACGACTTGCTCGGCTTTACGGAAGAGTTCGCAAAGATGCCGCGGTGCCTGACATGAATTCCTTCGAGAGTGTTCTCAATGGTCTTTGCGACAGCCTGAAAAGCGCGAGATGGCTTGCCGTCGTAAAGAGTGACTCTGTTGCTGACAAAGGTGTGAAGGAGTGGAACGCTTACGCCTTCCTCCTTTGCCCGCCTCGCGAAGTTTATTCGCGAGTAGACGGCAACATGATCGTCGCCAATCCCATAAGTAAGGGCGACGACATTTTCGATTGCTCTCCGGGAGCTGTCGTCTGCCGTGAAGGGCACAACGATGTTGCGTGCTGCGGCGAGCCCGAGTTGGGTGTAAATAGCGAAGCTTGGATTGCAGTCAATCATGAAAACCGAATCCCGATTCCCGCTCCTCAAAGAAAGTGCGACGGTCAGGTCCTTCACCCATTCAACAACCTGCTTCCAGGCGTCAACCGGGACGGCAAGTTGCGACGTCTGCCTTATCGCTTCCGACAGGATTTCAAGCAGGTTGTCGCCGCAGATCAAGTACAAGTTGTCCGGCAGTGACTTGTTAAATTCGATGGGGTGGGTAACATAAGGCGAAATGTCGTCAAGCTGCCTAAACGGTGAACTTAGGCGGGACTCCAAATATCCAGCAATCGTCTTGCGGGGACTTTCTCCGGTAAGCCTTCTTATGGCTGCTGGGCTTGTCTCGTATCCGCCTAGGAGGGTCTCGCTTACGTTTCCCTGCGGACAAAGATCGATTACATATACGTCCGTCTCAGGATAGCGGCGTGCGTATTCGCACGATGCGACAAAGCATAGGTAGCTTTTGCCGACGCCACCTTTGTTGTTCCAGAAAGCGTATGAAGACAATGAATTTCCGTTCCGTCGGGTTTTTATCAATATGCAGCAAGTTTGTGGTTACCGGGTCGTGTGACGCGAAGCGAAGCGAAGCTGAAACATGTGAAGCTGGTTTGCTTCACAAAAGGACAACCATACGGCTGGCGTGAAAAGCAGTGCAGGGCCCCCAGGGTTTTTTGAGTCGCGTACGGCGACGAGGCCGGGGATGTTGGTGGCGACCTCGATGCAGTTGCCGCCGTTGTCGCCGCTGCGGGTGCTCTTGCGCCAGATGGCACCGGTCAGGTCAGTCATGCTGCATCTCCCCGATGAGCCTCTTGATCATGTCTCTCGATTCTGCCTCGCCGAGGGCGAGGGCGGCTAGTCCCTCCCAGGTGTCCTCATAGGCCCGAAGCTCGTCGGGCTTGTCTAGGTAGAGCGCACCGGTGAGAGACTCGCTGTAGACCACCGACGGTTCAGGAGCGGTCCGACCACCATTGGTCGTCGGGAAGTCCAAGATCACGAACGACCCGGCGACGGCTCCCGGGTGTGGTCCTGCCGCTAGCGGAACCACCCGCACGGAGACGTTCGGCAGCTCGGAAACTTCGAGTAGGTGGTAGAGCTGTCCGGCCATCACCTCATGGTTGGCGACGACTCGGCGGAGCACCGCCTCGGAGAGCACAGCGTCGAAGCGTGGCGGCTGCGGTAGCCGGCGCTTGAGGAGGGCTTGGCGTTGTAGCCGGACATCGACTGCCCGCTCATGTTCTTCGGCGGTCAACCGGCTTCCACGCTGGTAAAGCCCAAGTGCGTACGCGCGCGTCTGGAGCTGTCCAGGGATGAGGGTTTCGCCGTACTCGCGGAGGTGGGCGGCGGCGGATTCGAGGCCGACGTATAGCTCAAACCAGCTTGGTACGGCGTCGCCGTAGGCGTGCCACCAGCCCTTGGACTTGGTTTCGGCGGCCAGGCCGCGCATGGCCTCGGTCATCTCGGGCGACACGCCGTACAGCTCGCACATGGCCTTGACGTCGAGCACCCGGACGGAGCCCATGCCGCATTCGAGTCGCCAGATCTTCTGGCGGCTGTATTCCAGGGCTTCGGCGGCGGCGTCGAGCGTCACCCCGGCCTCGTTGCGGAACTGGCGTAACAGTCGGCCGAGTTGTCGGCGCGGCACTGTCGATCCGATGTCCTCGGCCATTGGCACACTCCTTGGTTCCAGTCCGCAACGCTGTGTGACCTATCGTTGTAACACCTAGCCGTTACAGGAAAGAAAGTCAATGCATATCCGCGAAATTCAGCGTTGGAACGTTGCAACTCCACTGCGGAGTGTTCCAGGATGCTCACAGCGCGGCGGCTGGCCGATTCCCCCCCGGACGGCCGCCGCGTTCCGATCGAATCTCTGCGTCCAGGATGGAAGGGCAGCGACATGACGATCTGCCGCTCCGCGTACTCGGGACTGTCGCTACTTGCTCGCCGCAGCCGGTGGCTTGTAGGTTCCCAGCGCCTGGGTCCTGGCCATGGTCATGGGCGTGAGGAGCGAGTCGAGAAGCTGTGCGTCCTGGGCTGGCAGGGTCAGCAACGCCCGGCGCAGGTAGATGCTCCACGTCTGCGGGTTGGGGAAGGCGGCCAACTGCGCTACGAGTGGCTGCAATTCCAGCCCGCCCGGGTACGGCACCAGGCTATCGATCCGCAGGTCGCAGCCGGAAACAAAGGTGCGGCCCGCGATCTCGACCGGCTCGTCCAGCTTCCGGACGGAGGAGCGGGCCACTGCCGTGCCGATGATCCGGCCACGGTCGCGGGTGGGGTTTCGCCAGGCGCCTCGGGTGGCGTAGAGGAACAGGCGGTCGTCGGCGGCGAGCGCCGCCACCTCCGCGCGCGGTGTCGCCGGGAACGCCATGCGCTCCTCGTGCAGTACCCACGAGATGGCGTCACGGTCGCCCAGGATCACCAGGTACGCGGACATCGGCGGTCAGGAATCCTGCTCGGAGGTGTCGGCGACGAAGACGCCTACGCCCTGTCGACCTTCCAGGACGCCTGCCTCAATCAGCAGTTCGACAGCCTTCCGGACCGTCACGCCCGACGTCTCGTACTCTTCGGCAAGTTCTTTGGTCGTAGGCAACTTGTCGCCAGGCTTGAGGATCCCGGCGGCGATCTTGGCTTGGATCTCCCGTCGGATCCTTCGCCACAGCGGCTCGTAGGTTGCCATGGGCGGAGTCCATCACGACCAGCGCTTGATCTTGCAACCTATGCCATCGTTACAATCTATAGCGTCTTTGCTTTCTTTAGTTATAAAGTGATTCGGAGCAGCAGCTATAGCTCCAAGGGGAGGGCCGATGGGTAGGCGGTGGAAGTGGTTCTTGCGGGCGGGGCCGGTCGCGTTGGACTTGACCGGGCAGGCCGTGCCGGACGGGGATGTGCCGGGGCGGTTCCGGCGAATATCGGTGGAGCATGTCGTACCGGAGCTGCGGGTGACCTCGCGCTGCGACGGCGCGGAGGTCTACGAGCGGCCCGAGGAGCGTCCGGCGGGGTCGCGGAACCGGCGGGTGGGCCACCCCGAGGCCGGGCGGCGGAACCGGGGGAGCTTCCCGACGCCGAAGTGCGCGGGGCCTGCGTCGGCCGAGCCCGATCGGGTGCAGTCGGGCGACGAGATCACCTCGGGTCAGCTTGCGCGGGCGAACCGGGTGGTGAACCAGCACTGGCGGCGGCCCGGCGAGGATCCGCGTACCCGAAAGTGCGCGGACTGTCGCGCGGACGGTGCGTGTCCCCGGGCGGCCTGGGCCGAGTCGACCGTCACCCGCATTCTGCGGACGTACCTGCCGTGAACGCCTTCGACCTGTCGCCCGCGCAGATCCGCAACCGGCTGATCCTGCGGGCACGCCAGGCGGCGCTGGCCGCCCGCAGCGGGTTGCCGTGCGCCGAGGAACGACCGGTCGGGGCGGCGGTGGTCCGCGTACCGGTAGTGCCGCAGGTTTCCGTCGTGCCCGGTGACGTGGTCCGGCTGCGCAGCTCCGACTACCGATACGCCACGGGTCCGTTGCGGCTGCGGATCGTCCGGGTCCGGTTGGACATCAGCCAGTGGTACGAGGGGGAGTGGGTGTGGCTCGAAGGCGTCGAGATCACGCCGGGTGGCCAGGACGGCGCGTGGCGGCCGGTGCTGGCCCGGGTCTGCGCGCTGCCTCGCCGCTTTCCGGAACCGTAAGCGCCTCCACCTGGGCAGTGGCAGTCGTGTTCGGCTGTGCGCTGATCGGGGCGGAGATCTTCGTGCTTGCTCCCTGGATGTGCGGATCCGCGTACCAGGAAGTGCCCGGACTGTCGGGGTGACGGCACCTGTCCGCGGGCGACCTGGGCCGATTCGATCATTGCGCGGTGTCTGCGGGCGTACCGGCGATGAACGTCTTTGACCTGTCGCCCGCGCAGATCCGTAACCGGCTGGCGTAGCGGGTGCGGCAGGCCGCGCGGGCCGCCGGCCTGCCATCCGCGTCGCCGACGTGGTCCGGCTCGCCGAATCCGATTATCGGTACGGGGTTGGTCCGTTGCGGTTGCGGGTGGTCCGGGTCCGGTTGGACATCAGCCAGTGGTACGACGGGCAGTGGGTGTGGCTCGAAGGCATCGAGATCGGCCCAGACGACCAGGACGGCGCGTGCCGGGCACCACCCGGTTGAGGGAGTTGGTTGCCTCAGTGTGGACGACGCGAAAGTGGCTGTCGGGTCGCTGTTGCCACCGGCTACCTGCGAGGGGGCGCCGCATCAGCCTGCTGGAGCCGGTCGACCAGTCACGCCCGGGTGGTTACCGGATCCGGCCAGCCCACAGCGGACTCTGCCTCGGAGCGCTGGGCGGTGTGGCCGACGTCGACATCGGGCCGAGGCCACCCAGGCCAGCTGCATCGGAGAGGCTGGTCAGGTGTTCATGCTGCAACCCGTAGATCGGGCCTTCAGAACGAACGTCCTACCGGCCGGGGGTCGGTAGGACGTCTCCTCGAACGAGTCACGCCGGACGATGCGAAGAGTCGGCACCGATCCGCAGGAGCGATGTCGGGAAGCCGACGCGAGTTCGATCCGCTGGGATCGACACTTTCAACCGGTTTGCGGACTGATGCTCACTGTTCGTGTGTTGCCCGGCGTACCAAGATTTGTTTGGCTTGTCGGACTCAACGGGCAAGACCATAAAGGACGGAGGCGGGGATGGTCGCGGCTGCGGAGACCACGCTGCAGGGTCTGCTGGAAGGCACCAGGCAGTACCTGGTGCCGCTCTACCAACGGACCTACTCGTGGACCGAGCTTCAACTGAAGCGGATCTGGGACGACGTCTGCCAACTCGCCAGGGACCGGGCCGACCACCCGGCCGCCACCCACTTCATCGGCTCGCTGGTGCTCGCGCCCAGCCCGGCCACAGGCGCGGTCGGCGTCGCCGAATACCTGGTCGTGGACGGTCAGCAGCGGCTCACCACGCTGACCATCCTGCTCTGCGCCATCCGCGACCACCGGGCCGAGCACGAGAGCCCGAAACACCGGCTCCGGCTCGACCAGCAGTATCTGACCAACCCGTTCGAGGAGCAGCGCTGGTTGAAGCTGGTCCCCACCCAGGCCGACCGGGACGCGTACGTGGCCTGCGTGAGGTCGACGCCGTCTACCGGCCCGGACAACGCGGTGGGCCGGGCGTACCGGTTCTTTGCCAACGCCTTGAAGACCCTCGGTGACGGCGAGGAGCCGATCACCGTCGAGCAGGTCGAGAGTGCCGTGATCACCGGACTGGCGTTGGTCGCGATCACCGCCAAGCCCGGTGACAACGTCTACCGGATCTTCGAGTCGCTGAACAACACCGGGCTGGCGCTCACCCAGGCCGACCTGCTGCGCAACTACATCTTCATGCGGCTGCCCAACCGGGGGCAGGCCGTCTACGACTCACTCTGGCGGCCACTGCAGCAGCGGTTTACCCCGACCGAGCTGGTCCTGCTCTTCTGGCTCGACCTGGTCCACCGCGACCCGAAGGTCAAGCAGACCGACACGTACGCGATCCAGCAGGCCCGCCTCGACAAGCTGCGCACCGAAGCGGACGTCGAAGCGGAGGTGAAGCGGTTCAGCCGGCTCGGTGCGCTGCTGCGGGTGATCCTGCACCCGGCTGAGGAACAGGACTCGGGCGTACGGCAGCGGCTGGGGCGTCTCAGCGCGTGGGGCACCACCACCGTCTACCCGGTGCTGCTGCACCTGCTCGACCGTCGGGACCGGGGCACGGCGACCTCCGAGCAGATCGCCTCCGCGATGTTGTATCTGGAGAGCTTCTTCGTCCGGCGGCTGCTGATCGGCCGCAGCACTATGAACATCAACCGCATCCTGCTCGCCGTGGTCACCGAGATGGACCGGGAACTGCCGGTCGACGAGGCAGTCCACAGGTACCTCTCGACGGGCCGCAAACACTGGGCTGCCGATGCGAGCCTGCGGGCCATGGTGCGGACCATCCCGTTCTACCTCAACGGTCGGGCCAGCCAGCGCAGCCTGGTGCTGCGCTGGCTGGAGGAATCCTACGGCAGCAAGGAACCGGTGGCGCTGGAGAAGCTGACCATCGAACACGTGCTGCCGCAGACCCTCAGCGACGAGTGGGCGCAGATGCTCGCCGCTGACCTCGACACCGACGAGACCACCGACGAGGCGCACGAGGCGCTCGTGCACACCCTGGGGAACTTGACCCTCACCGGCTACAACTCGGAGCTGAGCAACAAGCCGTTCGCCGCCAAGCGGATCGCTCTGGCAAAGAGCGGTGTTCAGCTGAGCCGGGACGTCGCCGACCGGCAGCGGTGGGGCCGCTCGGAAATCCTGACACGGGCCGACGCCCTCGCCGAACGGATCATTGCCATCTGGCCGGGTCCCTCCGGCGAGACTGGCAACCAGTCCGACGTGCCCTGGGATGTGCTGGCGAAGGCACTCGCCGAGCTGCCGGCTGGATCGTGGACCACCTACGGCGATCTGGCGGCCCTGATTGGTACGGCGCCGCAACCGGTGGGGAACCGGCTGGCAAACCATCCGACCCTCAACGCCCATCGGGTGCTCCAGGCCGGCGGGATCGTCGCGGGTAACTTCCGGTGGCTCGAACCCGGCCGTAACGACGACCCTCGTGACGTGTTGCGCGTCGAGGGCGTGACGTTCGACCAGCACGGCCGCGCCGACCCGGCCCAGCGCATCACAGTCGAGGAGTTGGCGCAGCTCGCCGGGGTGACGCCACCCGATCTGCCCGAGCCGCGAGCCCGCTCTCACGGCGACGTCGACTACGCCTCGCGGTTCATCGAGCAGCTCACCGCGTCCCAGGGGGCGGCGGTCGCCACGGCCACCGCCGTCGTGCTCGACGCGTGGACCACGATGGGCGGCACCCTTTCCTACGGGATCGGCAACGAGACCTCCTGCTTCCTCATGGCCCGAAGCAAGGATCACGAGTACGGCAACATCTGGCCGGTGACGTTCTACCCCAGTGGGAAGTGCGAGGTCGTTTTCCAGCACCTCAGTATCCGTACGCCGTTCGACGACCTGGCTCTGCGGGAGGAATTGCGGCAGCGGTTGAACCAGTTGCCGGATGTCCAGATCGCCGCTGCCAGGCTTGCCCTGCGGCCGGGCTTCCCGATGACGGTCCTCGCCGACGCCGAGGCCCGGTACGCACTGCTCGACCACCTGCGCTGGTTCTACGACCAGGCGCAGATCGGCACCTCCGACGATGCAGCCCTGGTTTAGCCGATCCGTCTTTCTCTATCAATTGCCCCGGAGGTCTCGTTCGTGCCGCAGCTCGCCTTCGCCAGCAGTTTCTGGCAGAGCTACGACGTGCTGGAAAAGCCGGTAAAGGCCGGCGTACGCAAGGCGATGGAGAAGTTTCAGCAGCTCACCGTCGCCGGGTTGCACGCCGACAAGGGGCTGCACCTGGAGTCGGTGAACAATGCCCGCGACCCACGGATGCGGACCATCCGGATCACGGACTTCTGGCGCGGGGTGGTGCTCGCACCCGATGACGGTAGCGACACCTTCCTGCTGATCAACGTGGTTCCGCACGACGACGCGTACACCTGGGCCGCGAAGCGGCTCTACACGGTCAACAGCGCGACGCGCGCCCTGGAGGTCCGCAACGTCGTGGCCATCGAGCAACTCACCCCGGCGTTGGAGCAGGCCGCCGCGCAGGCACCACGCCTGCTATTCGCCAAGCATTCCGACACGGTGTTGCGCGATCTCGGCATCGACGATCAGGTGCTGCGGGCGGTACGCACGATCGTCGACAAGTCGCAACTGGAGGCGTTCGGCACGCTGCTGCCGGAGGACCAGTTCGAGGTGTTGCAGTACCTCGCCGAGGGGTTCAGCCCGGACGAGGTCTACCGCGACCTGGTGACCGCGCGCCGGCCGGCCGACGCAACGCCGGAGCCGAGCGAGAGCCTGGAACTCGCGATCGCGAACACCGCCAGCCGGATCACCCTGGTCACCAGCCCGGACGAACTCGCCGAGATCCTCGACAAGCCGTTCGCCGCCTGGCGGGTGTTCCTCCACCCCTCGCAGCGCCGGGTCGCCTACCGGGTTTCGTACACCGGGCCGGCGCAGGTGACCGGCGGACCGGGCACCGGAAAGACGGTGGCGGCGCTGCACCGGGTCAAGCATCTGCTTTCCCGTACGCCCGAGGGGCGGGTCCTGCTCACCACGTACACCAATGCTCTGGCGGCGAACCTGCGGGAGAACCTGGCGTTGCTGCTCGGCGACGAGCAGCAGCTGTCGCGGGTGGAGGTGACCACGGTCAACGCGCTCGCCAACCGGACCGCACGCGCCCTCGCCGGCCGGGTGCCGACGCCGATCGGCGATCTCGACGAGCGGCAGGTCTGGCGGCGGGTGTGCCGCAAGCTGACGCTGCCCTTCACCGAGCAGTTCCTGGCCCAGGAGTTCCGGCACGTCATCCTCGCCCAGGACGTGCGTGACCGGGAGGCGTACCGGGTGGCCAGCCGGCGCGGCCGGGGGACGGCGCTGGGCACCCGGCAGCGCGACCGGGTGTGGGACGCGGTGGAGATGTTCCAGAAGGAACTGTCGGTCGCCGGTACCGCCACCCACCTGCAGATCTGCGGGTGGGCGGCGGATCTGCTCGGCGAGGCCGACCTGGCCGAGTACGGCTACCGGCATGTGGTGGTCGACGAGGCACAGGACCTGCACCCGGCGCAGTGGCGGGTGCTGCGTGCCGTCGTGTCACCCGGCCCGGACGACCTGTTCATCACCGGCGACCCGCATCAGCGGATCTACGACTCCCGGGTCTCACTCGCCGCGCTCGGCATCTCGGTCACCGGCCGCAGCAGCCGACTGCGGATCAACTACCGCAGTACGGAGGAGATCCTCTCCTGGTCCACAACGGTGCTCGTCGGGTCGCGGGTCGAGGACCTCGGCGGCGAGGGCGAGGACAGCCTTACCGGCTACCGGTCGCTGCTGCATGGCAAGCGACCCACTGCGCAGGGCCACCCCTCGTCGCAGGCCGAGATCGCCGCGCTGATCAAGCGGGTGGGGGAGTGGCTCGACCAGGGCATCGGGCCGAGCGAGATCGCCGTGTGCGCCCGGTTCAACACCACCCTGAGTAGCGTGCAAAGCGAACTGGATGCTGCCGGAATTCCGTCGGTCCGGGTACGCGACCAGCCCGGCGCGGACGTCGACGGCGTACGGCTGGCCACCATGCACGCGATGAAGGGCCTGGAGTTCCGCTGCGTCGCGATCGTCGGTGTCACGGCGAAGGCGGTCCCCTTCGCCAAGGAGGTCACGCCACCCGAGGTGGACCCGGTGCAGCACGACAACGATCTGCTACGCGAGCGCTGCCTCCTCTTCGTGGCCAGCACCCGAGCCCGCGAAGCTCTACACGTCTCCTGGAGCGGACAACCCAGCCCGTTCCTGTCATCTGTCTCGACCGTCCGGTAACGACCGCTCTTGTTCACCGAGGCTGATGGAGTGCATCCAGAGCGCGACATCGAGCACTCGTAGCGCTGGATCGGAGATGCCGATCCGCACGCCGGAAGGCGTGTTTGCGTTGGTCTTTGCCTTATCCAGCAGGCAGCGGATCGCGGCGCGCATCATCGCCCTGCTGCAGAGCCGTGGCCCGACATTGTCTGACTTCGATGAATTTGGGTCTTGGTCTGGTCTTTTCCATAAGGGCTGAACTACCGTCACGACATGGTCTCGCGTCGATCGATACTGCGGACCGTGCCGCTCGCGGCCGCCGCACTCACCGCCACCCCAGCCCACGCCCGTTCCTCCACCTCGACGGATCCGGTACGCGTACCCCCCGATCCTGCCACGATGGCCGCCGCCGCGAACGCGGTGCGCGGCTTCTCGGCCGACCTCTACCGCGAGTTGGCGTCGACCCGTCCCGGCGGCAACGTGGTCTGTTCGCCGTACTCGGTCGGGCTCGCGCTGGCGATGACCAGGGCGGGTGCCGGCTCGACCACGGCGGCCGAGATGGACGCCGTGCTGCACGCGCCGCATCCGCGACCCGGCGCGCTCGACAGCGGACTGAACACCATCGAACAGACCCTCGCCACCCGCTACCAGGACGGTGACGGAACTGCCCGCCCCCTGCTGACCACGGCCAACGCCTTGTGGACGGGGCTCGGTCTGGGCCTGCGACCCGGGTTCCAGGACACCTTGACCGGCTACTACGGTGCCGCGCCGCACCCGGTCGACTTCGGTGGCGCGCCGGAGGCGGCCCGCCAGGAGATCAACACCTGGGTCTCCGACCGGACCAACGCGAAGATCCCGGAGCTGTTGCCGTTCGGCGCGGTGAGCCCCGGCACCAGGCTGATTCTCACCAACACGACCTACCTCAAGGCGGCCTGGAGGTACCGGTTCGTTCCGGCATTGACCACGACTGAGTCGTTCACCCGGGATGACGGCACCGTTGTCGGCGTGCCGATGATGCGCGGTCCGTTCGACGGGATGGGTTACCAGGAAGGCGACGGGTGGCGGGCGGTCGACGTGCCGTTCGCGGGCGACCGGCTGGGCATGGCCATCGTCATGCCGACCCGGGACGATCTCGCCGCGATCGAGGCCAACCTCGACGTGACGTGGCTGGGCGCGTTGCTGGCCGGGTTCGGCGGCACCGCCGTCCAACTGCGTATGCCCCGGTGGACGTTCCGACTGCCGGTGCAGTTGGCTGCCGCGCTGAGCAACCTCGGCATGCCCACGGCGTTCAGCTCGCAAGCCGACCTGAGCGGCATGAGTACCGATTCGGCCCTGTACATCGACGACGTACTGCACGAGACGTTCATCGCGGTGGACGAGAAGGGCACCGAGGCGGCAGCCGCGTCGGCCGTCATCGTCCCGCCGCCGTCGATCCCGCAGGGTCCGCAGTTCTTCGTGAACCGGCCGTTCCTGTACGTCATCCACGATTGGTACACCGGCGTACCGTTCTTCCTCGGCCGGGTCCACGACCCACTGGTCACCGGCGCATAACTCGTCAGGGGTGGCACGTACGGTCACCCGGTGAGCGACGACGATTTCGTCCGGGGGATCGAGCAGCACCGGCGTGAGCTGCGCGTGCACTGCTACCGGATGGTCGGCTCCTACGACGAGGCGGAAGACCTCGTGCAGGAGGTCTTCCTGAAGGCGTGGCGAGGGCGGGCCGGCTTCGAGGGCCGGTCCGCGCTGCGTAGTTGGCTCTACCGCATCGCCACAAACGTCTGCCTCGACGCGCTCGACGGACGCAAACGGCGGCTGCTGCCCGACCAGGCCAACCCGGACTATGTTGCCGGGCAGCCGGCGACGACCCTGATCACCGGCCCGTGGTTACAGCCGTTCCCGGACGCCCTGCGGGCAGCGGACGGGCGGTGGGAGCCGGTCGCGCCGAGTCAGGACGAGCCGGAGGCGGCGGTCGTGGCGCGGGAGACTCTGGAGCTGGCCTTCCTGGCGGCGATGCAGCACCTGCCGCCCCGGCAGCGCGCCGCGGTGATCCTCTGCGACGTGCTCGGCTGGCCGACGCGGCAGACGGCCGAGGTGCTCGACGGCAGCGTCGCGTCGGTCAACAGCGCCCTGCAACGGGCCCGCGCGACACTGCGGGAGCAGCTTCCGCCGGGCCGGTCGGACTGGGCACCGGCCGCGCCACCGACCGAGGCGGACCGGCAGGTGCTGCGGCGATACCTGGACGCGGTCGAGCGCGGCGACCTCGACGAGGTGGCCGAACTGTTGGCGAAGGACGTACGGGCGACGATGCCGCCGTTGGCGGAGTGGTTCGCCGACCGGGAGTCGGTCCTCGCGGCGCTGGCGGCGACCTGGGATGCGAGTTCCCCGGACTACATCGGCGCGTTGCGCGCGGTGCCCACCAGCGCCAACGGGCAGCTCGCCGCCGCGAGCTACCGGCGTCCGCCGGGCCGGCAGGTCTTCGAGCCGTTCGGGATCGGAGTGCTGCGGGTACGCGACGGCCTGATCACGGAGATCGTCGCGTTCCACGAGCCGACGCTCTTCCCGGCGTTCGGGCTCCCGCCGACGCTCGACCGATGAGTTCTCGTCGCGGTTGCCGTCTCTACTTCGGTACGAGCACATCAGCGCACCAGGAGGACGGCATGAGCGACTTCGCACCGCAGACCGCGACCGGCAAGGTCCTGTGGCATTTCACCATGTCACTGGACGGCTTCGTGGCCGGGCCGAACCACGACATGACCTGGATGGAGACCGGCATCTCCGAGCGACCCGGCTTCATCCAGCAGTACGTAGAGACGACCGGTGCCATCCTCGGCGGCCGGCGCGGCTGGGACGCCTTCCCCGACGCCGGCAACGTCTACGGCGGCGGCTGGAGCGGGCCGCTCTTCGTGCTGACCCACCATCCTGAGGACGCGAAGCCCGCCGACGGGGTGACCTTCCTCGACTGCGACCTGGCGGAGGCGGTGCGGATCGCGCTGGCGGCAGCCGGCGGCAAGAACGTGGAGGTGCTCTCGGCGGACATCGGCCGCCAGCTCCTCGAACGTGGCCTGCTCGACGAGATCGACCTGCACATCGCGCCGGTGCTGCTGGGTGACG
Organism: Micromonospora sp. DT229; assembly: GCF_049844505.1. Classification (NCBI taxonomy): domain Bacteria; kingdom Bacillati; phylum Actinomycetota; class Actinomycetes; order Micromonosporales; family Micromonosporaceae; genus Micromonospora; species Micromonospora sp. DT229. Next base: position 307,378 of record NZ_JBNCLD010000007.1, on the reverse strand, counting down.
GCATCCGCCTCTACGAGCACCTCGGCGGCCGCCCGATCTACCTGCACCGCGTCGGCGCCGACGACCCGACGGCCGAATTGGACGTACGGTACCGGCCGGCGACCGCCTAGGACGCCGACGGAGGACACCGGCCGGGATGCCGGTTGTGCCCCGCGTGCCGGTGGCGGCCGGGGACGTGGTCCGGGTGCGGCGGCATCGTCCGTCTGCCGCGGCGGAACCGGGGAGCTGAGCAGCACCCTCCGCCGGAACCGGAAGTGACCGACTCCGAGCAGGTAGGGGCCGGGCTGGACGCCGTCACGGGCAGGTCTGCTCGTACGGCAGGTTGGGCACATGGCGGGCCCACTCCCGGCGGTCGAGTCCCCGCCCGGCCCGGGTGCAGGCCTGCGCCACCGGATCGGCCTGGGCGTCGGCGACCTCGGCGAGGGACCACAGGTAGACGAGCTTGTCCGCGCCGCCCGTGGCCAGGGTGCGGCCATCGGGGCTGAAGGCGACATCGAGGATGACCGCCCGGTGGCTGCGGGCGCCGAACAGCCCCTGCGGCCGGGCCGGGTCGCTGACCTCCACCAGGGCGGTCGACTCGTCGTTGCCGCCGGTGGCCAGATGGCGCCCGTCGGGGCTGAACGCGACCGCACGCACCCAGCTGCTGTGGAGGGGCAGCGGCGCGCCGATCACGATGGGCCGGGCCGGATCGCGTACGTCCCAGAGCATCACGCTGGTGTCGAGGCTGCCGGTGGCGAGGGTGTCCCCGGTCGGGGCGAAGGCCAGCGTGGTCACCTGATTGGTGTGGGCGGTGAGCCGGCTCAGCTGGCGGGGCCGGCTGGGGTCGCCCACCGCCCAGAGCGTCGCCGTGCCGTCGAAGTTGCCGACCGCCAGGGTCTCGCCGTCCGGGCTGAACGCCACCGTGGACACCCCGGCCAGGTGGCCGCCGAAGGCGCCGAGCCGGCGGGCCGCCGCCGGGTCGGTGACGTCCCAGAGGGCGGTCATGCCGTCCGCGCCACCGACGGCGAGCAACTGCCCGGTGTCCCGATCCGGGCGGAACGCCACCGAGGTCACCGGTCCGGGATGGCCGGGCAGCCGAGCCACCTCCCGAGCGGCGTCGGTGCCGAGGTCCCAGAGGGCGGCGCCGTCCTGGCCGCCGGTGGCCAGCGTCCGCCCGTCCGGGCTGAAGTCCACCGTGTGCACGCCCCCGGGGTGTGCGGCCAACTGGCCGCGTCGGCGTGGCTGCGCTCCTTCGGCCAGTTCCCACAGGTTCGTCCGACCGTCCGCACCGCCGGTGGCGAGCAACCGACCGTCGCTGCGGAACCGGACCGCATGGACCTCGCCGTCGTGACCGCCCAGCCGGTGTCGGACACTCAGCCCGGCGCCAGCGCCCGACCGCCAGAGGATCACCGTGCTGTCCGCGCTCGCGGTGGCCACGGTTTGTCCGTCGGGACTCACCGCGACCGCGTTCACCCAGGTCGTCCGCGTCGCCGACACCAGGGTCGCCCGGATTTGGCGGGCCGGGTCGGTGACGTCCCAGCGCCGCACCGAGTGGTCCGTTCCGACGCCGATCACGTACTGACCGTCGGGGCCGGAGAACTGCAGGGCACGTACGTTGCCGGTGGGCCCGGTGAGTTCAGCGAGTCGCTTCGGCTGGCTCGGGTCGGTCAGGTCCCACAGCAGGATGCCGTCCCCGCCGCCGCTGGCCAGCCGACGGCCGTCCGATCCGAAACCGAACGCGCCGACGCCATCACGATGACCGGCCAGTTGTCCGACCCGGCGGGCGCGTACGGCGTCCCAGACGAACGCCTGACCGCCGAGGTCACCGCTGACCAACGTCCGCCCGTCCGGACTGAAGGCGACCGCGCTCACCCACCAGCCGGAGTGGCCGCTCAGGTCGGCGGCCCGCTGTGGCCGGGTCGGATCGGTCACGTCCCAGAGGGCCAGTCCGCCGCCGCTGTCCCCGACGGCCAACCGGCGCCCGTCGGGACTGAACGCGATGCTGGACACCACGGCCGGTCGGCCGGTGGCCGTGGCGATCCGGCGGGGCTCAGCGGGGTCTGCTACATCCCAGAGGGCGATCGTGCCATCGCCGACGCCGGCGGCCAGAGTGTGCCCGTCCGGGCTGAACGCCACCGCGTCCACCCGGGGGGTGCCGTCGAGCTCGCCGACCTGCCGCATCGCCTCGGGATCCCAGAGCAGCACCCGGCCGTCCGCGCCGCTGCTCGCCAGCAGCCGGCCGTCGGGACGGAACCCCAGCGCGGTGACCGCGCCCCGGTGTCCGGTCAGGGTGCCGGCGTACGGCGCCAGCAGGGAGGCGACGAGGCTGGCCGTGCTGGAGTGGCTGTGGTGCAGCCGGTCGGCGGCCAGCGCGAGCATGAGGGCGAGCTGCGGCGCGTTGTCCCGCAGTTTCTCCGCCTGGTCGAGCAGGGCACCGGCGGTGGCGGCCCGCTGCTGCTGCCGGGCTTCGCGTTGACCACGCACCGCCAGGCCCGCCGCGGTCAGCGAGGCGAGCAGTAGGAGCACCAACGCGCCGACGGTGACCTGGCGGGCGCGTCGGCTTCGTTGTTGGGCGCGGAGGCTGCGGTCGAGGAACTCCGTCGCGGTGGCTGTCAGCGCCGGATGGCGCTCGGGGTCGCCCTGCCACCGGGCCACGGCGTTCACGATCGTGGTGAGCTGGTCCCCGACATACAGGTAGGAGGCGTTGCGGTCGTGCTGCTCCCAGGTGTCGGCTGCGGTGAGGAGTTCGTGCTGCCGGGTACGGTCGGCGCGGTCGGATTCGAGCCAGGTGCGCAGTCTCGACCAGGTGGTCAGCAGGGCGTCATGGCTGATCTCGATGCCGTGGTCGGCCGCTATGAGCAACCGTTGCCGGGTGAACGCGTCGACTACCGTGTCGACCCGATCGGTCTCGCCGCAGAGCCGGTGCAGATCCGCCCGGTCCAGCCGGCGGCGGACCAGACGGCCGTCCCGGGTGGGCACGGTCAGGCAGGTGAACACCGACCGGGCGGTGGCGCGCAGATCGTCGTCGAGGCGCTCGTACACCGCCTCCGCGCTGGTCTGCACCGCCTCGGAGACACCACCGGTGCGGCGGTAGCCGAGCACGGTCAGCCGGTCACCCTCGCGATGCTCCCAGGTGACCCGCATCGCCTCGGACAGCAGCGGCAGGACCCCGACGTCGAAGCCGCCGGCCCCGCGCAGGTCATGAAGGACCGCGTCCAGCAGCTCCGGGGCCACCATGACCCCGGCCTCGGCGGCCGGGCCGGCGATCGCCGCGGAGAGCTCCGACTCGCTCATCGGGCCGACCGTGAACGGGCCCTGCTGCACCGCCTCGCGCAATCCTGCGAGGGTCATCAGCGGATCGAGGAAGTCGGCCCGGACGGCCAGCACCACCAGCGTCGACGCCTGCGTCGAGCCGGGCGCGGGCCGGGCCATCGCCTCCAGCGCCTGCACGAAGGCCTGCCGATCGGGTTCCGGGCCGGCTGCGGCCAGCGTGAACAACTCCTCGAACTGGTCCACCACCAGCACCAGGCGGCCCTCGTCCGCCCCGGCGGCGCGCAGAGCCTGGGTGGCGATCAGCGCGGCCCGATCGGGGTCGTCGCGCAGGGACGCAAGCACCGACCCCGCGTCGAGGCCGGCGAGGTCGGCCAGGTGCAGGGCGAGTTCGCGCAGCGGGGACGCCGTCGGGGTGAACACCCGCCGTGGCCAGGCCGCCGAGCCGGCCACCAGCCGCCCGGCGGCGAGCTGGGGGAGCAGCCCGGCCCGCAGCAGCGACGACTTGCCCGCCCCGGAGGCACCGATGACCAGCAGCGGGCCGCCCACCTCCAGCTGCTCGACCAGCCGTTGCAGCAGCCTGGCCACCAGCTCGCGGCGGCCGTAGAAGACCTCGGCGTGCCGTTCGTCGAACGGGGACAACCCGAGGTAGGGATTGCCGGTCCACCGGGTGGCCGGGCCGGTGTCGGGGGCGTCGGGGATCCGGGTGCGTGCCTCCACCCGCTCGACGGTGTCCAGGATCCGCCGCACCGACAGCGCCAGCTCACGGGAGCGTTCCTGCTCGGCCCGGCCGTGTTCCCGGATGCCCCGCAACTCCTGCTCGATCTGCCACATCGAGTCGCGTACGGCGGCCAGGACGAAGCCGAACTCGCCGAACTCGCTGCTCAACCGGGACAACGACACGGCGAGGGTGTGCTGGAGTTCGCGGTCGCCCAGCTCCACCGCGGTACGCAGCGCCACCTCGATCGCGCCCACCCGGCCCAGCAGCTCGGCGGCCTCGGTACGCAGCTGCCGGGACTCCTCGTCCTGGCTGGCGAAGACGGCCTCGATCCGTTCCGCCAGCGCCTGTTGCAGGCGCACCGGATCAGGCGGCCCATCATCGGTCCGCAGTCGCTCGGTCAGTCGGGTCAGCACCTCGGTCAGCACGTTGGCGCCGACCGAGCCCAGCACCCCGGCCCCGGCCAGCAGCACCGGGCCGGTGACGGTCCCGGCCGCCGCCACCGGCACCACCGCCCCGGCCACCAGCAGCCCGACCAGCGCGGGTGCCGAAGCCCGGCGCAGGGCGGAGCCACTACGCCGCACGGCCTCCGCCACAGCGGTGCGTGCCGACGAACCTCGATCCGCCCGCAGCGGATCGCCCCCATGGCCGGCCATCGATGGCACGATATCGGAGGGTGGCTTCAATATCAACGCACTGTAGTGGTTGCCGTTCGTGCCGGGCCGGAGCCGGGGTCGTCCCAGCCGGCGGGCCACGCCGGGACCTGCCGACGGATCGCCAGGGCGCCGGTGCGTCCCGGAAGAGGCTCAGCCGGCCCAGATGCGCAGGCAGGCGGCCATGATGCGGAATGGCAGGCTGCGGGCCTCGGTCTGGTCGACGGTGCCGGCCAGGTGCAGGTCGAGTTCCGGGCAGGTGAACAGCCAGGTGCCGGTCGACCCCGAGTGCCCGACCAACGTCACCGGCCGGGGCAGCGGCGACATCAGCCGGTTGACCGTGAAGAACATGGTGCCCAGCCCGTAGTGGAGCACCGGAGCGTTGCGCAGTCGGTTGCGGCGTTCGGTCAGCAGGTGCCGGGTGGTCGGGTCGGCGAAGGGCTCACCGGCCACGAGGGCCCGCTCGAAGGCGAGGAGATCCCCGGTGGTGCTGAACAGGTCGTCGGCCGAGGCGATGACCTTGGCGAGGTCCACACGGCGCCGTCGGACGTGCAGGGGCAGGGGTGCGGGCAGAGCCGGGTCGGCGGGCGCGGCGGCGGGATGCCAGGTGCCGGTCAGGCCCAGCGGGCCGGTGATGCGGTCGGCGAGCAGGTCGGGGAAGGCGCGACCGGTGACGCTCTCCAGGATCCGGATCAGCAACTGGAAGCCCGTGTCGGAGTAGCGTGCCCGCTGCCTGGGGGCGCTCAGGTCCTGCGGGTCGAAGTGGGGGCGCTGCTGGTCGCGGGTGATGCCGAGGACGTCGTCGAAGGTCCAGGAGATGTCCTGCCCGGCACGCAACTGCCGGTAGAGGCTGGGGGCACCGCGGCGTTTCTCGAAGAAGTCCGGCAGCCCGGAGGTGTGGCTGGCCAGGTGGCGTACGGTGATCTGCGGGGTCCGGTCCACCCCGCGCCGTACGTGCAGCCCGGTGGTGACGGACGCGGGCAGGTAGGTGGAGATCGGGGCGTCCAGGTCGAGTTCGCCCCGCTCATGGGCCTGTAGGACCAGCGTGATGATGAACCGCTTGGTGATCGAGGCGATGAAGAAGGGTGCCTCGGGGCGTACCTCCGGCTCGGTGCTGCCGATCGGTCCCGATCCGCCGGCCCAGTGGCGCTGCCCGTCGGTGCTGGACACCGCGAGGCTGACGTGGTGCAGGCCGCGCTTGGCGCTCAACTTCTGCACGAGCCGGGTCAGGCCGGCGTCGACTCGCTGCTGATCCGGTTGCCCGAACGCTGTTGGGAGCTGTTCAACATGGCGACATGTCTACTAGACATGTCTAAGAGAGTCAACCGGATAGGATCTCGGAGTGGCACACGTGATCCTGGGCCTGCTGCTGCTGGCCCCGCAGAGCCTGTACGGCCTGATCAAGAGCTTCGAAGCGGGCGTCGGGCTCTTCTACAGCGCCAGCTCAGGCAGCATCAAACGCGCCCTGGACGGGCTGCTGGACAAGGGCCTGATCGAGGTCGCCAGCACCGAACCGGGCGGACGCGGCAAGAAGATCTACCGGGTCACCGAGGCGGGTCGGCAGGAGTTCCACCGCTGGATGACCGGCGAACTCAGCGGGGCGGACCTGGAGACCGCGGCGCTGTCCCGACTGTTCTTCCTGGGCCTGCTCGACCCGGCGGATCGGCCCCCGGTGCTACGCCGCATCCAGCAACGGGCCGCCGCCCATCTCGCCGAACTCACCGCCCTGAAGGAACGCATCGACACCATCGAGGTGCCGGTGCAGTTCCGCGAGGTGGCGATCTACCAACGGGCCACCCTGGACTACGGAATCTCCTCAGCGCGGCACGCCCTGACCTGGTTCGCCGATCTGGCCGAGCGCGGGGAACCCCAGACCGGGTGAGGCCTGTGCCGCGCTCTGACCTGCTGCCAGGGCTCCTACCGGCCATGCAGCGGGCCACCGATCCGTCATCCCGAACTGCCCGACACGACGAGTGCGGTGTCGATCAGCAGGCGGCCACGGTCGCGGAGATCGCGTCCCTCACGGTCGCCGACGATGCGCGGCGACGCGCGCAGCTCACCGTGCAGAACCCCTCGGCACCGCAGCTGCCCGAGGTCATCCCGGTCCGGTTCACCCCCGAGCAGTGGGAGCGCGCCGGTCGGTTCGTCCAGCAGCGGCAGGGGAGGGACTCCACCCGCCCGGCCTCCCAGGTGCCGGACCGGTCGCGGCGACCGGCGCCACCACCGGCCGCTGGGCGAGCCCACGCGGTGGCCACGCCGTTGTCGGCACCGACCCGAAAAGCCGCCTCGCGAGCGACCAACGCCTCGACAACCCCGGCGATGCGGGACGGCGACGGCAAACGGTCGGTATGGCTGTGGTCCGAGGGCGGGCAGATCCACGGCTCCCTGCTGCCGGTGGACGACAGCGGGACATCCAGCCCGTTCCTGTCATTCGCCGCCACCTGATCGACTCCGTTCTGCCGGAACGGCGGCTTCCTGCCGCCCTGCATCCCGCTGTTTGGACGAAACGGCACGCTCAGCCGCGGAGTCGAACTGTCATAGGGGTACGGCAAGCTGAGCGCCATGACGTCGTCGCCGCAATGGCTCCGCCGCTACCAGGATGGCCACCGTGAGCAGGTCTGGCACGAGCTGCGCCAGCTGGGCAGCGCGGTCCAGCAGCGGCTCGAGTTGGCCGAGGAAGCACAGTTGGTCTGCGACGAGATGGCACGCCGCGCCCGGCACAACATCGAGGTCGTGGTGCGGCGACTGACCGCCGCCGGTTACCGCTTCCACGACAACGACGACGAGCAGACGCCCGTACCACGGCCGCACATCCCGCCGACCGCCGACGCGCCCGCGCTTGCCGACTGGCTCCAGCAACGCTTCGGCGCGCTACCGATGACCGTACGGTCCTGGATCCGGCTGGTGGGTGACGTATGGCTGGTCGGGACCCATCCGCAGTGGTCGACATCGGCCTCGGCCGACCCGTTGGTGATCGAGCTGGAAGGATCCCGCTACCCCGACGGGGAGTCGATCCGCGACTACTACGACGGGGAAGCGAGCGACTGGCAGGAAGACCACGGCCGGGAGGAGGAAGCCGGCGTGTTCGTGCTTCCGGTGTCACCGGACCGGCTGCACAAGGAGAACACCAGCGGTGGGGGACCGTACGGTTTCATCCTGCCGGACGGCGGCGTCGACGCGGTGTTCGTGGGGGAGACCACCACGACGTTCGTCGCGTACCTGAACCAGGTCTTCGGCAGCGGCGGTTTCCCCTGGCCCACCGGCACAGAGCATGAGTGGCAGGTGCAGAACGACCTGGCCGAAGGACTGCTACCGCTCTGACCGCTCAAGCTGATGCGGCCGGGCGGGAGTGCCCGGCGATCGCCGTGGAGTCCGTTGTCCGGGTACGCCTGGCCGCCCCGCTGGGGATCCGCACGGTCGAGCACCTGACCTGACGTTCGTCGGTGTTGCTCGACGAGCTGCTTCGTGTGAATGAGTCGTCTTTCAGCCTCCCACCGTGACGGCCGGCATCCCATAGTGGACCATGGGTGCACGAATCCGCTTCATCGACGGGAGTCCTGATGGATCCGGTGACCTTGGTGGTCGGTGCGCTCGCGGCAGGTGCACTGCAAGGCACCGGAGAGGCTGCGACCAGCGCGGTCAAGGACGCCTACCAGGCTCTCAAGTCGGCGGTGGCGGCCCGGTTCGCCGGCCGGCCGTCTGGGCAGGCGGTGTTGCGGGAACACGAACAGGACCCCGAGGTGTATGCCGAGCCGCTGGCCGAGCAGGTCCGCGAGGCGGGTGTGGACCGGGATCCCCGGATCGTGGAACTCGCCCAGACGCTTATGGCGCTGTTGCAGGAGCAGGGTGCCGGGTCGGCGAAGTACCAGGTGCGTCTGGACGGGGCGAAAGGGGTGCAGGTGGGGGACGGCAACACCCAGACCAACACCTTCGAGTAGTCGTGGGTCACGGTCCGGACGTGGGAGCGGGTGACGGCACCGCCTCGAGAGGCTCGGTGCCGGGTCCAGGCGGTGGATCCACGTATCGGGTGGACGCTCCCGGCGCCAAGGGCGTGCTGGTCGGGGACGGCGGCGTCCAACACATCCACGTCTACCAAGGCGGCCAGACAGCCGAGCCGACGGGGGACGTCAGCGCCGGGCTGCGCGCGTACCTGGAATCGCTCGCGGAGCGCTACCGGTGGCTGGAGTTGCAGGGAATCCGGGAGGCCGGGTCGCTGCGCATCGAGTTGGACAAGGTCTACGTCGCCCTGAAGGCGGAGCCGGAAAGCGATTACGACCTGCGGCATCGCGCGAAGGTGCACGAGATCGAGGTCCGCGAGGCGGCCGGGGGCAGGTCGATCGATTCGATCGCGCCGACTCACCTGGAGGCCCTGGACGCCGAGAACGTCCGACGGACCCATCAACCACGGCGCGAGGACGCGCGGCGGGCACAGGTGACCGAGGTACGGACGATCGCCGACGTGCTCCGTCGGCACAAACGGATGGTCCTGCTCGGTGGTCCCGGCAGCGGAAAGACCACCCTGGGCCACTGGCTGGCCCTGCAACTCGCTCGCGGGCTCCTCGCCCAACTGGGGCGAGAGGTCGCCCCGCAGGAGGGCACGGACCTGGCGGGCAGCGTCGGCGTCCACGTCCGTGCTGACGCGACGTTCTCGTTCTCCAGGTCGCACGTCGCCTCGATGTTCGCCGTCGACGGGGTGAGCGCCGACGAGGTGAGTGCGATCGGCATCGACGTGCTGCCGACGCGGGGGACGCTGGCGCTGTCCGGAACACCGGTCGTCGTCGACCAGATCGTCAAGATGGATCAGGTGGAACGCCTGACGTTCACCCCTGCCGCCGACGAATGCGGGTCGGGCTATACGCGCCTGCGGTTCTCGGCGTACGACGAGTTGGGGCTGCTGGCCTCGGTGACGATCGTCGTCGACGTGGGGGTGCACGTACAGGTGCCGGTCTCCCAGGTGGACCCGGATCAGCCGCCCACCGTGGGGGACGCGCAGCTTGTCGATCTGGGCCCGGCGCGGCTGCCGGTCTTCCTGCGGCTGGCCCACTTCGCCCGGGAGTTGGCCGAGCGGGAGCGCACGCAGCGACCCACCGTCTCCCTTGACGACTATCTCGGGCGCGACCCGGAAACCCAGGGATGGACAGACGGTCCCGGCTCCGACGCCCGCAACAGCCTGGTACGTCGATTCCTCGAGGCCGGACGGGCGGTGGTCATCCTCGACGGACTCGACGAGCTTCCAGAGGCCAACCGCAGAACCGTCCTGTTGCGGATCCAGGACTTCATCGAGAGGTTCACCGCGCCCAACGCACCGGAGGCCACGGATCTACCCTGGCAGGTCGGCGGCAACCAGGTCGTCGTCACCAGCCGGTACGTCGGCTACAAGCTGATGCCGGTCCGGGGCGGATGCGCCCACTTCGGTATCCAGCCCATGCGACGCCCGGCTGTGGAACAGTTCGCCCGCGCGTGGACGGCGGCGGTCAACGCGGAGCTGGCCGCCGACGACCAGGGCGGCCTGATCGCCGAGGCCCTCATCGAGGAGATCTACGACGACCTGCGACCGGCCATCCGTGAACTGGCCACCAATCCGCTGCTCATCACCATCCTGGCGACGGTCTACTGGGCCGATGGCCGGCTGCCGGACCAACGTGCAGGCGTCTACGACCGGGTGGTGGAGAACCTGTTGCGCATCTGGCTCAGACGCCCGGAATGCCAGGCACAGGGGCTCGGCCGGGAGGAACTGCTGGCAGCCCTGGAACCACTGGCCGCCGAGTTGCAGGGCAACGCCGGAAGCAACGGCCTGGTCGCCCTGGACCGGATCGGTGAACTCATCGAGGGCCCGCTGGCGCTCATGCGGCGGGCGAACCCGGCCGACCGCGCGTTCCGGCCGGCGCTCGACGCCCTGCTGACCACGATCAGGAAACAGGTCGGCCTGCTGGCGGAGCAGAGTTCCGGCAACTACGCCTTCTTCCACCGGACCTTCCAGGAGTTCCTGGCCGCCCGGCACATGCTCTCCGACCGGGAGAACGCCGTGGCGAAGATGGTCGAGCGGCTCGACGACCCGCAGTGGCGGGAACCGCTGCTGCTGGCCCTGGGCTTCGCCATGATCAGCCCGGAGTGGGGTGGACCGCAGGCCAGGACCCGACTGCTCGCCGACGTGCTCGCCGCCGACGACGAGGATCCGCTGTTGCCCCGGGCCGCCATCCTGGTGGTCAACGCTCTGCCCGACCTCACGGACGTGCCGAAGTCGATCGTCGGGCAGGTGGTCCGGCAACTACTCGGACGCTACGCGTTCAGCCAGGACCAACCGCAGGCGGTAGGGCTGCGGGAGGGGATCTGCGAGGCGTTCGTACGGTTGCGTGACGGCCCCCGCGCCGACCTCGTCGCCGAGATGATCGCCGAGGCGATCCGGCGCCCCACCGACGACCACGATCTGGCCGCCGCGGCGGCCGACGTGCTGACGCAGCTGCACTGGTTCACCACGAACACGGTCGAGGCATTCCTGTACGCCGTGCATCGGGATCGGACGGATCTGGACTGGCCGATCCACTGGGCGTTGCTCGCCGCCCTCGGCCAGCCCGTCGGCAGCGCCACCGGGCCGACGCCGACGCTGAACATGTCGCGGCTGCTCGCGGCCCACCTGCCGATGCGCCGGCTCCTCGAGACCAGCCCGGAGCTCATCGCGTTCGTCCGTGCCGACAGCGACTGGTTGTGGCTGCTGATCGCTCTGTACGGCGGGCTGGGTCAGGCTCAGCCGCAGCGACGGCGGGGCGAGCGCCATCCGGAGCCGCGTGCGAAGCCGCAGTCCGACGGCACCGCTGCGACCGAGGAGGACGGGGGGCGCGCGGCGGAGACCGCGCCTATCGAGTTCTGTCCGTCGGACATCGTGCACGACCTTGCCGATCCGGAGTTGAGCCGCCTCCTCCAACGGCACCTCCGCCAGCGGCGACCAGCCGGCGACCTCGTCGAGACCTTCCACACCCGCTGGCGGCATGGCACCAACCCGGCCGGCCGCGCCGACGCCCTCATCGGCCTGGCCGCGCTCGGCGAGGATGTCCTCCCACTGCTCACCGAAGCCGTCGGTGACCGCCAGGCTGCCGCTCAGCAGGCGCTCAGCCGGTTCGGCTGGCTGCGCGCACTGCTGCGGGAACCACTGGTCAGGTCGACGGAGATCGCCGCGCGCACCATCCCCGAGGTGGCACCGGAGACCCACCAACTGGATCTGCTGCGGATCGTCATCGAGGCGCGGACCGCCAGCGGCGGGGGTGCCCTCCAGGTCAGCGATCGGATCCCCGCCCACTGTCTCGTAGCCGCGACATCGGCTCAGGTACGGGAGGCACTGGCGGCCGAGTACTGGGCGTACGTCTTCTCCGGCTCTACCGACGAGCGGCCCGAGGTGCTGTGGGCCAACCTCCGGGCCGCGACCGAGGCGCAACGAGACTGGGCTGACCCACTGGGCGGTGGCTGGTCGATGCTCTCCCGGGCGCGTAACCACCTGTCCCGGCGGCGCCTACCGTGGCCACAGATGATTCTCGCCCCCCGGTGCGACACGCCGACCGAACGGTATCTCGCGATGCTGGATGGAATCGCGACGGCGCCGAGCGAGCGTAACTACCTGGCCGGCTACCTGTTGGGACGGCACCGGTCGATGGTGGATGACAACCCGGCACTGTTGTGGGAGACATTGGCGATCGGCCTGCTGCGCGGGGAGGAGTTCAGGCTGGGGTACTTCGCCGGTGCGAACGGCGACCGGGTCTTCGACTCCACCTGCGCGCCGACCGCCGCTGAACACCTCGCCTCCTGGTCGGACCGGCTCGTCGCTCGTATCGAGCTGGATCAACCGATCGCTGATACGCAGGACACCCCGGCCCTGCGGCCCGTTCTGACGGAGGTCTTCCTCCAACGTACCCAGGGGGTCGACAGACCGGGCGAGGTCAGCCTGGCATCGATCTTCACCATGCTGAGGTACGCCTCTCGGGTCACCGACCCGTACCTGCGGTTCCGCGCCCTGTGGCGGCTGTGCGACAGCCTCGGCCGCGAACACATGCTCGCCCTGCGACTGGACGTCCTCGGCCTCATCGAGAGCATCAGCGACCCGCACGACCAGGCCCGTGCCTTCGAGTGGGTCGTGCTGGCGATCCCCGGCAAACAGGCCTGGCTCGGCCTCGGGGAGATCTTCGATCTGGCCGGGCAGATGGAGGCACTTGCCGCGATAGACGATCCGGAGAACCGGGCCCGCGCCCAGACCCGACTGGCGCTACTCGTGCCGGAGCGGCTGACGGAACTGCGCGACGCCGCAGTCGAATCCGTCGGCCAGATCACCGATCCGTACCGGCGTGCCGAGGTCGTCGCCGACCTACGCGCCGCCCTCGTCTCGAACCTCGCGCAGCCGCTCGACGCTGTCGCCGAGGCCATGCCGGACCCCTGGCTGCGCGCGAAGGCGCACGGCCGTGCCTCCCGCCTGATCACGGCCTACCGGTCGCGCTACGACACCCCGGCGTTGCTCTGGCGGCTGCCGACCGACAGCGGGCCGCACGCCGACGTCAGTTGCCGGCTCGCGCAACCGACCGGGCAACTCGCCTGGGGACTGCTGTTCCTGACCGTCACGGCAGCCGAGGCCGAAGCGCTCGGGGCGACCACTACGGGCGACGGCGACCACTGGGCCCTGCTGCTCGGCCCAGACCTGCCCGTGGGTGTGGAGAGACTGGTCGGCTCGGTGCGGGATGACGCCCTGCGGGTCGGCGCCCGGGAGGTGTCCGTGCTCAACCACGTCATCGGATCGGGTCGGGCCGCAGCCCTCGATCCGCTCTGGGCACACCTGGAGTGCACCGACTCCGGGGCGATGGCGATCATCACCCGTTGGGGTGGTGGCGACCCGGCGGTGAGCGGCTGGAAGGCGTTGGTGCAGGCGGAGGCCGGGCACCTCACTCCGGAGGGTGCCGCAGCCCTCATCGAGCTGGCGGGTGAGTCGACCGATCACCTTCGCCTGCGGGCCGCCCTGGCCCTGCACGGGCGCAACCCGGTGTCGCACAACCGAACTCGCCGCTGGTCCGTGCAACGGGTCGGAGCCAGGACGGTGGAGGTGCTCGCGGACCATGCTCATCGCGACGACTGTCTTCCGTCCGTGCGCAGCACGCTGCGGTGGGTCGCCCACGACATCCACCACGACGACGTCGAGGCGCTCGACAGGTGGTTGGCAGAGGCGGCCGAACAGGACCAGGCGGCCGCGTCCTGGATTCTCGGTTACCTCGAGTCGATCGACCATGAGCTGGTGATGCCGCTGCTGGAGGCTCTTCCCTCCGCGCCGCAGGGCCTGCAACGGACGCTGCTCACCGCGCTGGCCCGGCTGGCGCACTGCGGCGAGGCCCTGCATCCGACCCCTGCTGCGATGCGACGCGCGATCCGGGCGGTGCCGGCCGAGGTCCGGCGGGAGGTGGCAGTCCTTCCCGAAGGGGCGGTGACGTACCTGAAGGTCGTGACGCAGGTGGTGGCCGACGGTGGCGAGGAGGCGCGCCTGGACACCGCGCTCGGGCTGCTGGACGACTCGTACGTCTGGCTCGACGACGGGTGCCTTGACGATGACGCCGCCTGCGTCAACCGGCTCAAGCAGATCGGCGGCGAGTTCTACGTAGCGGTCGGGCCGAACAGCTACTGGGCCAGGGCGGACAAGGCCGCGGCCGAGCTGGCGGAGAACGAGCAGGCGCTACGGCTGCTGCTCTCCTGGGTCCAGCATCTGAGCTTCGGGCAGACCGACAACAAGAACCTGGGGGACCTGCTCACCGCGACCTACGCGCTGGCCCGACAGTCGCCCGACGCGTTCGCAGCCCTGGCGGACCCCGACGAGTGGGAGCCGCTGCTCGCCGAGTGGGCGGAGACGGCCGAGTGGTGGATCGTGCGGCTGTCCGCCGTCCGGCTGCTCGGTCTGCTCCGCCGGGTCACGACCCGGATCACGACGGCCCTGCGTGCGGCCATGAACGACATCTCCTTCGTCCAGCAGGCCGCCTACCAGTCGGTCGCCGAGTTCCGCCAGATGAAGGACGACATCATTCCGGAACTGGTCGACCTGCTGGACGACCGGAATACCGCCGTCGCCGCGGCAACGGCCCGGCTGTTGGTCAGCCTCGCCGATGCCGAGAGCACGACCGTGGACCGGCGCCGGATCCTGCGCGGACTTCAGGACGCGGCAACCGGTTCGCCGCGAGCCCGTCCCGTCCATCTGATGCGGGATCTCGACGATGAGCGGCCGATGTCGATCGAGTTCGTCGATCGGCTGGACCGGATTCTCTACCGGGCGATCTTCGAGCTGAGCGGATTCTGAGCGTCGAACCTCCGGGCCCGGTGCAGTGTGCCGTCGAGCCGGACGAACTGTTCGCCCGGGCCGAGCGACCAGACGTCCGTCGGCGCCAGGCCGAGCAGCGCCTCGGCCTCGGACGCCGCCGCGGTCTCCCTGCTGCCGAAGACCTGCACCGCACCGGAGCCGGCGACGATCTCCGGCCAGCGACTCGGGTACGTGGTGCGGAGCTGGTGCAGGTCGTGCCAGAACGTCCAGGCGCGGACCGCCGATCCGGACCGAAGCCGAAGCACCGCCTCCAGCAGGGGGAAGGGACCGAGTTCCGCACAGTGGTCGAGGAGGAAGAGGGCGGGTAGGATCCCGGCCCTCGATGCTTTCAGGGCGTTGTGCAGCAGGGTGCCGACCCAGACCCGCAGCAGCGGAGCGTGCGTGGCGAGCCGTTCCGGAGGAATCATCAGGTAGACCGTCACGGGTGCTCCGGCACGCATCTCGGACAACGAGAAGCTCGATCGGCTCACGCTGCCCTGCACCTGCGGATTGGCAAACGTCTTGAGGTGCGACGTGAGATGCGTGAGGACGCGGGACCGGGTCACGTCCTCGCGTTGCAGGAAGTCCGCTATCTCCGAGTACGACATCTTCGGAATCTTCTTGCCGATGGTGTCCAGCACCACGGCCAGGTTGTAGATCACGTCGTCCGAGTGCATCGTCACGTAGACCTGGTCGAACGATCGACGTTCCGGGACCGCCGTGAGGTAACCGATCACCGCACTGAGCAGCCCGAACGCGCTCTGCTCGATGCCGCTGCCAGGCGAGTTCCCAGGGACCAGCAGCTCGGCGAGATCCTGACAGCCGGATTCGAGGGCCGGTGACGGCAGACCGTCAAGCAGCGTCATCGGGTCGAGGGCGTCCGACTCGGTTCCAGCCACCTCGAAGGGGTCCAGCCGTACCACCGTGTGGCCCATCGCGCGCCGGGCCGCCGCCGTGGCGGCGTACGCCTCACCGGTCAGGTCGACGGCGACCACCTGACCGGGGTAGGTCAACAGATTCGGAATCAGGCAGGACTGGCACCGGCCCGACCGGTTCGGCGCGATCGTCAGCAGGTGGGCGTTCTCGTCATGGGTGAGCAGCCCGGACGCGGACGAGGTGGCGGACGGTGCACCGTTGCGACTCGGCGGCACGACGTGACCGAGCAGAAGCGACTCGCGACCCACCTCGCTCATTCGCGCCTCAGTCCGCCGACCGGGTGCCGCTGCGGATGCTCCTGCGCCGGACGGCGTCGGTCAGGTCAGTCATCCCGAATCTCCCCGATGGGCCTTGCGACCATGTCGTCTCCCGATTCTGCCTCCCCGAACGCGAGGTGGGCCACACCGCCCGGCGTCCTGTAGGCCATCGGACAGATCGAGGGATGACGAGCCGGTGGTGCGCGGCATACCGACTCGGATGCTGGGTGTGCCTGTTCGGATCACGTTCAGATGATGAAGTGGGTCCAGTAGGCGAGCCAGATGACGAACAGGGCACCCTGGAGCAGCGCGAGCGTGGCGGTCATCCAGACGTCGAGCTGGGGTCGCCGTGCCCAGCGGGCCAGCACCAGGGCCACCGGGAACACGGCGAGCAGGTAGCGCAGCAGGCTCTTGTACACCGGTGGACCCATCGACAGCGGCACCAGCACCATCATCACCCCGTACACCAGGTAGGGCAGGCCCAGGCGGCGGGCGCCGGCGACGAGGACGGCCAGGAACAGCACGGCGATCCAGACCCGTACGGCGTCCGGCGCCGCCCCGGTCAGGCCGTGCCAGAGTACGCCGAGCGGATTCTGCACCCGGATGCCCCAGCCTTGCTCCTGGGTGTGCTTGTAGGCGAACCAGTCGCCGCTCTGCCACCGGCAGAACGCCATGAAGGTGAGCCATCCCGCAGGTAGCAGCAGCAGCGGCCATCCGGATCGTAGGTATCCCCACAGGGCGCGTGGATGCAGCCGGTAGCCGCCCTGCCCGAGCAGTATCAGGGCCAGCGGCAGTGCCACGAAGAACCCGGCCGACCGGCTCAGCGCGAGGAAGAAACCGATGACTCCGACGAGCAGCCAACGTCGCTTCTCCGCGTAGTGGAACGTGGCCAGCGTCAGGCAGAGGAACAGCGATTCGGTGAGCGCCGCGTGGAACAGGAAGGCGGTGGGCAGCAGCACCAGGTACCGCACGAACCGCCGGGCCGCCGGGTCGGTGCCGATGGCAGCACCGCGACCGTCGTTCAGCAGGCACTCGCCGAGTCGGGTGCCGTAGTAGAGCAGGCCGAGGAAGGCCATGTTGGCGATGACCAGCAGCGCCAGTGCGGTGTCGCCGCCCAGCAGCGGGGCGAGGGGGCGGGCGAGGAACGGGTACAGCAGGGGAAAGCCGAAATCCCGCCACGGCTCATCGAGGGGCAGCCGTGCCAGGTGGTCGTAGAGGAACGAGTCCCAGGCGAACCAGAGCGACAGCCACCCGTGCGGTGAGACGTCCCGCTGCTGCTGGCGCATCTGCGCCTCGTCGGGCGGCGGCGCCCAGGGTGTGCCGTCGAAGGCGGCGAGCGTGAGCACCCCGACCAGGGTGAACACGATCTTGGTCCCGAGGAAGACCGCGAGCACGTATGGCCAGGGCGCCGGCACCCGTGCGAGCGCCCGGCCCACCCGGCCCGTCCCGACCATCCGTCCCCCGACCGTCGCGCACGAATCGGGGCCGCCTACCCGGTCCGGCGGCGAGCACACCTGCGCCGAGCAGGTGATGTCGCCGCGATGGCGGGTAACCGGCCGGGTCGGTCGGGGGACGTTAGGTGGCGGAGACATGGACGATGAGCACGGCACCGTAGTGATCGGTGCGGGTCCGGCGGGACTGACCGCGGCGTACGAACTGCTCCGCCACGGCGCGCCGGTGCGGGTCTTCGAGGCCGACGGGGTGGTCGGCGGCATCAGCCGGACGGTGGAACGCGACGGCTGGCGCTTCGATATCGGCGGGCACCGGTTCTTCACGAAGGTGTCCCGGGTCGAGGACTTCTGGCACGAGATCCTGCCGGACGAGGACTTCCTGCTCCGCCCCCGGATGAGCCGGATCTACTACCGGGGGGCGCTCTACGACTACCCGCTCAACGCCGGTAACGCGCTGCGGAACCTGGGACTCTGGGAAGCGGCCCGGTGCATGGCGTCGTACGCGCGGGCCCGGCTGCGGCCACCGAGGGACCAGTCGCACTTCGAGGGGTGGGTGTCGGCCCGGTTCGGCTGGCGGCTCTACTCGATCTTCTTCAAGACGTACACCGAGAAGGTCTGGGGGATGCCGGCCGACCAGTTGCAGGCGGACTGGGCGGCGCAGCGGATCAAGAACCTGTCGCTGGCCAAGGCGGTCCGCAACGCGGTGCTGCCGAAACGCAACCGCACGGACGTGACCAGCCTGATCGAGGAGTTCCAGTACCCGAAGCTGGGGCCGGGCATGATGTGGGAACGCTGCGCCGAGCAGGTACGGCGACACGGCGGCACCGTGCAGACCGGTACCTGGATCACCACTGTGCACCGCGACCCGCATCGACGTCGGGCGACAGCGGTCACCGTCGACGGCGTCGACGGCCGACGCACCGAGCCGGCCGACCACGTCATCTCCTCGATGCCCATCTCGGAACTGGTGGCCGCGCTGCGTCCGGCCCCGCCGCCGCAGGTCCTCGCCGCCGCCGAGGATCTGCGCCACCGGGACTTCCTCACCGTGGCGCTGGTGGTGCCGGCGGAGTTCTCCTTCCCCGACAACTGGATCTACGTGCACGATCCGCAGGTGCGGGCGGGCCGTATCCAGAACTTCGGCTCCTGGTCGCCGTACCTGGTCAAGGACGGTCGTACCTGCCTTGGCCTGGAGTACTTCGTGTCGGTGGACGACGAGACCTGGCGTACGCCCGATGCGGAGTTGATCGCCGCCGCGACCCGGGAGTTGGAGACGCTGGGCCTGGTCCGCCCCGGGGTGGTCGAGGCCGGCTACGTGGTGCGGATGCCGAAGGCGTACCCGGTGTACGACGAGCGCTACCAACACAACGTCGACGTGATCCGGCAGTGGCTGGCCTGCGAGGTGCCGAATGTGCACCCGGTGGGGCGCAACGGCATGCACCGCTACAACAATCAGGATCACTCGATGCTGACGGCGATGCTGACCGTCGAGAACATCGTGCGGGACGCCGGCCACGACGTCTGGTCGGTCAACGTGGAGCAGGACTACCACGAGGAGACCTCCCGCGGCGACGGGCGGCACGGCACCGGCCGTGACGCGCCGCTGATGCCGGCCCCGCCGCTGCCCGCCGTGACCACCCTCGCTGTCGAGATCCCCGTGGACGCCGACCGCAACACGGGTGTGCCGCGCTGATCTGGGAGCTTTCAGGACACCCGCTCGGATCGCGCCGGGACGCCGAAACGTTTGCCATCGTGCCGTCGATGCTCTGTCGTGGCGGCGGGCCGCAGGAGTCGTTCGCCCCAGGCCAGCACCGCAGCGACGACCCCGAGCAGGGCACCGATCAACACCGTGCCGCGTACGCCGTGGTTCGGCAGGAGGAGACCGCCGATCAGGGCCCCGGCGGTGATGCCGACGTTGACCGCGGCGGAGACGGTGGCGGCGGCCAGGTCGGACCGTCCGGGCGCCACCTGGAGCACCAGGCCCCCCAGGGCGGCGGTGATCGCGGCGAAGGCGAGTCCGGCCACCGCGATCAGGCCGACGGCCACCGCCGGTCGGTGGCCGAAGGTGTAGAGGCCGAGCAGGGCCCCCGACTGCAACGCGACGGTCGCGGTCAGGACCGTCCACGGGCTGCGGTCCACCACCGCGGCGACGGTGAGGATGCCGAGGACGCTGGCGATACCGCGTACCAGCAGGATGGCCCCGACGGATGTGGCGGCGAAGCCGGCGACCTCGGTGACGAAGATCGCGACATAGGTGTAACCGGCGATGGCGCCGGTGGTGGCGAGGACGGCCACCGTCACCAGCAGCCAGAAGCGGCGGGCGTCGGGCGTGGTACCGCGAGCGGCATGTCCCTGGTCGGGCCGGGTGGAGGGCAGGAGCGAGGCCACCGTGGCGAGCACGATCGCCCCGAGCGCGGCGACCGCCAGGAACGAGACCCGCCAGCCGGCGCGCTCACCCAGCCAGGTCCCGGCCGGTACTCCGAGGGCCAGCGCGACCGTGCCGCCGGCGAAGACGACCGCGACCACCCGTCCGCGTAGTCGAGGTGGGAACAGTTCGGCCGCTGCCGGCACCACGACCGCCCAGAACAGCGCGTGGGTGGCGGCGGTCGCCATCCGGGCCGCCAGGAGCAGCGGAAGGTCGTCCGCCACCACCGTGATCGCGGTGCTGAGGACGAAGCCGGCCAGCAGGGCCGACAGCAGCCGTCGGCGGGGGATGGTCCGGACCAGCGCGGTCAACGGGACCGAGGCGACCATCACCACCGCGCCGTACACGGTGACGAGCAGGCCGACCTGTGACGGTGTGACGGCGAGGTCCACGGCCATGGGCAGTAGCAGTCCGATGGGCAGCGCCTCGGCGGTGGTGTAGAGGAAGGTCCCTCCGGACAGGCCGATCAACGCCCCCACTGCCCGACTGCGCCTCATCCGAGCCCTCCCCACTGTTACCTCCTAAATCGGATACGGAGGAAACTAAGCGCCACTCGTCGATGGGTCAACTGGTAAAGTGGATTTCGATGGAAACACTCGAGGACGTCACACGGATGCGCCTGGTGGGGGGCAACCTCGCCCTGGATTTCGTCAACACCCGCTCCGGTCCACCCGCCGGAGCGCCGGATGAGGACACGCTCACCAGCTACCCCGACCTGGTCGCCTGGGGTGTGTACGCGGGCACGCTCACCCCGGCGCAGGCGGCAGCGCTACGCCGGGGTTCTCGCGAGGATCCGGGCGGCGCGGAGGCCGCCTTCGGGCAGGCGCTGCGTACCCGCGACTACCTCGACGAGGTGTTCCGGGCGCTGGCCACCGACCGGGACCCGAGCGCGTCCGCACTGGCCAGCCTGCGAGACGACGAAGCGGACGCGTTGCGCCACGCACAACTCGATCGCGACCACACCTTCGTGTGGACCTGGCGTACCGACGACACCCTCGCCCGGCCACTGCGACCGGTCGTGCACGCGGCCGCCCAACTGCTCACCACGGGCCAACTGAACCGAGTCAAGGGCTGCGGAGGCTGCCGGTTCCTCTTCTATGACGAGAGCAAGAACCGCAGCCGTCGCTGGTGCAGCATGGACGACTGCGGCACCGCCGAGAAGATCCGCCGCTACCTCACCGCCCGCCAAGGCCGCCGCGCCCGGTGAGACGGCGTCCCGTCCGCCGGTGATGCCGGCGTTACCGGGATGACCCGCCGGTGAAACCCGCCATTGAGATCGTCACCCATCGATCTCGGCAAGGAGGCGGGCGATGACCAGTTCCACCACCCGGCGTCAGTTCCTGCAAGCCGTCGGGGTGTCCGGCGGAGCGGGGGTCCTCTACGGCACCATGGCCGCTCTCGGCCTGGCGCCACCGGCACAGGCGGCGCCACCGTTTCGGGCGCCGAACCGATCGGACTTCACCCTGACCGGCCGGTCCGCGAAGTCCGTCCTGGTCCTCGGTGCCGGCATCGCCGGGCTGGCCGCCGCGTACGAACTCGGCAAGGCCGGCTACCGGGTGCAGATCCTGGAGGCCCGCAACCGTCCCGGCGGTCGCAACTGGACGGTGCGGGGCGGCACGGTCGAGACCGACCTGGACGGGCACACCCAGCGGGCCCGCTTCGCCGGTGGCCAGTACCTCAACGCCGGGCCGGCGCGGATCGCCCAGCACATGGTGACCATGGACTACTGCCGGGAACTGGGTGTGCCGGTCGAGATCTTCGGCAACCAGAACGCGGACGGCTACTACTTCAACGACAACGTCGGCGCCCTCTCCGGGCGACCCGTCCGGCACCGGGAGGCCAAGGCCGACGTCTACGGGTACGTCTCCGAACTGCTCGCCAAGGCCACCGACCAGGGTGCCCTGGACACCCACCTCACCGGCGAGGACAAGGAGCGGCTGCTGGAGTTCCTGCGCTCCTTCGGCGCCATCGGTCCCCGGGTGTCCGGTGACCCGGCGGCCAGTTGGCGGTACACCGGCACCAACCGGCGCGGCTACGAGGTGGAACCGGGCGCCGGCTTCCAGGCGGGCACTCCCAGACTCACCCCCTACCCGCTGTCCGACGTGCTGGCCAGCGGTGTCGGCCGGTACTTCTCCTTCGAGTTCGGCTACGACCAGGCGATGCTGATGTTCCAGCCGGTCGGGGGAATGGACCGCATCGCGTACGCGCTGGAGGAGGCCGTGGGGCGGCGCCACATCAGCTACGACGCGGAGGTCCGCTCCCTCACGAACACCGGCTCCGGGGTGTCCGTGGTCTACACCGGCCCCGGCGGCAGACTGCGCACCGCGACCGCGGACTTCTGCGTCTGCACCATCCCGCCGCAGGTGCTGGCGAAGATCCCCTCGAACCTCACCGAGCCGGTCAAGACCGCCCTGACGTACGCCTCCCCGAACACCACCGGCAAGATCGGGTTGCAGTACCGTCGGCGGTGGTGGGAGCAGGACGAGAAGATCTACTCCGGCATCACCAACACCAACCTGGACCTGTCCGCGATCTGGTACCCCTCCTACGGCTACCACGGCGCGAAGGGGGTCGTGGTCGGGTACTACAACAACGGGGCCAACGCCCGGGCGTACGCCGCCCTGTCCCCGGCGGACCGGGAGGCCCGCGCGGTCGCCCAGGGGGTACGCATCCACGGCGAGAAGTACCGCACCGAGCTGGAGACCTCCTTCTCGGTGGCCTGGGAACGCACCCGCTACTCCGAGGGCGGCTGGGTGTCGTGGCCCTCGCGCACCACCGGCGGACACTACGGACGGCTGCTGGAGCCCGACGGGCGGGTGTACTTCGCCGGTGACCACCTCAGTCACTACATCGCCTGGCAGGCCGGGGCCTTCGAGTCGGCCCGTCTGGTCGTCACCGATTTGCACGCCCGGGTCATGGCTGGCTGAGGCGTCGGGTGAGTCAGTCGGGGCGGTGACTGTTGGTGTGGCCCACCCGCAGGACGAGGGCCTCGACCCAGCGTTCGAACCGGCTGCTGCCACCGCCGAGCAGCCCGGTCAACTCGTCCGCGGTCACCCCGCCCCGGGCGGCCAGGGACTCGACCAGGGTGCGCAGCCGACGGTGGTCGTCGTCGGCCGACCCCTCACTGAAACCGCCCGTGCCCAGGTGACGTTGCACATCCTGGAGGATGTCCATCATCTGCGGCAGGGTCTCGATGATCTGCGACAGACCGGCCTCCCGCGGGCTGGTCGAGCCGCGTAGCTCCTGAAGGGTGAGGGCGACCGACATCGGGGTGACGATGTCGGCGCCCTCCCCGAAGGCGTCGATGGCCCGGCCCAGCTGATCCTTGGCGTGGTGCACGCTGTCCAGGTCGGTGTGGTCGACCAGGATCACCCGCATGCCCTGCACGTCGAAGGGCAGTTGTTGGCCCTTCGCCAGCAACTGCACGAAGGGTTTGCGCAGGGCGTGCCGCACCGCCAGTTCGTAGAAGACATTGGGATTCTGGTCGGTGAGGTCGGCGATGACCAGATCGTTCTGAATGATCCGGTCCAGCACCTGCGAGGTGATCATGCCGGCGCGTTCGATCTCGTCGCCCCGCACGGCCACGTAGCCCCGCTCCTCGACCACCGGTCGGATGACGTGCTTGAGGATCTGGTCGCTGCGTTTGCGGATCTCCGAGCCCTCCGGGCCGATCGGTGCGATCACGAAACACTCACGGCGCATTGATCGATCGTTGTCCTCCCCCATGGACCCAGCGTAGTGGAGTTCAGCGATACGAGTTGTCAGCCGGTCGGCGTGCGAGACCGGTCCCACCGGGCGCGATGTTCGGCGAGTAGCCGACCGGCCTGCTCGGCGGCCAGGGCGCTGACCGGTTCCCGTACCCAACCGGCGAGGACTGCGGCCATGCCGTCGACCAGGTGCCGACCCACCGGGGTCAGTCGCCGCTGCGCGGCCAGCACCCGTACGGTGTCGTCGGCCGCCCGGCTCCACCGGGCGAACCCGACCTCGGCGCGGTACCGGGCCGCACCGTCGACCGTCACCCGCACCTGCCGACGCCAGAACCCCGCCACCCCCAGATGGGCGTACACGCCGTGTAGCAGGCCCTCCAGCGGCCGGGGGTCGGTGCGCCACGGCGCGTAGAACAGCTCGGGTGGGCCCGGTTCCAGCAGGGCGAACATGTCGTTGAGCGCGGCCAGTTTGGCGTGCTGGATCTCGTGGGCGAGCACGACGGCGGCGGATCGGCCGTCCGGCGGCAACGACATGGCCACCGCCCCGAAGGCGTGGTGGAAGGTGCCGCTGCGGCTGCCGCCGCCCGGCGAGGGGACCGGCACCAGTGCGCGTAAGACGCCGGACAACTCCTCGGCGACCGGTCGATGCTGCTCGACCAGCAGACGCCACGCCTCCTCCAGGTGCAACCGCCAAGCGCCGGTCAGCCCGCCACCGATGCGGTGGCCGGCGCCGATCCCCGGCACATGCCGCCAACTGCGGGTGTCCAGCAGCAGGGACAACCGCAGCCCGTGGTGGGCCAGATCCAACCGGGGCACCGGCTGCCAGCGCGGGTCGGTCGAGCCGGCACCGATGTCGACCCGCTCGCCTGCGCCGTAGGCCCAGACGTGTCCGTGGGTGACCCGCAGCCGGGCGCGGGTGGCGTCGGCCGGCAACGTCGCCGTACCCAGGCCGGGCAGATCCAACCGGCCGGCCGCGCCGGCCGCGAGCGGCACGTCGAGGTCGGCCTCCACTCCCGCGCGTACGGCGGCAGTGGCCGCCACCGCCGCCAGCAGCCCGGGGTACGCCTGCGCCGCGCCGTCCCCGTCGAGCAACGCCGCGGTGCCGAACGCCCACGCGGCGACCGGTGGATGCCCGAGCGTCGCCGCCCGCTGCTCGGACCGGAGCCCGGCCAGCAGCCGGTAGGCCGCCTCGATCGCGGCCCGGTCGGGGTGTCCCCGCTCGCGCAGCAGCGCGATGATCGCGCGGACCAGCAGCATCGACTTGCTGTGCTGGGCGGCCCGTAACAGGGCCACCCCGTCCGCGCCGCCGCGCCCGGCGGCCAACTCGTCGAGGACCACCCGGGGCAGCCGATGTTCGCCGGGGATCATCGGGTCGCCCCGGACAGCGCCGCGAGGTCACGTCGTATGGTGCGCCCGATGTGGCTGATCAAGGCGTACAGGTCGGGGCAGTAGACCGACGGATTGTCGAAGCCGGTGTCGGCTCGCCAGCGGTGGGTACGCAACCCGCCGCCGCACACCCGCCGCAGGTCGCAGGCTTGGCAGGTGGCGCAGAGGGCCGCCGACCCGGCCTGCTGCGCGCGGACCGCCGGTAGGTCGAGTGCGTCGTCGAACCGGTCCCGCAGCACGTGCAGCCCGGTGTGGGCGGCACCGCTGTGCGCGGCGGCGAGCGTGTCGTCCATCTCGATCGCCCCGTCGGTCTGCACCACCGCCACCGCGGCGGGGCTGGTGCCCACCCCGGCGAGTCGGGAGGTGCCGCCGAGCAGCACCTGGATGATCTCGTCGAAGAGGCGGATCCGCACCGGTGGCCCGGGTGCGTGGTACCACTGCTCGAAGACCTTGATCAGCCACTGCGCGTACGGGGTCGGGTCAGGCTGCGGCACCCGCCCGGGTGGGGGAGTGCTCCAGGTGCCGTGCGGCAGCAGGAAGTCCATGGTCGGCGGCCGGTGCGCCAGCAGGCTGCGGTACGTGGTCACCGGGTCGTTGCGCAGGTCGACGGTGCACAGCAGACCGTTGAACAGGTGCGGATAACCGGTGGTGAGCCGGCGTATCGCCGCCTCGACCCGGTCGTGACTGCCGCGCCCGTCGGGCCCGCGCCGATGCCGGTCGTGGGCGGCCCGGTCACCGTCGAGACTGAGGCTGATCCGCACGTCGAG
The DNA here is from genome assembly GCF_049844505.1 of Micromonospora sp. DT229. Lineage (NCBI taxonomy): Bacteria > Bacillati > Actinomycetota > Actinomycetes > Micromonosporales > Micromonosporaceae > Micromonospora > Micromonospora sp. DT229. The sequence goes on along the minus strand of NZ_JBNCLD010000007.1, from coordinate 281,520 downwards.
CCGGTCGAACAGCCGCAGGTACGCCTCGTCCAGCCGGATGCCGTTGGTCTGCACCGTGATCCGGGCCGGCACCGGCGCGGTGCCCTGTCGGATGGCCGACACGGCGCTCTCGATCCGCGCCGGCCCGGCCAGCAGCGGTTCGCCACCGTGCAGGATCACCGAGACGGTGTCGAGTCGGTGCGCGCGGGCATGGTCGCCGATGCGGCGCGCGGTCGTGTCGAGCACCCGGGGCGACATCATCCGGGGCAGGTCCCGCCAACGCTGGTCGGCCATCGTGTAGACGTAGCAGTGGTCGCAGGCCAGGTCACAGCGACTGTGCAACTTGAGCACGAACTGGCGGAAGGCTATCGGCGGGGCGCGGCGGACGGTCGAATCACCGGCTGGCCGGTGCCCGTCGTCTGATTCGGGCATCAGGGGGCTCCAAAACAGGCGGCGGCCGGTGGGCCGCCGTCGATGCCACCAGCATACATTGATGGACGGCGCTGGCCGGGTTGCCAGCGCATCGACAGACGGTGAAGGATGTCATCCGAGACTCATCCGCCGCCGGCCCCGAGTGGCGGAGCAGGCACCCTTGGCTTCGACACCGTACCGTTATCATGGGCGTACGCAGCGGATCTGGCCAACGATCTATGTCCGGCTTCGAGGCGACACGATCATTGTGCGATACGCAGACAGGCGGTGATCGGGTTGGACACCGGAAAGGACGTGTTGCGCTCCGATCTGCTCGATCTCACCGATGTGGATCTGGCCGCTCTGGAGGACGTGCCTTCTCAGGTGCTGCTGGCCGCGCTGCATCGCCTGCAACGTCGCAGCGCCGCCGCCGGCGACCAGTACGCAGGCTTCAGCAGTGCCCTCGATGGCGATGACTGACCAGCAGGCCGGCTCAGTCGCCGTGGGCGTGAGCGAGCCGACGGGGCAGTGCACCATCGTGTCCTTCGTGTCGCCCACCAGCGGAAATTCCGGGCGCAGCAGCGCGGTGGCGAACATCGCCTGGATCCTCGCGTCGAACGGCAAGCGGGTCCTCGCGGTCGACTGGTGCACGAAGACTCCCCGGGTCTACGACTACCTGCGCTCCTTCCGAGTCGACGCCGTCGCCAGCACCGAGGTGCTCGGCCCGGAGCTGACCGCGTTGACCAGCCCACACCCGGACGCGCCCGCCCACCGGGGCACGGCGCTGGGCGCACCACCCGCGCCGGAGCAGGGCGTCCTCTACCGGTACGCCATCCCCGGCACGAGCTTCGGTTTCGCGTTGGTCGGGGTGAGCCTGGAGGTCGACGGCCTGCCCACGGCCGACCCGGTACGGGCCCGGCAGTTGCTGCGGCAGGCCGGCTACGACTACGTCCTGATCGACACCCCGGTGGATCTCACCATGCCGGGGGTCAGCTACGCCGCGATGCTCAGCGACGTCGCGGTGGTCTCGATTCCGCCTCGCCGCCCGGCGTTGCAGCAGGCCGCCGACCTCGCCGACCAGTTGCAACGGCAGGCCACCGGCGGCATCCGGATCCTCGCCGCGCCCACCCTGCGCGACGTCAGCCAACCGTGGTACGGCGAGGCCCGCGACTCGGCCCGCAAGGCGTTCGCGAAGCTGCTCGACGACTCCGCCGGGTCGGCGACCTCCTCGGTGGAGATCGTGGAGGTGCCCGAGCCGACGTACGACACCTACGACGACGTGCTGGCCGTGCTGGCCGACGCCCCCGGCGAGCAGAGCAGCATGCTGTCGGCGTACGAGCAGATGGCTTCCTGGATCAGCGGCGGTGCGGTGATCCGGGTGGCCGAGGTACCCGAGCGGATCCGCCGCCGCTACCGCCGGGGTGTGCTGCTGGAACGGGCGGAGAGCGCGGACGTGATCCACGTGCTGTACGAGCCGGCGGACCGGCCGTACGCCGACTGGATCGCCGGGCAACTACGGCGGGCCAACGTCCACGTCCACCCACACGCGCTGCGCGTCGGCGCCGCACCGGCGTACGAGCCGGACGCCACCGTGCTGGCCATGCTCTCCCCGGGGGTGGTCAAAGCGCTCGGTGTCGGCCTGGCGGCCGCACCCGGCAGCGACATCGAGGTGTTCGGGGTACTGACCGACGGCCAGCCGCCGAACCAACTGGATCCCAGCCGGATCATCGACCTGCGCGAGGTCGACGCCGCCCGGGCCCAGCCTCTGCTGCTGAGCCGGTTGGGCCTCATCGCGCCCACCCAACCCACCGGCGACCTGCGCTCGGCCCCGCGCTACCCGGCCGAGACGGAACGGCGTCTGCGATCGAACCTGCCGCCGCGCAACGAGTCCTTCGTGGGCCGCAGCGAATACCTGGAGCGGCTGCGTGACCAGCTCACCGGTGAGGGCGGGCCGGTGACCCTCACCGGCGGGGCCGGCGTCGGCAAGAGCGAGATCGCCCGCGAGTTCGCCCACCGCTTCGCCTACGACTACGACGTGGTCTGGTGGATACCGGCGCAGGACCGGGAGACGGTGCAGGCCGCCCTGGGTGAGCTGGCCCAGGAGATCAACGTGGTGGACAGTGTCGGCGCGGCGGAGGCGGCCGTGGCCGCCCTGTCGGCGCCGAGGGGCACGATCGCCCGCTGGCTGCTGATCTACGACAACGCCGACGACGCCGAGGTGCTGTCCGGCCTGCTGCCGCGCCCCGGTGCCGGGCACATCCTGTTCACCTCGCGCGACGACGGCTCCTCGAATCTGCCCTCGCCGCTGGAGGTGGCGGCGTTCAGCGGCGACGAGAGCGTCACCATGCTGCGCCGCATGCTCGGCATCAGCGCTGCGGACGCCCGGTCCATCGCCGCCGCGGTCGACCACCTGCCGTTGGCCCTGCGGCTGGCCACCGCCTGGATCAGGGAGCGCACCCGGACGCTGGAACGCGAGGGCGTGCCCAACCTGGTGGCGGTCAGCGGGTCCGTCGAGGAGCTGCTGTCCAGCCTGAACCGGCCGGGCGCGGAGGAGCCGACCGAACGCATCCCCGGATCGCGTACCTCCACCGTCGCGCGGGTGCTGGACAACACCTTGGCCACCCTGCGGGACACCGAGTTCGGCGCGTTGGCGACCCGGGTCGCCGAAATCGCCGCGTTCCTCTCCCCGGAGGGGATCGGCCTGCCGCTGCTGCGGTCGACGCCGATGCTGGCCCAACTCGCCGCGGCGGCCGACACCGATCCGGAGGAGTTGCTGCTCGCCGCCGGGGAGATTGATCTGGTGCTGGCCGTGGGCGCCCGCTTCGCCCTGTTCGACATCGACTGGGGGCGGGGTGCCGCGCTGCGGATGCACCGGGCCATCCAGGTCCTGATCCGCGAGTCGATACCCGAGCCGCAGCGGCGCGAACGGCACCGCCAGGTCCTGCATGGGCTGGCCGGCTACGCGCCGACCGACCCGGAGGCCGACGACCGGCGTTACCTGCCGATCTTCGAGGAGCTGCAACGCCATCTCGTGCCGTCCGGGGCGTTGACCACCGACGACGCGCGGGTGCGGCACTGGGTGGTCAAGCAGGTCCGCTACCTGTACTACTTCGGCGACAGCGACGCCTGGCACTCCGCCGTCCGGCTGGCCCAGCAGGCCTGTGACCAGTGGACGGCCGGCGGCGACTTCGACCAGCTGACCATGCGCCTGTTCGTGCAGACCGCCAACCTGCACCGGGCGCTGGGCAGGCCGCAGGAGGCCCTGAACCTCGACGAAGAGGTGCTCAGCGAGCAGCGCCGCCGCTACGGGCTGCGGCACTTCCGGACCCTCATCGCCGGTCGGGGTCGCGGCGGAGATCTGCGTGGTCTCGGCCGCTTCGAGGACGCCCTGGTGGAGGACCAGGCCACCCTTGCCGCTTACCAGGAGGTCCTCGGCGGCGATCATCCGAACACCCGCATGGCGATCAACAACCTCGCCATCTCCTTCCAGTTGACCGGAGACGCGCGAGAAGCTCTGCGCCTGGCTCACCAGCTGTTCGACCGGTGGATGACCCTGTTCGGGCCCGACGAGCCGGCGACCTGGCGGGCCTCGCGCCTGGTGGGCACTCTGGAACGGGAGATCGGCGAGTACGACCTGTCGCTGGCCACGCTGCGGGGGACCCTGGAACGGGTGCACGAGCTGCGGTCGGCCTCCCAACTCGACGAACTGCAGGTCAACCGCAGCCTCGCGGTCACCGAGCGCCGTCTGGGGCTGACCCTCGCCGCGAAGAAGCGCAGCATCGAGACCTTTCGCGGCTACCGGGACCGCTTCGGTGAAGATCATCCGCTGACCCGGTCCAGCCTGCTCAGCATGGCCGTCGACTACTACCGGGCCGGGGACGCCGGAGTCGCCGTCGAACATGCCATGCGCTGCCTGCGGGGCTACGAACGGACACTGGAAGCCGGCCACCCCTTCACCGCGGTCTGCTCGGTCAACCTCGGCATCTGCCATCGGGGCACCGGCGAGTACGACCACGCCATCCGCGACGGTGAGCGGGGCATGCGCACCCTGCGGGCCCGGCTCGGCGACGCCCACCCGTGGACGCTGACCGCGGCGACTGCCCAGGCCGGTCACCTGGCCGCCCACGGTGACCTGGCCGACGCCGTACGCCTGCAGCAGGAGACGCACCTGACCAGTCTGCGCTTCCTCGGTCGGCGGCACCCGTGCACCGGCGACGCCGCCGCCAACCTCGCCGCGATCGTCGCCCGGCGCGACGGCACGGACGACGGCGGTGTGGCCGCGCTGACCGACACCGACATCGACGTGCCGAGAGGCTGAGGAGTGACCAGGTGAGCGACCCGCAGCTGATCGATGCGGTGGTCGAGGAGTCCGCCGAGCAGGACGTGCCGGGGTTCCGCAAGAAGCGGAACCTGTGCCGGCAGTTGCTCCTCGAGGACCCGGCGGTCTACCACATCGCGCACTACACGGGCGGTGTGCTCGACTTCTCGCTGGACCTGTTGGCCCACGACTCGGCGCCGACCGGTCGGCCCGACACCGACCCGACGCAGCGCCGTGAGGCGTACCGGCGGGTGGGCGCCCAGTTGGTCTACCGGGCCGCCGAACTCAGCCGACGAGTCTGGCACCTGCAGTGTGGCGGGCTGGTGCGGTTGGCGGTGCAGACCCGGGTCGACTACGTCTTCTGCAACACCACCGTCGGCGGGGAACACGTGGTGGGTTTCGCGCGCACCGCCCCGGCCACCGACGCGGTGGTCAACCCGGCAGCGGCCAGTCAGATCGACCAGGGGGCCGGGAAACTCGCCACCGATCTGCGTAGCCTGGTCCGGCAGCCGTCGCAGAACCCGGGCGGCTGGCAGACCGAGACGTACGACCCCTCCTCCTCGGACGGCGACATCACGCCCCACCTGACCGAGGTCGGCGACAGCGAGGCGATCCTGGCCCAGGCCCTGCGCCCCGCCGGCCCGCACTACCTCAGCCATCATCGGTTGGGGGAGCAGGTGACGGCGGTCGACATCCTGCGGCACCCGGATCTCGAACAGTTCTTCAACCGGGGTGCCACCGTGGTCGACCGGCGTACCGGCTATGAGCGCCTGGCCCGCGATCTGTCGTTGCTGGCGCTACAGGTCAGCCGGGATCTCCGCCGGACGATCACGGGGGAGGTCGAGCGGTTGGTGCTCGACCTGGAGATCGGCGCCGTCTACTACTACCTGCTCGCCCCGGACGAGTACCTCTTCGGGGTGTGCCTGGACCAGGACTGGGTCAGCCACGCCGACCAGGCCATGTGGAAGGTGGCCGGGCAACTCTCCCATACCCGGCCCTAGCACCTCACGCGCCCTGCGACACCTCCGCAGATCCGGACGGAATCCGCACGTCCACGTGTGGAACCGCAGCTCAGCCGTCGATGACCTGTCGGCGTACCTGGCCGCTGAGCCCGTCGAACATCGACCGGGCCTCCGACCAGTTCAGCGACCGGTCCGTCGGCTCGGCCGGGGCCCCTCCCTCCGGCAGGGCCAGGTCGTCGAGCAGGTCCAGTTGGAACAGCGGCAGGTACTCGGCGATCCCGTCGTAGGTCTCACAGAGCCGGTCCAGCCGTTGCCGGTCGGCCGGATGGGGTGCGTGGCGGTGGTTGACGTACCACTGCTCGACCCCGTCACGGAACGCCTCGATCAGCCGCCGCAGCACCAGGGCCGTGCCCAGCGCCCGCTGCACGTCCCGCGACCGCAGACCCGAGCGCAGCAGCGGCGCAGCCTCGCCGGACCGGCGAGCGGACTCCGGTCGGGACGGGGTGAAGGCGTCGCGCAGGTGGTGTTCGAAGCCGGTCAGCTGGTCCAGCGCCTGCACCGCCTCGACGAAGACCCGAGCCACCCGGCCCGGCAGCGCACTGGCGAGCGCGGCCTCGGCCTGGTGCGGCGACGACGACACCGCGTCGCGTCGCACCGGTCCACGGGAATCCGGGCGCAGGTCGCCCCGGATCTCGTCCAGCTGGTACGAGAGCCGTTCCAGCGAGCGCTGGGCGTTGGTCTGTTGCCGCTGGATGCGCTCGACCCGCTGCCGTACCGAGGTCAACGCATCCGCGCCGAGCGCCTGCTCCAGCCGGCGCATCGACGCCTTGACGCTGCCGGACAGATCCTCCGCGAAGGTCTGCGGATCATGGACGATCGGCTCCACACTGAAGGTCTCCGTCAGGTCCGCGGAGAACTCCGCCGGCAGATGCCCGACGACGACCAGGATCACCTCGCTGTCCGGCACGGCCGAGCGGATGGCCACCACCCGACGGTTGAGCTCGTCGACCTCCTCGACCTTGAGCACGGACTCGGTCAGCAGGACGCAGCATCCGGCGCCCTGCTCGTCCAGGGGTACCCAGAAGTCCACCGGCAGGTCCCGCAGCGAACCGATCAGGTGGTCCCGCTGGTACGACCAGCCCTCCTGGGTGAGCACCCGTCGCACGTCGGCGGCGACATCCTGGCGGCTGGCCAGGTCGAACTGGACCCGTACCGCCTCTCGCACCATGCGATGGGTGACCGGGGTGTCCTCCTGCGTCGCCCGCTGATACAGGTGGTAGCACAGCCGGATCAGTCGGCGGGGTACCCCGTCGGTCAGGTTGGTCAGGTATTCGGTGGTCTCCACCGTGAACGGGGACAGTCTCGCCTGACCGAAGGCCCGCAGCTGACTCCGCCGGATGAAGTCCCGGACGTCCTGCGCGGTGAGCGCGGACATCCGCACGATCGGCCCGATCCGCTGGCGCACCTGCGGGGTGAGCAGGTGCAGCAGTTCCGGCAGCCCGGCGATCACCAGCAGGGCACCGGCTGAGGCGAAGACGCCGATCAGGCGGGAGAACCGGGCCGATGTCTCGTCGCCCGGCCGCCCGGCGGTGGAGAGGATCTTGTCCAGCTCGTCCAGCACCAGGACGAAACGGTCGTGTCGGCGCGCGAGCAGCAGCGCCAGCACCCCCATCGTCTCCACCGCGCCGGACTCCACGTCCGCCCGCACGGTGACGCCGGCGCTGACCAGGGCCGGTCCCGGTGGGTAACCCATCAGCCAGTCCCAGGCCGGTGCCTCGGTGGCCGGATCGACCAGCATCGCCAGCACCGTGCCGACCGAGGGATCGGCGGTGACCTCGGCCAACTCGACCCGGAGCCGCTGGGCGAGCGACTGCGTACGCTCACCGTCGGCTGGTCTGCGCTCACCGTCGGCTGGTGTCGGCGCACCGGCCGACTCCGCTCGGTAGTCGTCGACCAGGGCGCGTACCGCCTCACGGGACAGTCGGCCCAGGAACCGTCGGCTCAGCGACAGGAAGGTGTCGGCTGGTGCGTCGAGGTAGACGGCCTGAACCGTCCCGGTGGTGCCGCGCCGGGCGTGGGCCAGCAGTTCGGCCGCCAGGTGGGTCTTGCCGGTGCCGTAGTCACCCACCACGGCGACCGTGCCGCCGTCGCCGGTGAGCAGGTAGTTGTCCAGGTGGGCGAGGGCGTCCCGGATGGCCACCGTGACCACGGTGGTGGTGGCGAGCGCACCGGCATCGGTCACTCGGGCCACCGCTGTCGGGGAGAACGGATTGACCGGGTCGACCGCCGGCGGATCTTCGATTGCGTCCATTGCCCTGATCCTCCGGTAGCTCTGGTCTGGGCACCAGGCAGTCTCACGCCGGAGGGCGGAATCCCCGTACCCCGCCACCGGACCGTCTTCAAATCGTAGCCCTCGGTAGCCATCCCAGCGGACCTCCAATCGAGCTCAGATTCGGCCTCACCTGCAAAAAGTGCTGCTCGCCGAGAATGCCGAAGACTCCGGTGATCGACTTCGTCCCATACCATTGGCCCGAGAGCCAGTCCGGTGGCCGGGATGCCGACCGTGGCGGCCCGACCCGGCCGGCCCCGCCCCGACGGCCCTCCGGAGGAGGACACCGTTCGATGACCGACCCGGCCTCCGGCTTCGTCCGGCCGTCCGCCTGGTGGCTGCGGGTGGTGTTCGGCGTCATCGGAGCGGTCGCCCTGGCGCTGGGCTGGATCGGCTTCGATCGGCTGAGCACGACGCGGCCGGAAGCCATCCACGATTCCTACGACGTGCTCTACTACGCGCTGCAACTGTTCGTCCTCAGCGCCGAGCCCTTCGAGAATCCCGGCCCCTATCCGTGGCAGTTGCAGGTGGCCCGCTTCGTGGCCCCGCTGTTCACCCTGCTGGCCGTGGCCGAGGCGGCCCGCCTGCTGCTGGCCGCCGAGATCCGTCGGTGGCGGGCCCGGCGGGCCAGCGGGCATGTGCTGGTCTGCGGTGACTCTCAGTTCGCCCAGATGCTCGCCGACCGTCTCTTCGCCGACGGGGAACGGGTGGTCGTGGTGCGTTCCGAGCCCTTCGGGCCACTGGAGTACCGCCGACGCCGCTACCTGGGAGTCATCGGCGACCCCAGCAGCGCCGAGGTGCTGCGTGGGGCCGGTCTGCCCCGGGCACACACCATCTACGCCTGCACCCACGACGACGACCTGAACCATGCGATCGCCAACGCGGCCAGCCGCCTGATCCAGGACCGGCGCAATCCCCCCAGGGTCTACGTCCAGGTCCACGATCCGGAGGTGTGCCTGTCGTTGCAGGCCCGGCGGCTCGGCGCCGCCGGTTCCAGCCGACTGCGGCTGGACTACTTCCATGTCGACGACATCGCCGCCCGCGCGCTGCACCGACACCATCCCCTGCGACCGGCCCGGAATCGTGCCACCACCGTACTCATCGTCGGTAACGGCAGCTTCCGTCGTGCCCTGCTGGTCGAGACCGCCCGGCACTGGCGGGCCCGGGAAGCCGGGACCCGGCTGCGGGTGGATCTGGTGGCCCCGGACGCCGGGGCGGAACTGGCCCTGGTGGCGGCCCGCTACCCCTTCCTGCGTACCGTCTGTGAGGTGTCCACCTACGATCTGGACCTCGCCGAACTGACCGGGTTGGCGCAGTTCACCACGGGCGGATACGACCGCATCTACCTCTGCCTGCCCGGCGAGGACAGCGGTCTGCAATTCGCCCTGGACACCCCCGCGCTGTGGCAGGGCACCCGAGGCAGTGTCTTCGTGCCGGTCTACCGGCAGGCCGCCCTGGCCGCCGCCTTCCACGGCGACTCCCGGCACGACCTGCTCGACGAGGTGCACGGCAAGCTGTGTCTCTACCCGGTGCTGACCCACGCCTGCGAGGCCGGGCTCATCGCCGAGGATCTCACCGAACGGTTGGCCCGACAGATCCACGAGCGGTATCTGCACGCCCGACAGCAGGCCGGGGTGAGCTTCGGGCAGGCCCCCGCGATGGTCGACTGGTCCGGGCTGCCCGAATCCCTGCGCCGAGCCAACCGCAGTCACGTCCAGGACATCGCCGCCAAGCTGCTCAACCTCGGCTGTGTCGTCGCCCCCCGGCACGGAAACACAGGTGACGCCTCGGCCGCCGGGCAGGCCATCGCCGACGGCATCGAACATCTGGCCCGGCTGGAACATGAACGGTGGTGCCAGGAACGGCGGGCGGAAGGCTGGACGTACGGTGAGCCGCGTGACGACCTCCGACAGCGGCATCCCGAACTACGCCCCTGGGACGAGCTGAGCCCGGCCGTGCAGGAGCAGAACCGCGAAGAGATCCGGGCGCTGCCAGATGTGCTGTCCGACAGCGGCTTCGAGTTGATCCGGCTGACCAGCCCGGTGCCCGCCCCACGGCCGGGAGTCGTCGATGGGCCCTGAGCACTGCCCGCTGCGGGTCGGCATCACCGGCCACATCCACCTGACCCGCGGCAGCGTGGGGCCGATCGCCGCGGCACTGCGGGCCGAGCTGGGCCGCCTCAGCGACCACCCGGTGCGCGGCGTCACCTGCCTGGCCGACGGCACCGACCAGATCTTCGCCCGGGTGGTGCTGGCCACCGGCGGCACCTACGAGGTGATCCTGCCCGCCCTGGACTACCGCGACACGATCACCGCCGCCCACCGGGCCGAATTCGACGACCTGCTGGGCCGGGCCAGCGACGTCATCCACACCGGGCACCGGCACTCCGGCACGGCCGCCTACCTGGCCGCCAACCGGGAACTGCTGAGCCGGGTGCAGTGGCTGATCGCGGTCTGGGACGGGTCGACCGGCCGCCACGAGGCCTCGACGGACCGGACCGTCGACGAGGCCCGCAAGCGCGGCATCCCGACCAGCGTGCTCTGGCCCGAGCAGGCCCGACGCAGCTGAGAGCCGTTTCTCCCCGGGCCCTCAGACGCCGTGGGCGAACAGCGCCAGGCGTACCCGGTTGGGGCTGCCGGTCTTCGTCATCAGGCTGGTGATGTGGGTCTTGACGGTGGTGACCCCGATGTGCAGCCGCTGGGCGATCTCCGTGTTGGACAGGCCCTCGGCGACCAGCCCCAGCACCTCCTGCTCCCGCGCGGTCAGTCCGTCCAGGTGCTGCGGGGTGCCCGGGCGGGCGTGCACCGCCCGCTGCACCAGCCGCCGCAGCACCTGCGGGCTGAACGGGCTGTCCCCGGCCGCGGCCCGCCGGATGCCGTTGAGCAGCTCGGCGGGGGGTGCGTCCTTGAGCAGGAACCCGCAGGCCCCGGCGGTCAGGGCCGGATACAGGTGGTCGTCGTCGCCGAAGGTGGTCAGCACCAGCACCCGGGTGGCGGGCCGGTCGGCGAGGATGCGACCGGTGGCGGTGATCCCGTCCACGCCCGGCATTCGCAGATCCATCACCACCACCTCGGGCCGCAGCCGGGCGGCCAGGGACACCGCCTCCCGGCCGTTGTCGGCCTCACCGACGACCTCGATGTCGGGGGTGGACTCACACAGCATCCGCAGGCCGGTGCGGATCAGATGCTGATCGTCGACCAGCAGCACCCGGATCATGACACCCCTTCCACGGCGGCGGGCAGCACGGTGCGTACCCGCCAGCCCCGGCCCGGCTGCTCGACCGGTCCGGCCGCCAACCGGCCGCCGAGCACCGCCACCCGCTCCCGCATCCCCGCGATACCGTGGCCCCCGCCGTCCGGCAGCCCGGCCGGCACCCGGCCCGGCCCGTCGTCGGCCACCTCCCAGTGCACCGCCCCCTCGACCACCCGCACGGTCAGCCGGGCCACCGCGGCGGCACCGGCATGCTTGGCCACATTGGTCAGCGCCTCCTGGGTCAGCCGCAGCACCGCCAGACCCCGTACCGCGTCGATTCCACCGATCGCCGGGTCGATGTCGGCCTCCACGGTGATCCCGGCCTGGCGGGCCCGGTCCACCGCCGCCCCCAGGGCGGCCGGCAGCGCCGACGGCTCGATCGCGGTCAGCGCCGCGTCGCCGCGTACCGCCTCGGGGTCGCGCAGCACCGCGACCAGCCGGCGCAGGTCGGCCAGGGCCGCGGTGCCGGTGCCGTGCACGTCGTCGAAGACCGCGCCCACCCGGGGGTCCAGGTCGGTGAGGACATGCCGGGCCACACCGACCCGCAGCACCATCGAGGCCACATGATGGGCCACGACGTCGTGCAGTTCCCGGGCGATGGCGCTGCGTTCGTCCGCGCGGGCGGCCCGGTCCTCCGACTCCCGGCGGCGCTGCTCCTCCGCCGCTCGCTGCTGCGCCTGGGTGGACAACTCGCGGGTCGTCCGGACGACCAGGCCCAGCAGCAGCGGAACCCCGACCTCCAGCAGCAGCCCGACCACCCCGGAGAAGAACCGGGGCAGGGGCTTGCCGATCGAGTCGGTCAGGGCCACCGCCGCCAGCCCGGCCGCGGCCAGCCAGATCGTCCGGGTGGACCCGGCGCGCATGGTCAGTTCGAGCAACGCCCAACTGGCCCCCACCTGGTTGATCGTGATGTCCTGGACCAGCTGGATCGCCACGGCCAGCAGGGCGGTCTGCGCCACCAGGTTGACCACCGGCCGGTGGTGCAACAGCAGGCCGAAGGAGAAGGCGAGCACCGCCAGGGCCCACTGGGTCGCCACCGGCCCGCTGCCACCGAGCGGGTTGAAGATCAGGTAGCCGAGGCCCGCGAGGTCGAGCAGGAGCATCCGCGCGAAGCTGTCCCGCGCGTCGAACAGGCGTCCCACCCACCCCACGGAGGTCACCCTAGCCCTCCGGATCGGTACGGCGGAGGGTCCACCTGCCCCGCAGCGCCAGGTACGCGGCCAGGCCGAGGGGACCGAGCAGGATGGTCAACACCAGCACCGGAGCCATCACCAGCGACGGCACCCCCCGCTTGCGACTGTCCAGCCAGGCCCACCGGCCGACGAACAGATCGAACACGATCATGTGCGCCCAGCCCGCCGCCGCACCGTCCGGCTCACCCAGCAGGCCACGTACCCCCTCCAGGGTCGGGGAGGCCACGGCCGGCAGCACCTGGCCGAGGGCGGGTAGCACCAGCAGCGCGTAGATCACCACACCGGGGATCACGACCAGAGGTGAGGCGATGATCCGGGCGGTCACCGACCACTTCGGTGCCAGGATCATCAACGCCCAGAAGGGAGCGGCCACCGCGAAGGTCAGGGTGAACAGCACCTCGGTCATGTCCGCTCTCCTTCTCCCCAGGTGCCTGCCCGGCACACGGTTAACCTGATGCTCCGCCCACTCACGCCGCCAGCGCCACTTCGGATCTGCGGCCACGAGCCACCACCGCAGCGGCGGCGACCGTACCGACCAGCAGCGCGGCCGCGACCCCCAGGGTGAGCGCGTCCGGCCGCAGCAGCGGCTGCCCCCGCAACGCCTGCCAGGTCAACAGGAGGGTCAGCCCCGCGTACGCGACACCCGCGACCACCAGCAGCCGGGCCCGGACACCCCCGTCGAGACGGCCACCGCCGAACCGGCCGAGCAGCACCGCCAGGATCGGCAGCACCTGCATCGCGTGCAGCCCCACGAAATGGCCGACCCGCAGATCCCCACCGGTGCTGCTCCAACCGACCAGGGGCAGGCCGGGACCACCATCGGCCACCCCCACGCTGTGCGCCCCGGCTAGCCCCTCGGCGGCCGACCCGTCACCGGCCAGCACCATCGGAATCGCCACCAGCATGCCGAGCAGCGCCAGCCCGAACCCCAACCCGATCGCGTACCGGCCGGCCCGGTCCGCGACCGGCTGCCGCAGCACCACCACCGCGAGGACGAGGTGCGCCACGGACAGCACCATGATCGCCACACCCATCAGCATCCACAGCACCGCGTTCAACGGGCTGCTCACGTTGTAATGGCTGGTCGTGCCCCGCAACACCTGTCCGACGATGATGGTCATCTCCACCACCCCCAGCGCCACGATGAGGGTGGCCGTCCACTCCGCGACCCTGCTGCGTCGGCGCAGCAGGGACAGCAGCCAGGCCAGGGTCACGCCGTACAGCACGAAGGACACCGCGAACTTCAACGGCTTGAGCCAGATCGGCACACCGGTCAACACCCGATCGTCGACCACGACGCCGACGGCGGAGACGACGGCGAGGCCCGCCATCGCCCAGACGAAAACCATAAGCGGACGGTGCCAGGACGTCCCCTGGCCCGGATAGGTAGCAGTCATACCCCGATGCTGTTCGGCGTGCTGCCGCCGCGCGCCCGACCGCAGGCCCGAACCGCGACCACAGGTCTGGGTTCCGCCTCCTACCGGGGTAGGAGAGGCGGTCAGCGCCACGGGACCTGTTCGGGCAGGTGAATCCGGTCGGCGGGCACCCCGGCGGCGAGCAGTACCAGCCGGTAACCGGGGGTGTACCTGATGGGCCAGCCGGTGTGAGACGTCGCCGCCGGGCACGGCACGGACATGCAGCTCGACGGTGCCGTCAGCGCGTGGGGCGTTGGCCGGGCAGTACCAGCGCCACCGCCCCGGGTGCTGCGGCACGTTCACCGGCACCGCGTCACCGGGCCGGAACGGCAGCCGCCGCCAGGGGCGTACGGTCAGGATGGTGATGGTGTCCCCGGCCCGGTCCCGGCCGAGGACCTCGACCGGCCAGGAGGCCGACCCGTCACCCACCCGGGCCGCGGCGCGCTCGACCAACCGCCAGGCCCGCCGCCAGGTCGCGGCCTCCAACGGCAGCGACGGTACGGCGACAGTCAGCGCCGCCCCGACCAAGGTCGCATGATCGGGGCGCAGCCGGTGCTCCCGGTACACCCGACCCAGGACGGTCAGCAGGGCCAACCGCCCCGGCCGGTCGTCACCGCCCCCCACCAGCCGCAACAGCCCGGCGACGATCAGCGGCGCGTCCCCCTCCGGCAGCAGCCCCGGGCAGCCCTCCTGCACGGTGTCCCAGAACCGGGCGGCGGCGCGACCGAAGACCGCCTCGGCGATGCCGCCGGATGTCACGGCAGGGTGGTCGCGCATGTGGGCCTCCGGTGCGACGGTCGACTGAGACGGCACCGAGGCGGGCGGGAGCGGTGACAGATCGTACGGGGGAAGGCCGATCCGCCACCGGAGCCGGCACCCGCCCCGGGCCGTGTCTCCACCCTGGACCCGGCCGGTCCACCCCGATATGCCGGAATGATCGTCAGCGGAATTCGCGCAGCGTATGCAGGCGGTGGCAGAATGTGGCCGGGTTGATATGCGTGGCGCGCATACCGGCATCGCCGGAAACGGCTTGAATGAACGGGCTCGACCCAGTCGCCCACGAACGGCGAGGTTGCCGGTGACACCTGCCAACTGCCCCCGCTGCGGGGGACGCCTGGCGCGCGACAACCACAGCGGACGCTGCGCCCCCTGCCAGGCCGCCGAACGCGACCGGCTCACCGCACCCCCGGCCGTGCCACCACACTTCTGGGACCACCAGCCGGTACGCGCCGCACTGGCCCGACGCCACCTGGGACACCTCATCCGGGCCTACCGGCACCACCCCTACCACGGTCGGCTCCCGCTGACCCAATCCGTGGTGGCCGGGTGGCTCGGCATCACCCAGGCCCAACTCAGCCGGATCGAGAACGGCCCTCCACCGATCCACCTGGACCGCCTCACCCACTGGGCCACCCTGCTGCGCATACCCGAGCGACTGCTCTGGTTCCGGCTGCTCCGCCTTCCGCTCGCCGAGATGGCCACCGACACCTCTGAGGGGGGTGCTCACGCCGACTCGCCGACTAGTCTGGAGACGGCTCCTGTCGAAGGAGGTGGCACCACGAACCGCCGCCGATTCAACGCCTTGGCAGCGCTCGCTGGCCTTGGCGGAAGCAACCTCATCGACGCCCTACTCACCGCCGATGATCGGGCCGAAAACCTCGGCATGGAACACGTACGCCTCGCCGGATCGCTGGTGGAGCGCTTCCGGCAGGCCGACGCCGCCGTCGGTGCGGACGAGTTGTGCGATGCGGCGATGACCGTTCACACCCGCCTCTCGGCCTGGGCCAGCAAAGCGCGCGTCAGCCGTAACCTGGAAGCGACCCTCCAGACGGCACTGGCCGACCTCGCAAACCAGGCAGCCTGGCTGGCGATCGACGCCGAACGCCGACCCCAGGCGCGTCCCTACCTCAACGACGCCATCACCCGGGCCCGGATCTCCGACAACCCGCGTGAGGAGGTACGGGCGCTCGCCTGCCTCTCCCTGC
Source organism: Micromonospora sp. DT229 (assembly GCF_049844505.1). Taxonomy (NCBI): domain Bacteria; kingdom Bacillati; phylum Actinomycetota; class Actinomycetes; order Micromonosporales; family Micromonosporaceae; genus Micromonospora; species Micromonospora sp. DT229. The sequence goes on along the minus strand of NZ_JBNCLD010000007.1, from coordinate 265,676 downwards.
TCACCCGGGAAGACCAACCCACCGAATCCGTGCACTGCGCCGAAGCCGCACTCCGCGCCGCCCAAGGCTGGTCGACCCCTCGCCTCAGGACCCTCCTGCGACTGCGGATGGCCCACGCATACGCCAACCTTGGAGACGCCAGCGGCTTCAACCGCGAAATGGCCAGCGCCTTCCGCGAGTTCGACCGTGGCCCCCAGAAGGACGACCCGCCCTTCCTGCAATTCGTCACCTCCCACGAACTGACCGGCATACAGGGACTGGCCTTCCTCGCCCTCGACCGCCCCGCTCGCGCCGTCAAGTCCCTCGCGGTCAGCAGCACCACCCGCACCGAACACCGGCGCAACCGGGTGCTGTCCACCGTGCGGCTCGCCGAAGCCGAATATCGACTCGGCGATGTCAACCAGGCCGCCCGGACGGCGTTGCGGGTGCTGCCCGAGGTGAAACAACTGAACTCTGGACGGACCGCCCGCAACCTCGCTCAGGTCGGAGCCCACCTGAGCCGAGAGAAGACCACTGCGGCGCGTGATTTCATCGATGCCTACCGGGCGGAGTTCGGGCCATGAAAGACAACCTGATCCTCGACCGACATCGGGCCGACGAGGTGAATGACATCCTCGATGATCTGGTGGAGGTCTATCTCGACGCCCACTCCGGGGATGGGGAGTTCTACAACGAGTCCCGATACCGCCAACAGTTGGCCGGGCACATGAAGGTCCCCGGATGGGAACTTGTCACCGCCACGATCGATGGTCGCCTGGCCGGTTACGCCTACGGTTTTCCGCTGCCGGCCGGAACCCGATGGTGGAACGGCATCGAGGAGCCGTATCCGGCGGGCTTCACCGAGGAGGACGGGCGGCGCACCTTCGCCCTCAGCGAGCTATTGGTACGCCCCGCCTGGCAGCGCCGGGGGATTGCGCGGGCGCTACATGACGAACTCGTCGGCGTCCGCCCTGAAGCCCGAATGACCCTGCTCGCCAGGCCCGACAATGTTCCCGCCCAGGCGGCCTACCGGTCCTGGGGCTGGCACCGGATCACCCGCCTACGCCCCGCCTGGGATGATGCCCCCCTCTTCGACGTCTTGGTGCGTGAGCACCGATAGCCGGCTACTCCTACGTCGTTTTACCTTGCTCGGAAAGGTTAGCTAGTAAATGGCTGATCGCCTGAACGTAGTCAGTCATGTCGACCTTGCGGGCGGCGGCCAGGCTCAGTTCCAGCACAGGACGAGCCTCATCGCTCAGACCCGCGATGACCAGTATTTGGCCGAGGGTGTGACCCACCACTGCCATGCCGTCAGGACGTCGCAGGTGGATGAGGAGATTGAATGATGTGACCAGTCGCGGAAGGGCGGACGCGTAGTCCTGGCGCACCAGGTCGATCCGAGCCAGTCCCCACGTTGCACTTGCGATCTCGTCGAGATCCCCGTGACTCTCGTGTACCTCCAAGCGCTTGCGCTGTAGCTCAGCGGCACCATCGTATTCGTCGCGTTGGCGGAGGATGACCACCACGGCGTTGGGCTGGCCGAGCCGCTTCACCAGCCACACTGGATAGCGACCCCCATCACTTTCTGGTGCGCTTTGGCTGGTTAGACTACGCAACCCACTGTCTGTCCTGCGGCGGGAGGAAGTGCGTTTTGCCTCATCCATGATCAAGTCACGGATCGTGACGACGGAGCGGAACCCAATTCACGACTCGATCCTGTTCGACAATTGAAGTGGGGAGCGAACTAGATGATCAGGTCTGGACCGAGGAGCGCGCTGGCCGCGATCGGCGTGTCCATCATCGTAGGCACCGCGATTGTGGCACCGCAGTCGGCGGCTGCGGCTTCGTCCGACGAGCGAGACCGCGAGCATGCCGCGGAGTTCGCCTATGCGGACGCGACGAATTCCGCGGCGAGCGCGATCGCTGGTCTCGGGCGTACCGACTACCGCGACATCTTCAGCGGCGTCAAGATCGATCAGGCAACTGGCAGGGTAACCGTCTACGCCACCGATCCCGAGCGAGCCGAGGGCATGGTCGCGGCTGGGCTCGCCGCGCTTTCGGAAGCCGAGCGGAACGCGACCTCCGTAGAAATCATGCAGAGCCGTTACGCACGCATCGAGCTTGAGCAGGCTGCCGCTCAGGTCCGGGCGGCCTCGGACACCAAGCGCGCCGCGATCGAGGTGCACTCGATCGTCATCCCCAGCGACGGCCGCGGGTTGGAGGTGAGAACGGATGCGCCGCAGCGGGCCGACGCCCTGTCGGCGATGGCGGCCGGCGCCGGACCGGTCGCGGCGGCCGATATCGTCATGGTGGCCGGCTCGCCGGTCCGCCCGGTCAGTCGGGAGAACCCACAGTCCCCCTATCCTGGGGGCATTCCGACCCGTGTGAGTACCCGGTCCTCCGGCTGGGACTGCACCTCCGCGTTTGGCGTGCGCGACGCCTCCGGAACACAGTTTCTCCTGACGGCCGAGCACTGCTACGACACCGGGAACAACATACGGGCCATGAACGGGAACAACATCGGCAACGTGCAGGCAGTGGACGTGGAGTTTGATGCCGCACTAATACGAGGCAACGCCCAGTCCGGGGTGTGGGTCAATGACGACTACATGTTCCACGTCCGCTCACAACAGTGGTCGTTCGAGGGCGAGTACGTCTGCCAGAGCGGGTACACGAGCTATCCGAATCGGTGCCAGATTCAAATCATCAACGACTACCTCCAATATCATCTCGGTGACGGGAAGGGCTGGCGAACCGGCGTCGAGGGGCGGCGGTGCAGCGGGTGTCCCTCCGTGGCCCATGGCGACAGTGGCGGACCTGTCTGGTCGATCCGGTCCTCGGACGGGTATGTCGCCGCGCGGGGTGTCGTCAGTGCGGGAAACACCCCGGTGACGCCCGGCGTCTCATACGAGAACATCATCTTCACCGAGATACCGTTCATCACCGCGATAATGGGTCTTACGCTACAGACGTCGTAGCGGCATCGTTGGCGAGGTGAATGTGGCGGCCGGTGGGCCGTCACATTCACCTGGGGCGTCGGTTCACGGAGCGGATAACATGAAGGTCAGAGCGATCGCGTTCGGAGTTGTAGGCGTGGCGGCCTGCGTGAGCGTGCTTTCGGTGCTCGTCATCCCCTGGGGCTGGTACGGAACGATCAGCATCAGCGCGTGGCGACTGCCCTACTGGGGCCTGCACTTGGTGGCCGTCGCCGTGGCGTATGCGTGTGCCCTGTGGACGTTGCTCACCTCACCCAAGCGGATATCGGCGCTCGTGTTGGCGGCAGCTGCGGGTGTCCTCGTCGTGGGAGCCACGGTGTTCGTCGCGCTCGGCTACAACAACGCGTCAGCATTGTTCGACGAGTGGATTCCGATGGTGAATCCCCGGCTTGGCAGTGGCCCGTTCGTCGCGGCTCTGGCGGCCCTGGCCGCGCTCGCCGCCGGCGCCCTCGGAGCCGGCAAACGGCCACAGAACGACCGGTCCGCCATCGGGGTCGGGGCACGAGCTGTCAGTTGAACGGTGGAAGCCCTACTTGCCGCCGACAGCACAGCGGTCGCGGCAAGCGAGACGGCGGGTTGCGGGACCGCCTGTTGCGGTGAGCGCGGTGGCCAAAGTCGCTCCGGAGCCCGTCGCCAGCAGGCCGAATGGGGACGCAGACTGGCCCACGACCTCCATCGAGGACGGTGGCGGCCGGCCGTGGGTAACAGCGACGCCCATCTCGCCGGTCAGCTCGGTACGCCGCACACCGTGGTCCACGCCGAGGAGTTGAGCGGCGAGGCGGTGCTGGCCGGGGTCCGCGCGGGTCGAAGTTGGATCGCCGAGTCGACCGCCGTCACCCTCGATGTCACCGCCACCGCCGCAGGCCGGACAGGGGGAGTGGGCGAACGTCTGGCCGCCGACGGCGAGCCCATCGTGGTACGGGTGCAGGTCTGCGGGGTGCCGTCCGGCACGATCACCCTGCACACCGAGGGCGGCATCGTGCACCGTCATGCGCTGCCCGCCGACGGTGCGGGCGTCACGCAGTGGCGGACCAGCACGGAGGAGACGGCCTTCGTGCGCGTCGAGGTACGTCATCCGAACCTGCACATGGCCGCCCTCAGCAACCCGATCATCCTGACGTAGCGCCGCTCGCGTCGCCGTTTCGCCGAAACGGCGGGGTACGCGGCGGCGGGAAGCCGCCATTCCGGCGTAACGGAGTCGATCACCCCCCGCCCGATGACAGTGCGGTTCAAGAGGAGCCGACAGGGTTCAGGCGGCGCGGCACGCACTGGTTGTCCAGGTCGGTGCCGGTGAGCTGCGGGAACTGGTTGGCGCACCAACGGGCGACGGCCTCCTTCGAACTGCCCGGCGGGAGGGCGAAAGTGATCCAGAGCGGTTCGCCGCCGTACAGTTGCTGCCGCCCGTAGTCCGTGCTCAGCAGCAGGATCACCCGGGTCGCGCCGTCGAACCTGTTTCGCAGGTCAAGATGCTCGGCCACGATGTCCTGCGCGTAGAAGGTGTTCGAGCCGTTGGCCGCGATCTGGTTGGGGTCGACGATGCCCACCGTCTTGGAGGCCAGCTGGGCGACGTACCGGCCGTCCAGGGACACCGTCGGCAGATCCTGCTGACGGAACTGGTGCAACTGGGCCAGGGCCAGGTCCTCCGAATCGTCGAAGGTCGACTCGGCGGGTGCAGGGGTAGGGATGAGCGGGGTCGGCAGCCGCGCGTCCTCGGGGGGAAAATACTGCGGACCTCCGGCCGGGGAATCGGGATAGGAGGTACCGGTCGAGGTGTCGTCGTCGATCGATCCCACCGCGATGACGAGCGCCACGACCATCACCAGCAGGGTGACACCGGCCGCCGCGACCGCCTTGCCCATCGAGATTCCGCTCGACTGCGGGACCGCTTGGCCGGATGTGACCCACTCGCCACGCACCGGCGGCTGAGGGGGCGCGGTCCGTTCCGGCCCGGTCGCATTGAACGCAGCCGGGCCGCCGACCGGGCGACTCGACTGCGGCCTGCCGACGGGTGACTCCTGCGGCCTGCCGGCGGAGGACTCCGGTGGCAGCTCATCGGCCAGGTCCCCGACCAGGGCACGAACGTTCCAGATGACCCCGCCGTCGGGCTGCTGATCATTGTTCATCTGATACTCCTGGTCAGGTGTCTCCCGGGACGATCACCCGGCGGCGGCCACCGGCAGCCGGCGTACCGGCGGCACCGGAGGCCCCGGCGGGAATCGCCCGTTCCCGGCCCCAGGCCCGCAGCTCGGCGATCTCCTCGGGATGGGTACGGCTCAGGGGATTGGTGTTGATGAAGGTGTCCACGGCGAGATCGGGCCGCAGGCTGGCGGCGCCCTCGGTGTGGACCAGGTATCCCAGCTCGCGCAGCGCCGCTTCGATGTCGGAGCCGGCGAAGCCGTCGGAGGCGGCCACGAGCCGACCGACCAGTTCGTCGTCCGGTTCGGTGCGGAGGTAGCGGCCGTGGTAGAGCCGGATGATCTCCGCCCGTTCGGTCTCGTCCGGCAGGTCGACGAAGAAGAGTTCGTCGAAGCGCCCCTTACGCAGCAGTTCCGGTGGCAGGGAACGGACGTCGTTGGAGGTGGCCACGACGAACACCCGGGACCGTGACTCCTGCAACCAGTACAGGAACTGTCCAACCATGCGCCGGCTCACTCCGGTCGTGTCGTACTGCCCGGAGAGGCCCTTCTCGATCTCGTCGATCCAGAGCACACAGGGCGCGGTCCGGTCGGCCATCTCCAGGGCCTCCCGCAACCGGGCCTCGGACTGCCCGACGTACATGCCGAGAATGGCGGCGAAGTCGAGGCGATACAGCGGTAGTCGCCACTGGGCGGCCACCGCCTTGGCGGAGAGGGACTTTCCGCAGCCGGGTACCCCGACCAGCAGGACCCCCCGTGGTGGGCGCAGCCAGGTCTCCCGCAGGTCGGAGAGCATCACCTTGTGGCGGCGGTCCAGCCAGGTACGGAGCTGTTGCAGACCGCCGATCATGTGGTCGGCCGCCCCCAGCGGGACACGTTCCAGGCCGGCCAGGTCGGAGAAGTGCTTGTCCTTGACCTCGGTGAGCCGATCGAGATCCTCCCGGTGCAGGCGGCCGGCCGTGGCGATGGTGGCGAGGATGTTCACCGCGGTGCCCTCGGGGACCCCGACCAGGAACTGGGCGGCGCGTCGGGCGTCGGCCGCGGTCCAGTCGATGGTGATCGCGCCCTGCTGCTCCTTGAGGAAGCCGACCACGATGTCGTACATCTCGTCGACGTTGGGCTGCTCCAGGGTGATGCTCATGCCCAGCCGTTGCAGCCCGCTCCACAACGGGGTGTCGGTGATCAGGACGATGCTGCCGGAGTGGTCGTCGGCCAGGCGGGCCAACTCCGCCAGGTGACGGGTGACCGAGGAGTCGGAGTCGAGCATGTCCGGATCCACGAAGGCGGTCGTCGCCTGGGCCCGCCGGGTGAACTGACTGGCGGCGAAGTCCATCGCGGCCACCAGCGACCGGTCGTCCTGCAGGGAGTTGTTGGTCCGCAGATCCCGCAGGCCGGTGGCCCGGGTGTAGATGGAGAAGGGCAGGTTGAGCCGACGGGTGCTGGAGGCCACCTCGCGCAGCAGCCGCACGGCGCGTACCTGCTCGGGGGTCCGGATGCCGATGAGGGGGACCCGTGCGGCGATGTAGCTGTCGAGGTCCCGGCGGGCCTCGTCGTAGTGGGACAACGGGCGCTCCTCAGGTCGGTCGTACGGGAGGATCGACGATGATCCGGCGGCCCGATTGGGCCGGGGCGGCGGCCCAGCCGGTCCCGGCGGCCGAGCGGTCCTGCACGGTCAGTGGGTTGTCGCGCAGGGTGCGCAGTCTGGCCTCTACGAGCCGGTCGTCGAGCCCGGCCCGGCGGGCGTCGTCGATGCCGTCCTCCAACGCCCGCTGGACCAGGCGGATCTGTTCGTCGACCTGATCGCGTAACGCTCGCGCCAGCTTCCCGGGCAGGGCGGGATGACCCGCGACGGCCCGGATGGTGGTCAGTCCGCGCCGGGCCTGGGTCAGGGCACGGGCCATCTCGAACTCGTCACGGGTCGCGGCCATGGCGTCGATCAGCGCATCGGCCCAGGTCTGCAATCGGTGCGCCAGGGCATCGGTCAGTCGGGTGACCAGCCGCAGCCAGACTTCCGCCGGGTAGTCCTGCTCCACCAGGGTCGGCAGATCGGTCAGGTCACCGGCGGCCCCGGCCCGCCACTGCTCGAGGAAGGCGGCCCACCGCTGGTAGCCGCCGTCACCGACCAGCACCGGTCAGCCCTGCCGAGGGCGGCGGATCACCATTTCGCCCGGCGGCATCGGCTCCCAGTCGGGCAATCCCTCGGCGATGCGGCGTACCCGATCGGTTTTGCGTTGACGCGGAGGTGTGGGCTGCCGGGCCCACGGCACCACCTCAGCTTCGACGGGCGTCTGGTCGGCGCTGTCGGTCGACGGCATGTCAGTTCTCCTCAAGGGGGTCGACCGCGCGACGCTCGTGCGGGCTGCGAGGTGCGCCCGCCGTGGCGAGGTTGGCGATCAGCTCTTTCACCTGCGTCTCCTTGCCGTCGGCTGCGCTGAACCGGCTGGTCCAGTCGGTCAGCTCGGCCCCGGCGGCCCGCAGCATGAGCACGGAGTCCTTCTTGGCCGCCGCCACCCGTGCCCGAGCCTTGTCCTGGCCGGCGCGGGCCTTGTCGGCTTCCCCCTTGAGGTAGACCAACCAGGCGACCCCGCCGAAGACGGCGATCACGATGCCCAACCCCACGTTGCTGGCGGCGGAGACGAACAGCAGGACGAGAATGAGCACCACGGCGGGCACGATGAGCCGTTGACCCCACCGAAAGGCCAGGCTGTTGAGGTACGGCTGCGCGTACCGGTCCCAGTGCTGGTCCAGCGACCGTTCCAGGGCGTTCATCGGCTGGTCGAAGGAGCCCGTCCAGGCAGGTGGTTGAAATCCGGCGAGCCCGGCGCTGCCGCCCAGGTCGAATCGCATCTGGACCTTCGCGGGCATCGCCAGGCGGTAGTCGCGGGTGAAGGCGGTGTGCGCCTCGTCCATCCAGACGTGACAGAAGGCCACGGCCAGCCGCTGGGTCTGCATAGACACCCCGATGCCCTCGGGTTCGAGTGCCGACTGGGTCTGGATGGTCAGATAGTCGCGGGTGTCGTCCAGGGTGGTGGTCTCGGAGAGGGTGGCCTCGGCCGCTGCCAGGTCACCACCGGCGCGGACGATCGACTCGTTGGCGGCGAGTTCCCGACGCAGTGGCAGTTCCTCGTGGTCGTACTCGTCGACCAGCCGGTCGAGGATGTCGTCGATGGCGTCCTCGATGCGGCTGTTCGGCGGCGCCTCCGCGTCCATCAGCGCGGTGTACCGGTCGATGATCGACTGATGGGCCTCCGCACCGGCCAGGACACGTTGCAGCTGGGGCCACTGGGGCGAGGCGGTCGCCAGGCGGGGGAACTCTGCGGCGATCCCATCCACCCGGACGTGGGTCTCCATCTCCCGGCGCCAGCGGTTGACCTGGGCGACCATCGACTCCTTGTCGTCGAGCAGCAGGCGACGCCAGGTGTCCAGTCGGTCCCGGACCACCTCCATGCCGGCCGGTCCGAAGGCGCCCTGGGCGATGGCCTCCAGGATCACCGCGAACTCGCGGTTGAGGGCCTTGGGGTCCTGCGCGTCGAGGTAGTGCCGTAGCCACCGGGCGGCGCTGGCCAGCCGTCCCTGCCGACGCAGGACGAGCATCATGAACAGGGAGGTGCGATGCGGGGAGCGGCGGTACGCCTCCTCGACCGCCCGGACACACAGATCCGGATCGTCACCGGCCCAGGAGGCGAGCGCGACCAGCACCGGGGCCAACCAGTAGCGGGGGGTCTGCACCATCAACTGGTCGCCCACCGCCCGGACGGACTCCTCGCTGACCAACCCGAGGTCGAACGACTGGAGCATGCCGACCGCGGTCCGGCGGACCACCTTGTGATGGCCGAACTGATGCTCAAGGTCGCCCTTGAGGGTGTTGATCGCGATCTCGGCGCGTTGCAGGTTGGCGGTCCGCTCCGCCTGCTCGACGAAGCGGAGGAAGTCGGTGCGTAGCGCCAGGAGTTCCTCCCGGGCGGCCGTCTGCTGTTGCCCGAGTTGGACGACATGGTTACCCACCAGGCCCAGGGTGCGGTCGAGGTCGACCAGCATCCGCTTCGCGTCACGGACTTCGCTACGTATCGCGTTCAGTTCGGACATGATTCTCCGGCTCACGTGTCAGGAGGGGGAGGGGCAGGCGTTCCCGGTATCGGGGTGAAATGTGGTTCCGGCCGCGATTGATGGTCCCATGGACGGTACTGGTAAATGTTCTGGCCGCTGCTTCGACTGAAGGGATTGAATGAGTGTCCAAACGGGTGCCGGAAACTGTGTCCGGGTGAAGCTGATCATTCATCGTCAACTGACGTTCGGCTGAACGTCCCGGCCGGGAGGCCGGGGTGTCATCGCCCCGCAGGGCAGTGTGGCGGGAGACGGTGCCGACCCGTCGGGGTGGCGGCTGGCCCCACCTCGGCCGTTTGCCGCCGTCCGAAGTGGGGCCAGGGGAGCCTGACGGGCTGCGCTCGCTCCTGCTGTTGCGTCAGGGCTGAGCCTGACACGCCCTGGCCTGCCGGATCCCGCATTTCTACGGGATTCCCGTGACGGGGTCGGATCATCGTGGGGGATGCCCGGGTTATCTGACGGCCGGCCGGAATCTGTCGACTGGGCGACACTTCCGTTCCCGTTCTCACGGTTTCGGTGATGATCGGAGCCCGCACGGGAAACTCATCGGTCGTGTGCGTCCCGACGCCATTTCCATGGCATCCCACGAGAGTGACATCGGGTGCCCGTACGGCCGTTGTTGGTTGCCGACTAATGGACGAACGGTGGATTGGAGGGGCGATGACCGGAAACCAATCGACGCAGCCGGAGGAGGACCGGCTGCGACCCTCCGAGGTGCTGGCTCGACTGTCGCTTCGACCGGACCAGGTGCGGGGGGTCGACGAACCGGATTCCACCTTCGACGCCGGCACGGTCAGCTGTAGCCGCCCCCTGATCTTCCCGGTGCCGGTCGAGGATCTGCCGGTCGAGCTGCGCCGCCGTGCACAGGCCTCCGGACGGCACTACTACGGGCTGCTGGTCGCCTTCGACCTGACCGAGCCGCCGGACGCCCGGCGTTACACCTCGGTCCGGTTCGAGGTCACCCTCGATGACGAGGAGTCCCTGGCGGTACGGCTGGACCGGGACGGCGGCACCCTCGGCCTGAGCTACACCGCCGCCTCCCCGCAGCCGTTGACCCCGGCCGCCGACCGGGCCATCCACGCCGCCGGCACCCGGCAGGGCTGGCTGCTCCGCCTGGCCGCCCGCTCCGGCCGTCCCCGAGCATGGTCCTTCGGCCTGCACCGGCATCGGTTCGGCTGGACCTACGAGGATCCCTCCGGGGCGATGTTCCTACCGCTGACCTACGGGATGCACGCCCTGATCGAGGTGCCCCCCTCGACCCGGTTCCTGTCCGGGCGTATCGGGTTGCGGGTGGAGACCCTCGGCACCTGGCGGCAGCGGCCGGTACGCCGGTCCGCCACCCTGGTGGACTCGATCACCTTCGGCGAGGCCCTGCCGGAGAACACCGTACCGAGTGGCGCGGCCGTGCGACTGTGCCTGGCCGCCGACGTGACCGGTTACAGCCGCCGGCCGAACCACCTGGCCGAACGGACCCAGTCCTGGCTGGTGCGGGCCCTGGCCGAGGCCCGCGCCAACGCCGGCCTGGACGAGGCCACCGTCGTGGTGCAGGCCCAGGGCGACGGGCAGTTCGCCGTCCTGCCGGTGGGCATCGACGAGTCGCGGGTGATCCCGGACCTGATCGAAGGTCTGGCCGAAGCCCTGCGCCGCACCAATCACGGCCTGAGCGCCGAGGAACGGGTACGGCTGCGGGTCGCGCTGCACCGTGGCCTGATGAAACCGGCCGACAGCGGCTGGGTGGGCACGGCGGCGATCGCGGTGCACCGGATCCTGGACAGCCTGCCGCTGCGGGCCGCCATCCGGGACACCCCGGCCGCCGACTACGTCCTGGGCGTACCCGACCTGCTCTACCAGGACGTCATCCGGCACTCGGCGGTTCCCCCGCTGCCCCACCAGTTCACCGAGATCACCATCGACCTGCCCGACAAGGGCTTCGTCGAACACGGCTGGCTGCATGTGCCGGTGGGGAGCCGATGATGACCAGGCGGGTCTTCGCGCTGCTGGTCGGGATCGACCGCTACCAGGCCGTGGGCCCGCTTCAGGGATGCCACAACGACGTGCTCGCGGTGCGGGACTATCTGCGGGTACGCGCCGGAGTGAGCGACCCGCAGGCCATCCGGCTGCTGGCGAACGAGGATGCCACCCGCAGCGCGGTCATCGCAGGCCTACGTGAGCACCTGGGCCAGGCCGGGCCGGGCGACACCGCCCTGTTCTGGTTCAGCGGGCACGGCTCCTGGGCTCCGGTGCCGCAGGAACTGTCCCACCTGGAGCCCTCCGGTCGGATGCAGACCCTGGTCTGCCATGACAGCCGACACGACCAGGTGCCGGACCTCTACGACAAGGAACTGCTGCTGCTGTGCGACGAGATAGCCGGCACCGGGGCTCACCTGGCGGTCGTGCTGGACAGTTGCCACTCCCAGAGCGCCACCCGCGACCTGGTCCGCTACGCCCCCGCCTCGACCACCCCGCCGAGGCTGGAGGCGTTGCTGCCACAGTTGCGCCAGGTCCTTGCCCGGCCACCCACCCAGCATGTCGCACTGGCGGCCTGCCGGTCGAACGAGACGGCAGGGGAGACCTGGGCGGACGGACGGGCGTACGGATTGTTCAGCTGGTCCCTGCTGAGCGCCATGCGCCGGCTGGCGCCCTCGACGACCTACCGCGACCTGCTGGTAGCGGCGCGCTGCGAGGTGGAACGCCAGTCCCGGCAGCAGGTCCCGCAACTGGAACCGGTCACCCCCGGCATCGCCGACCAGCCCTTCCTGGGCGGACGGGTCACCCTGCCCGCCATCGGCATCCGGATGCGTCGGGTCCGGGGCGAATGGGAGATCGACGCCGGCTCCTGCCACGGGTTGTCCCTGGCCTCGCCCGAGCAGGACGTCCGGGTAGCCGTACCCGGGCCACTGCTGCGCGAGGCGCGGATCGCGCGGGTCCATCCGGAACGCAGCGTGGTCGCGCCGCTGGGCTGGGAACCCGACGAGGACACCCAGTACCCGGTGGTGCTGAGCCGGGCCCCGTTGCCGAGGGTCACCGTGGCGGTCGACGGCATACACCGGTCCGCAGCCGACTCGGTGCTCACCGCGTTGGCCTCGGCCGGGCCGGGGGGAGGACCCTCTCCGCACGTACGACCGGCCGAGGGCGGTGCCGACCTGCTGCTGGACGTACGCCTGCCGGACCGGGTACACATCCGGGACTCCGACGGGTTCCCGCTCTGCCCGGAGCTGGCCCTCGACGACGGCGGTCGACGGGTCGTCCTGGCCCTGGAACACCTGGCCCGGGTGCACCAGATCAAGGCCCTGGTGAACCCGATCTCCCGGCTGACGGGAGCGGTCGGCCTGGAACTGGTCGAGGCCCGCCCAGGTGAGCCGACGGCACCCGCGCACCGTCCGCCCCTGCTGCCGGGCGGAGACGGCACCCTGCATCTTCGCTACCGGTGGGAGCAGGGGAGTTGGCGACCCCCGACGGTCTTCATCCGACTGCGCAACAACAGCGACCGGCCACTCTTCTTCGTCCTGCTGAACATCACCGAACGGCACCGCGTCCACGCCACCCTCTTCGCCGGGGATCACGTCGCGCCCAGGCAGGTCGGGGCGGCGCTGTACGGGCGAGCGGTCGAGTTCACCCTGCCGGCCGGCGACCCGGTGCGACCGGGGGCCCGCACCCGGGACTGGCTGTTGCTGCTGGCCGCCGAGGAACAGTTCAGCTCCGCTCCGTTCGAGCTGCCGGCGATCGAGGACATCTCGCCCGACCGGAGGCGTAGCCCGCTGGCCGTCGCCGGTCTGCTGGGCCGACTGGGGCTGGCCGCCGTTCACCGGGACGCCGGTGTCGCCGGCGCGGGCGCCAGCGACTGGATCACCCTGGCCGTGCCGGTGGTCACCGAGGTGCCCGCCGGTAGCCGTGCCCAACCGGCCGGTGAGCGTCGATGAACGGCTACGAGGAGGTCGAGGAGGTACCCCTCGACGACTGGATCGTCCACCTGACCGTCCTCGCGGCCTCCCCCACCCCCGCGGAGGACCCCGCCGAACTGGCCGGGCTGCTCGGGCAGGCGTACGCCGAACGCTACGCACGCGACCAGGACGAGGATTGCCTCCTGGCCGCCATCGTCGAGTTCGACCGGGCGTTGACCCGTGCGCCCCACCACGAGCAGGCGCCCTTCTGGCACTGGGCGAAGGGCATGTCCCACCTGGAACGGACCTGGCTCGACGACGACAACACCGACCACGAGGGCGCGGTCCGGCACCTGATCGAGGCGTACCGGGGGTGGCCGCCGGACGACGCGGAACGCGAGGACGTGGCGGAGAGCCTGCTGGAGGCGATCTGGAACCGGTACCTCTGGCGGTACGCGCAGAGTGAGACGCCGCAGGCCACGATCGAGTACGGCGTCGAAGCCATGCAGGACCTCGAGGTGGTGCTCTCCGCCCCCTCCGGTGAGGAGTCCACGGCGTACGCCCGAATGCTGCTGGGTGTGCTCCTGCTGAACCGGTACGACCACGCCGGCCAGGAGGTGCCGGACCTGGATCAGGGGATCGCCCTGCTGGCCGAGTCGCTGGCCCGGCTGTCACCGGACACCACCTCCCACTACTTCCTCGCCTGCACGGAACTGGTGGCGGCCTACCTGGAGGCGGCCGGTCTGCGCGAGGACCGGACGAGCGTGGAGTCGGCGATCCAGGCCGCCGACCGGGCGTTGGCGGCCTGCCCACCCGGTGAGGCCATGCGGCGTCACCTGCTCCGCCACCAGGCCGAGGCGTACGCCGCCCGGTGGCGTCTGGACCCGGACCCGGCGAACCTGACCCGGGCGATCGACCGCTCGCGAGCGGTGTGCGTGGAGGATGACGATCCTGCCCGCGGGCTGGTCCTCGCCGAGCTGCTGCACGCCCTCGGCGACCTCGACAGCCTCACCGAGGCGGTCGCCCTGTTGGAACGGGCACTGCCCTCGGTACCCCGACCGCTGTGGGTGTGGCTACAGCTCGGCTCGACACACCTGGCGCGCTGGGAGGCCGCCGAGGTGCCGGGCAGCCTGGACGCGGCCGCCCGCTGTCTGGACCGGGCCCTGGCCGAGGAGGGAACGCCGGACGAACTGCTGTCGGTGCACGCCACGCGGGTGGTCGTCGCCAAGGCCCTGCTGGACCACGAGCATGCCCGGGACCCCGATCTCGCTCCACCCAGCCTGCGTCGGGTGCGGGAGATCCTCGACGACGGGGGACGCGCACTGGATGACGCGCCGGAGAGCAGCCCACGAGACCGGGCTCTGCTGGCCGCCGTACTGCTGCGCTGCGAGTTCGCCTATCTCCTGCAGGCGCTGGTCGAGCCGGACTCGCCCAGGATGCATCATCTGTTGGCCGTGGGGCGAATGGCGGGTGCGGACCCGCCTGCGGAGATCACCATGGTGCTGGACTTGGCCGAAGGGATTCTGCGGCATTTCGACCAGGTCCGCGGCAGCGGCAGTAACCCGGATGATGGCCTGCAGGCATTCCTGCGCGTCGTTGCCGACGAGCGGTTGGCCGAGGCCGACAGAACCCCCCTCCGGGCGTTGTTGCCGAACTTCCTGCAGGCCCGAGCCGCTCGATACTGGGATCACCGCGCACACCGTGCCGCGCAGGCTATGGCGGTTGCCCTCGCACGCGGTCAGTCCCAGACGGCAGCCGTGATCGAGGCCCAGGTGCTGGCGGCCGTGTCGGAGGCGATCGATCGGGCCCGCCTGGGGGATGTGCAGGGGATGCGGTCGGCGACCCGGCGAGCCGTTGCGCTGCGGCGTCGGCTCGGCCCGTCGCGGCTGAACGCAGCCCTGCTGGATCCACTGGTCCACGTCTGTGAAGACCTGGTGGACAACATCGACGGCCGAGAGATCCGGCCGCAACCGCCGGTTCCGCTGCCACCGGGTCCTCCCATCCACTCCGCAACCCTCTCGGTTCTGGTCGGCGGGGTCCAGGTCGTGACCGCCGTCCGGCGCGCCGACCTGCCGCTGCTGCGCCAGTGGGCGGACCATCTGACCGACCTTGCCGGCCGTTTCCCGCCACGCCATGTCTTGCGGGTGGGGAGTCTGGCGACGGCCGCGAAGGCCCGCATTTCCCTGGCGATCCTTGGACAGCGGCAGGCCGCCTCCGCCTCCGCCGTCGCCCTTCTGGAGCAGGCGACGGCGGAGGCAGGGACCAACATGGCGGTCTGGGTCGAAATGGTGCACGACCTTGCGTACGCTCTGCGCCTGGCTGGTGACCCTGACCGGGCGCGGACCCGGCGCCTCGGGCTCGACGGCCTGCAGGGCCGTGCCCGACGGGTGCTTTTACAGGCGGGCACGGATTACGCCATGGACACCGTCCGGGAGGCCGCCGCGACCGCTACCACCGTCGCCAGGTGGTGCCTCCAGGACCAGGCCGACGACGACCTCGTCACCGCCCTCGACGCGGGGCGTGGCTTGGTCCTGCACGCCGCCACCGCCTCCCGCAACATAGCCGACCTGCTGAAGGAGGCCGGGCAGGCCGAGTTGGCCCGGGAATGGCGACAGACCGGGGGACTGGGCCGTGACCAGCTCACCGGCGACGCCCTCGGTGCGGTGTTCGCCGGGAATGAGGTCCCCGACGACCTGCGGTTGCGGGTGTTGCACGCACTCGACCTGACCACCCACGGCCCGCTGGCGCAGGTACGCCCCGGCGAGATCAGCAGCGCCCTCACCGAATTGGGGGCCGACGCCCTCGTCTATCTGGTGCCGGCCTCGCACCCGGTGCCGGGCCTGGCCGTGGTGGTCCCCAGGGTCGGTCAGATCGAGATCCTCGAACTAGGCGACCTGGTGACCGACGACAGCGCGCCGGTACGCAGGCTACTGCGAGCCGCCTTCGGTGCCGACCTCACCGAGTCGGGGGGTCGAGCGCCCCGAAATGCCGGTCCGGTCGGTGCGCCCGGTGATGCCGGTCTGTTTGGCGGGCCCGGTGATGCCGGTCCGGTCGAGGGGCCCCGTGATGCCGGTCCGGTTGGTGGGCATCGTGCACCGTCGGCGGGAACCGCCATCGACGACCTGTGCCGGTGGGCGTGGCGGGCTGCCATGAGCCGCCTGGTGGCGTACCTGCGGCCGCCGGGTTCGGCGGGCCGGGCCCGGGTGGTCCTCGTCCCGATGGGCGTACTCGGGTTGGTGCCCTGGCATGCCGCCTACCGCGAGACTGCGTCCGGTCGCCGCTACGCCGTACACGACCTGATCGTCTCCTACAGTCCCTCCGCCCGACTGCTCTGTTCCGCCGCAGCGCGCCCGGTGCAGCCGGTCCGCTCGGCTCTGGTGGTCGGGGATCCGCTCGGTGACCTGCCGTTCGCCGGCATCGAGGCCCAGGCTATCCACGGACGGTTCCACCCCGAGGGGCGCTATCTCGGCGGACCGGCCGACGATCCGGAGCACCTGGCACGTCCGCAGGCCGTCCTGGAGTGGGTACGCACGGTCAGGGCGGGATCATCCCTGCTGCACCTCGCCTGCCACGGGCGCGTCGACCCGGCCCGACCAGCCGACTCACACCTGGTGCTGGCCGGTGGTCTGCTGCCGGCCCGTGAGCTGTTGGAGGTTTCCCGGGTGGCCGCCCTCGACCTGGGCCAGGTGTTCCTCGCCGCCTGCACGACGAACCTCGCCGGCGGGCTACCCGACGAGGCGTTCAGCCTGTCCACCGCCTTCCTGGCGGCCGGCGCCCAGACGGTCTTCGGCTCCCTGTGGTCGGTGCCCGACGTGGGCACCTCCCTGCTGATGTACCAGGTCCACCACTTTCTGCATGAACAGGGATGTGCACCGGCTGAGGCGTTGCACCGGGCCCAGCTGTGGATGCTGGACCCGGACCGTGAACCGCCCGAGGGGATGCCGGCGGAACTGGCCATCCACTGTTCCCGCGTCGACAACGCCGCGCCGCTGGCCTGGGCCGCCTTCACCCACCTGGGACGATGATCCGGTGACGGCGTCGGCCAGGTCTGCCGCCCGCTGCACCCTCGATCGCGCACCTGCGGGCGGTACGAGGGCAGGGGCTAACACGAGATCTTGGACAGTTTCCGTTAGCGCGTAACGCCAACTGTCCAAGATCTAGCGGCGGACGGTGTTCGGAGGCCTCCGGAGGAGCCAGCGGTCACGATCCGGGTTGCTCTGGAAACCCCGCAGCATGCGTTGCATCCACCAGCTCTTGAAGTTGACCGAGCACGACTGCTTTCTGCCCGGTGTCGGGAAGCTGTGCCTCGCCCGCCGAGACCAGGCCGCTGCGCAGATGCCCGATGATCTCCTGTTGCGCGGAGCCAGGCAGCTCGTGCAGCCACAACGATCCCAGGTTGTTGTCCACGATCTCCTGTAGCTGCTCCGCTGTGGCGCGGTCGGAGAGGCGGGAGATCAGGAACTCCAGTGTCCAGTCGAAGAGTCCTCCGGTGGCGGTCCAGTCCACCCCGGGCCGGAGCACGATGAGGCCAGCCATCACTTCCCCACGATGAAGACACGCGGAGCAAGACCACGGTCGGCGATGAAGCGCTCGACCTGCGCAACCTGCGACGCTGTGGGCGGTGCCGGTCAGGGTGCTCACCCGTGCCGACAGGGCCCTGGCCCGGTGGGCCCGGTCGGCGAACGACGCCTCCCACTCGTCGAGGCGGCGTCGCGTGGCGTCCAACGCAGCCTCGTCCGCCCACATGCGAGCCTCCCCGGACTCCGCCGACCGCCAGAAGCGAGATCGCCGTCACGTTACCAACCGGTCGCGCTGCGTGCTGTCCCGCGCGACCCCATGCCTGTTCCGACTGATCGACATCGACGACCACCTCGCCGGGACGGGACATAAGCCGCGCGCCCCGACGCGCCGCCAACACCATCAACGCCGACCCTGCGCGCCGGCCGACCCTGCGCGCCGCCGATGCTGCGCGCCGGCTGACCCTGCGCGCCGCCGGGTCTGGCGATCGTGTGCCGAGGTGCCCGGTCAGGGTGGGCCAGAGGTCCCGGTCGGCCGGGTCGGGCAGCACTGACCTGCCCGGTGGCATCCGGCATAGCGTGAACGCGCAAGCCTTACAGAGGAGGTCGTGATGCGGGCCTGGCAGGTGGAAGACGTGATGACGAGGGACGTCGCCACGGTGGTGGAGCAGACGCCGTACCGGAAGATCGTCGATCTGCTTGCCGAACGGCGGGTCAGTGCGGTGCCGGTGGTGGACGACTTCGGACACGTCCGGGGTGTGGTGTCCGAGGCGGATCTGCTGCACAAGGTGGAGTGGATGGGGGAGCCGCACGAGCGGCGGATCTTCGAGGGTTCCCGGCTGCGCAGGACCCGCCGCAAGGGTGAGGCCGGCATCGCTCGGGAGCTGATGACGGCCCCGGCGGTGACCACCTCCCCGCACACCTCCCTGGTGGCCGCGGCCAAGCTGATGGACCGCGAGCAGGTCAAGCGACTTCCGGTGGTGGACGACCTGGGTCGGGTGGTCGGCATCGTCACCCGTTCCGACCTGCTGCGGGTGCACCTGCGTCCGGACGCGGACATCCGCCACGACGTGGTGCAGGAGGTGCTGCGCCGGGTCCTGGCGGTGCGCGCGGGAGCCGTCCGGGTGGAGGTACGCGACGGTGTGGTGACCATGCGCGGACGGCTGGACCGGCGTTCGGCGGTGCACATCGCCGGGCGGCTGGCCGCCCGGGTGAGCGGTGTGGTGGAGGTGGTCAACGAGTTGGATTACGACTTCGACGACAGTGAACTGCCCCCCGTCCCGTCCTTCCCGGTGCAGCCGACCCGCGTGTAGGTCGTAGCGCACTCGGCCGGGCCCGGCCGGAAGACCCCCGTGGTCTTCCGGGCCGGGCCCGGCCTGCTTCCGCGAGGAAGACCCGCAGGTCAGGTGCCGTCGAAGCCGGCCAACCAGAAGGCCGCGAAGCCGAGCAGGGCCAGGGGGAGGGAGGTGGCCAGCGCGAGCAGCCGGGACCGGGCGGTGCGGCCGGCGAGGACCACGACCAGGATGGCCAACCCGACCTTGATCAGGGCGTCCCAGAGCGGTGCGATGCCGTAGTTGGGGTGGTTGATGCGGCGGGCGTCGATCAGGGCCTCGGCCAGGAGCACCGCGCCGGGCAGGGCCAGGCCCACGGTCTGCCACCAGCCTCGGCCGCGTGCCCAGACCCCACCGACCCCGAAGATCACTCCGGCGAGGACCCCGAAGCTCATCCAGAGCAGTGAGGTCGGTGCCCACAGGATCGCCCAGTCGTCGCCCTGGATGAGCGCCGCCGCCAGGTAGTAGCCGGGTACCGCGATGACGAGCGCGGCGGCGCCGCCGAGGGCCGCGCGCACCCAGCCGGTACGCACCCAGTAGCCGAATCCGAAGGCGGCCACCGCCCAGACCGCACTGGAGTTGCCCAGTTCGGCGACGGGATAGGGCAGGAACTTGATCCAGATGAAGTCGAGGATGCCGAGCAGCAGTCCGCCGAGCACGGCGGTGAGCGCGACGGTGCGGTGCGCGGGGTGGGGTCGCATGATCCAGCAGCATACCGGGTATGCACAAGCGCCCGTGACGGCCGGGGCGTGGTCGCGGCACCTCGCGGTAAGTCGGGCGTCAGCGCACGAAGGCGGTATGTCAGCGCAGCGAGGCGTACGCCAGCGGGACCCTGGCCCCGTCCCAGGCGCCGCTGAGGGTGGCGGCCGTGTCGGTCGGTGCCTCGCCGCTGGCCGCGTCCGGTCGCCGGATCAGGGTCAGCCGCACGGTGTCGGTGACGATCAGGGTCAGCGGCCCGTCCACCACCCGGCGTACCTCGCCGACGGCCGGCACCTCGATACCGCCCGGGTCACTGGTGATCTCCATGCTCGGCGGGCGCACCTCACGGTGGCCGTCGACCTCGTAGTACTCCTCGGCCTGCCCGCTGCCGGCCAGGACGGCCTCGGCCAGAGCCGCCGCGTACACCCCGTCGGCGCAGGCGTCGTAGATCCAGCGGGTGCCGAGCACGGAGTGCTCCATGGTGCCGAGCAGCCAGGCGTCGGCGCCCGACAGCGGCGCCCCGCGGTAGGTCAGCGGCACCTGGTGCACCGGGCCGGCTCCGGCGCGTACCAGCAGGGTCTCTATGCCGACCTGACCGGCCGGGTCGTCGAACCGGTACGCGGCCACCCGCACCAGTTCGGCGGCGGCGTCCCCCTGGTACCAGTCGCGGCTGGGCAGCCAGGCGGCCACGAGTTCGAGTCTGGTGGGGCGGGCGTGGGCCCGGTGCAGCAACGCCATGCGGGGCATCGTAGGCCCGTTGGCGCCCCGGCGTGCTCCCGTGGCGGTCGGGGTGTGCGGCGACGGTCAGCGGGTAACCGAGGGCTCCCACAGGGCGAAGGAGGGGAGGTGGCCGTGACGGATCTCGGTGCGCAGGTCTCGTACCTCGTGCTCGCCGACGGCACCGCGGTCTACGCTCCCGACTCGGCGTACCTCGGGGTGGTCGAGCATGTTGTCGCCGACGAACGGCAGGACATCTTCCACGGGGTGATCGTCAAGCTGCCCCGGGACCATGACCCGCACCGCTTCGCCCACCGCGACCAGATCGCCGCCCTGCACGAGCGGGGGGTGGTGCTGTCGGTGCCGGCCGGGCAGTTGCCCGAGCTGAGCGCGGACCGGCCGGCCGAACAGGTCGAGGAGGCCGGCGACCCGGTACGGCTGGGTCTGCGTCGGGCCTGGGAGTGGCTGGTCCGACCGCACTGACCCCCGGGCTGCGTTGACCCCCGGGCTCAGGCCGGGTCGGTCTCGGCGTGCAGGGCCTGCTCCCAGATCGAGGACATCTCCTCGAAGGCGTGCTCCATGATCTGCACCATCGCCCGGCGGGCGCTGTCGCCGTCGTGTCGTTGGATCCCCTGGGCGACCTCGGCGTGCAGTTGGAGGGCCTGCTCGTGCGGGTAGTGCGGCATCAGGTGGTAGTGATGTCGGCCGATGAGCACCTCGGCGACCAGGTTCTGGAGTTTGACGAACATCTCGTTGCCGGAGGCCCGCAGCACCCGCTGATGGAACTCGATGTCCAGGCGCAGGAAGCGCTCCTCGTCCCCGGCCTTGCCGGCGGCCCACATCTTCGCGGCGAGCCCGACCAGCTCGCTGGCGTCGTCGTGGTCGACCCGTTGGGCGGCCAGCCAGGCGGCGTGCGGCTCGATGGCGGTACGCAGCTCGGTGATCGATCGGATCTGGGCGATGCGCCCGGCCGAGGCCAGTCGCCACCGGATCACCTGGGGATCGAAGACGTTCCAATGATCGGCTGAGCGGATCATGACCCCGACCCGGCGACGGGTCTCGATGAACCCCATCGACGCCAGCACCCGCAACACTTCGCGGATCACCGACCGGGAGACCGTGTAGCGGTCGACGAGTTCATCGATGTTGAGCACCGCGCCGGCGGTCAGCTCCCCGCCGCAGATGGCGGTGCCGAGGTGGTCGAGAACCCGTCCGTGCAGCCCAGCCTCGACTGGGGCGGCCTGTGCGGGTGCAACCCCAGATGAGGGCACAATCACGTCTCGGATCATATCAGTTAGGAGTACATCTTGTATAAGTCTGCTTTTTCGGCCTAGCATCCGGACGTTAAGCGGATGTAAAACCCCGTTGTCGTGCCCGTTCCCCCACGGTCGCGACCAACACAGAAGGAGAGACGGACGTGGGACGTCGGTCAAAAATCGGGATATCCCTGGCGATGGTGTCCGCCCTGACGCTGTCCGCCTGCGGCAGCGGTGACGACAGCGGCTCCTCGGACACCGTGCGGGTCACCCTGGTCAACCATGTCTGGACCGAGAACATCCGGAAGGCGTTGCCGGAGTTCGAGCGGGAGACCGGCCTCAAGGTCGAGGTCACCCAGCTCGGTGAGGACCAGCTGTCCGACCAGTACAACGTCAAGCTCAACGCCGGCTCCAGCGACATCGATGTGATGATGTACCGCCCGCTGCAGGAAGGCCGGCTGTTCGCCAAGAACAAGTACCTCGCCGATCTGACCGACAAGGCCAAGGGCAGCAGCGACTTCGACCTCGCCGACTTCCAGGCCGCGCCGCTGAGCACCACCACCTACGACGACAAGGTCGTCGGCGTGCCGATCATCACCGAGCAGCAGGTGCTCTACTACCGCAAGGACCTGCTGGAGAAGTCCGGCTTCAGCGCCCCGCCGCAGACCCTGGACGAGCTGAAGACCCAGGCCGCGAAGATCCAGGCGGACAACCCGGGTGTGGCCGGCTTCGTCGCGCGTACCGGCAAGGCCGCCGCGGTCACCCAGTTCTCCAGCTTCCTGTTCAGCTTCGGCGGCGACTTCGTCGACGAGTCCGGCAAGTCCGCGGTCAGCAGCGACGCCGCCAAGCAGGCGTACGCGTTCTACGGCGGTCTGCTGCGGGAGAACGGCCCGGCCAACATCAGCACCGACATGAGCTGGTCCGAGGCGATGGCCATCTTCACCCAGGGGCAGGCCGCCTTCTACCCCGAAGCGAACTCCCTCTACAAGAACGCCACCGACCCGGCCAAGTCGAAGGTCTCCGAGACCGTCGGGTTCGCGCCGTTCCCGGCCGGCCCGGCCGGCTCGAAGCCGTACAACGTGCCCTCCTGGGCGCTGGCCGTCAACGACGCCTCGAAGAACCAGGACAA
This sequence comes from Micromonospora sp. DT229, assembly GCF_049844505.1. Classification (NCBI taxonomy): domain Bacteria; kingdom Bacillati; phylum Actinomycetota; class Actinomycetes; order Micromonosporales; family Micromonosporaceae; genus Micromonospora; species Micromonospora sp. DT229. The sequence goes on along the minus strand of NZ_JBNCLD010000007.1, from coordinate 242,932 downwards.
CGCCTGGAAGTTCATCCAGTGGGCGGCCGGTAAGGCGCAGACCCTGGAGCTCCAGAAGGCCGGTGTGCCGGGTGCCCGTACCTCGGTGTGGGAGAACCCCGAGGGCATCGCCACCTACCCGAAGGACATGGCCGAGGCGATCACCGTGAGCCTGGCCAACGGTGTCGGTCACGACCGTCCGGTGGTCGAGCGGGTCGCCCAGGCCCGCGAGATCGTCGGTCAGCCGATCGTCGACGCCATCACCGGCAAGGACGCCGCCGCCTCCGCCGAGGCCGCCGACCAGGCCTTCCAGAAGTTCCTGGACGACGAGGCCCGCTAAGTCCGGGCACGGGGGTGGTGGGGGCGTCGCCCCGCCACCCCCGTCCGGCCTCCCCCTCACGGAGATCTGATGCCAGCTGTAACCGCACCCAGCCGGACGCCAGGCGGCGCCGGAGTCATGCCCGACACGCCCGGCTGGGCCCGTTGGGCCAACGACCATCGCAAGTGGCTCTTCGCGGCCCCGGCCATGGCCTTCGTCGCCGCGCTGATCATCTTCCCGCTCGCGTGGACCGTCTACCTCAGCTTCACCGACTCCTCGGGGTCGGTCCGGGCCGAGTCGGAGTTCATCGGGCTGCGCAACTACCTGGACGTGCTCAGCGACACCGCCCGGTTCTGGCCGGCCGTGGGTCGGACGGCCGCGTTCACCGGTACCGCGCTCTTCTTCGAGGTAGTGCTCGGCATGGCGATCGCCCTGCTGCTGTGGCGTCCGTTCAAGGGCGAGAAGTGGGTCCGGGTCGCGATCCTGCTGCCGCTGGTCGCCACCCCGGTGGCCGTCGGCATGATGTGGCGGCTCATCTTCGACCCCAACATCGGTATGGCCAACCAGATGCTCAGCTGGGTCGGCATCGGCCCGCAGCCGTGGCTGGCCGGGCAGAACAGCGCACTGGCCACCACGATCTTCATCGACATCTGGCAGTGGACCCCGATGGTGGTGCTGATCCTGCTGGCCGGTCTGACCTCGCTCTCCGACGAGCCGCAGGAAGCGGCGATGATCGACGGCGCGAGCACCTGGCAGCGGTTCCGGCACGTCACCCTGCCGCTGCTGATGCCCACCGTGATCGTCGCGGTGCTGCTGCGCGGAATCGACGCGCTGAAGACCTTCGACATCCTCTACGCGACCAAGGGGCGCGGCGGCGGTTCCTTCAACGAGGTGGAGACGCTCAACGTGTACGCCTACGGCCTGAGCTTCGACTACAACGAGTACGGCCTCTCCTCGACGGTGCTGATCCTGTTCTTCCTGATCATCATCGGCGTGATGTGGGTCCTCACCTCCCGCAAGAAGAAGGAGGCCGGACGATGAAGACGAGTCTCGGATTCCGGATCTTCCGCACGGTGGCCCTGGTCGTCGTCGTGCTCTCGTTGGTGGCGCCGCTGGTCTGGATGGTCGCCGCCTCCTTCAAGACCAACGTCGACATCTACGACACCAGCAAGGCCCTGATCTTCTCGCCCACGCTGGACAACTACGGCACCGTCCTGCAGCAGGCCAACTACCTCCAGTTCATCGGCAACAGCCTCTGGGTGGCCTTCGCCGCCACCGTGCTGTCGTTGCTGCTCGGGGTGCCGGCCGCGTACGCGATGAGCCGGTTCAACATGCGCAAGTCGGCGCTGGTGGTGCTGATGGCCCGGGTCATCCCCGGTGTCTCGCTGCTGGTGCCGTGGTACTACGTCTTCTCGAACATGCGCCTGGTCGGCGGCTTCACCGTGCTGATCCTCAGCCACATGTTCGTCTCGCTGCCGTTGATCGTCTACATCATGATGGGCTTCTTCGACGGCCTGCCGGACGAGTTGGAGGAGGCCGCCCAGGTCGACGGTCTGACCCCGATCGGAGCCTTCCGGCGGGTCACCCTGCCGCTGTCGGTGCCGGGCATCGCGACCGCCGGCATCCTGTCCTTCATCTTCTCCTGGAACAACTTCATGTTCGCCCTGGTGCTCTCCGGCGCGGACACCAAGACCCTGCCCGTGGCGATCTTCGACTTCGTCGGCTACGCCAGCATCGACTGGGGCGGCCTGATGGCGGCGACCACGGTGGTCACCCTGCCCATCATGATCATCGCGCTGTTCGTGCAGAAGTACATCGTCTCCGGACTCACCGCAGGCGCGACGAAGGGCTGAGCACCATGACCACCATCTCGCGCGTCGAGACCTTCCTCGTAGCACCCCGCTGGCTGTTCGTCCGGGTGGAGACCACCGACGGCCTCGTCGGCTGGGGCGAGGCCACCTGCGAGGGCCGCTCGGAGACCGTACGCACCGCCGTCGAGCAGCTCAGCGAACTGCTGATCGGCCAGGACGCGCTGCGGATCGAGGACCACTGGCAGGTGATGACCAAGGGCTCCTTCTACCGGGGCGGCCCGATCCTGGCCAGCGCCGTCGCCGGGCTGGACCAGGCCCTGTGGGACATCGCCGGCAAGCGGTACGGCGCCCCCGTGCACCAACTGCTCGGCGGGCCGGTCCGGGACCGGATCCGGGTCTACGGCTGGGTCGGCGGTGACGAGCCCAGCGAGGTGCGCGACCAGATCGCCGCGCGGGTGGAGTCGGGACTGACCGCCGTGAAGATGAACGCCTCCGGGCGGATGAGCTCGCTGGCCACCGTCGCCGAACTCGACGCGGTGGTCCAGCGGGTGGCCGCCGCCCGGGAGGTGCTCGGCGAGGACCGGGACGTGGCCGTGGACTTCCACGGCCGGTTCACCCTGGCCAACGCCCGCCGGGTGGCCCCGCTGCTGGAGCCGTACCGGCCGTTCTTCCTGGAGGAGCCGGTGGTGCCGGAGAACTCCCACCTGATCGGGGAGTTCGTCCGATCCACCACCACACCGGTCTCCACCGGGGAACGGCTCTACAACCGGCAGGAGTTCCTGCCGGTGCTCCAGGCCGGCATCGCGGTGGCCCAGCCGGACCTGTCGCACGCCGGAGGCATCACCGAGGTACGCAAGATCGCCGCCCTGGCCGAGACCTTCGACGTGCAACTGGCCCCGCACTGTCCGCTGGGGCCGATCGCCCTGGCCGCCTGCCTCCAGGTCGGGTTCGCCACCCCGAACTACCTGATCCAGGAGCAGAGCATCGGCATCCACTACAACCTCGGTGCCGAGGTGCTCGACTACTGTGTCGACCAGCAGCCGCTGACCTTCGTCGACGGGTACGTCCAGCGCCTCACCGCACCGGGGCTGGGCATCGAGATCGACGAGCAGGCGGTACGCGCAGCGGACAAGCGGGGCCACGCCTGGCGCAGTCCCATGTTCCGGCACCCCGACGGCTCGTACGCGGAATGGTGACCATGACCGACCTGCTCACCACCGAACTCGCCGCACACCGGCTGCTGGCGATCATCCGGGGTACGGACACCGCCGCCGCGATCGCCGCCGGCACCGCCCTGCTGGCCGAGGGGGTGTCCATCGTCGAGGTGGCCCTGACCACCCCGGGGGCCCTGGACGCCATCGCGGCGATCCGGGCGGACGCCCCCGCCGGCACCCTGGTCGGTGCCGGCACGGTGCTCACCCCGGCGGCCGTGGCCGACGTGGCGGCTGCCGGGGCCCAGTTCGTGGTCACCCCCGCCGTGGTCGACTCCATCCCGGAGGCGGCCCGGCGGGGACTGCCGGTCGCCGCCGGAGCCCTCACCCCGACCGAGGCGTACACCGCCGTGCGGTGGGGGGCCAGCGTGGTCAAGCTCTTCCCGGCCTCGGTGGGCGGCGCGGGGTACCTGAAGGCGGTGCGTGACCCCTTCCCGGACATCGGCTTCGTCGCCGTCGGTGGGGTGGGCCTGGCCGAGCTGCCCGGCTACCTGGCCGCCGGCGCGATAGCGGTCGGGGTCGGCGGTCCGCTGGTGGGCGACGCCGCCTCCGGTGGCGACCTGGCGGCCCTGCGGGAGCGGGCCCGCGCCTACCGGGTGGCGGTCCGCGAAGCGGGGCTCCGATGACCGTACCCGGCGTGGAGGTGCTCACCCTGGGCGAGGCGCTGGTGTCGCTGCGCTCCGCCGGCCCGCTGGCTCTCGGTGGTCCGCTGACCATGCATCTGGCCGGGGCGGAGACCAACGTGGCGATCGGGCTGGCCCGGCTCGGTCACCGCAGCGCCTGGGTGGGCCGGGTCAGCGACGACGAACTCGGCGAGTTCGTGCTGCGCCAACTGCGGGCCGAGGGGGTGGCCACCGACGGGGTGGCCCGCGACCCCGAGCGGCCCGCCGGAGTCATGTTCCTGGAACGGCGGACCGCCGACCTGACCCGGGTGCGGTACCACCGGGTCGGTTCGGCCGGCTCCGCGCTGCACCCCGACGACCTGGCCGGGCCGCTCGCCGCCGGTGCCCGGGTGCTGCACCTGAGCGGCATCACCCCGGCCTTGTCCGACAGCGCCCGGCAGGCCACGGAGTACGCGGCCCGGCAGGCGGCCGCCGCCGGCATGACGGTGTCGTTGGACGTCAACTACCGGGCCCGGCTCTGGTCCCGGGACGACGCCCGCGCCGTGCTGACCCCCCTGGTCGGGTACGCCTCGATCGTCATCGCCTCCGCCGACGAACTGGACCTGGTCGCCGAGCCCGGCACCGACGAGGCCGGGATGGTCGCCGCCCTGCTGAACCGGGGGGTGCGGACCGTGCTGGTCAAGCTCGGTTCCGACGGGGCCCGCGCGTACACCCCCGAAGGCGTGCGGGAGTTCGCGGCGGTGCCGGTGACCGCCGTGGACACCGTCGGCGCCGGTGACGCCTTCACCGCCGGCTACCTCTCCGGCCACCTCGACGGCCTGGACCTGCCCGACCGGCTGCGGCGCGCGGTGGCGCTCGGCGCCTTCGCGGTCACCGCGCACGGTGACTGGGAAGGTCTGCCCCGCCGTGACGAGCTGTCCCTGTTGACCGGCAACGCCGCCGGCACCACCCTCCGCTGACTGCGAGAAAGGCACCCTCCGTGAAGATCGTCGCTGCCGACGTCATCGTTTCCAGCCCTGACCGCAACTTCGTCACACTGAAGATCACAACAGCGGACGGCATCACCGGTCTGGGCGACGGCACCCTCAACGGCCGGGAACTCTCCGTCGCCTCGTACCTGCGCGACCATGTGGTGCCACTGCTGATCGGGCGGGACGCGCACCGCATCGAGGACGCCTGGCAGTTCCTCTACCGCTCGGCGTACTGGCGGCGCGGCCCGGTCACCATGGCCGCCATCGCCGCGGTGGACGTGGCCCTGTGGGACATCAAGGCCAAGGCCGCCGGCATGCCGCTCTACCAGCTGCTCGGCGGTGCCTCCCGCAACGGCATCATGGCGTACGGCCACGCCTCCGGCCGCGACGTGCCGGAGCTGTTCGACTCCATCCGGGCGCACCTGGAACAGGGTTACCGCTCGATCCGGGTGCAGACCTCGGTGCCCGGCATCAACGCCGTGTACGGGGTGGCCGCCCAGCCCAGCACGGACGGCAAGCGCTACGACTACGAGCCGGCCCAGCGCACCCCCCTGCCCGCCGAGGAGGACTGGGACACCCGTGCCTACCTGCGGCACCTGCCCGGTGTCTTCGAGGCGGTCCGTAACGAGTTCGGCCCGGAGCTGCCGCTGCTGCACGACGGTCACCACCGGATGACCCCGATCCAGGCCGCCAAGCTGGGCAAGGCCCTGGAGCCGTACGACCTGTTCTGGCTGGAGGACTGCACCCCGGCGGAGAACCAGGAGGCGCTGCGGCTGGTCCGTCAGCACACCACCACCCCGCTGGCCATCGGCGAGGTGTTCAACACCGTGTGGGACTACCAGACCCTGATCCGGGAACAGCTGATCGACTACGTGCGTTCCGCGGTCACCCACACCGGCGGCATCACCGCCATGCGCAAGCTGCTCGACTTCGCCGCCCAGTACCAGATCAAGTCCGGCATCCACGGCCCGACCGACATCTCCCCGGTCGGCATGGCCGCGGCGCTGCACCTGGACCTGGCCATCCACAACTTCGGCATCCAGGAGTACATGCGGCACGGTCCGCTGACCAACGAGGTGTTCCGCCAGTCCTTCACCTTCACCGACGGTTACCTGCACCCGGGGGAGCAGCCCGGTATCGGGGTGGAGTTGGACGAGGAGGCCGCGGCCCGCTTCCCGTACCAGCCCGCGTACCTGCCGTTCAACCGGCTCAAGGACGGCACGGTCCATGACTGGTGAGCCGCCGACTCGCCACATAGTGGTGATGGGGGTCTCCGGCGCGGGCAAGACCACGGTGGCCCGGGGGATCGCCGCGTCGACCGGACTGACCTTCGCCGAGGCCGACGACTTCCACTCCGAGGCCAATGTGGCCCGGATGCGGGCCGGGATACCGCTGGACGACGACGCCCGCTGGCCCTGGTTGCAGGCCCTGGCGGACTGGATGACCGCCCGGCACCGGGAGGGGGTCTCCACCGTGCTGACCTGCTCGGCGCTCAAGCGCTCCTACCGGGACCTGCTGCGGCAGGGGCCGCCGGGGGTGTTCTTCGTGCACCTGCACGGCCCGACCGAAGTGATCCGGGAGCGGATGTCGGTGCGTACCCATGAGTACATGCCGCCCAGCCTGCTCGACTCCCAGACGGCGACCCTGGAACCGCTCTGGCCGGACGAGCCGGGCATCGTCATCGACCTGCGCTCGACCAGCGCGGCGCTGGTGGCCGAGGCGGTACGGCGGCTGGGCCTGCCGGTACGCGAGGAGACGCCCGAGGTGGTAACGGCCGAGGGGCCGCCGCCGGAGGCCTCCGCACGATGACCGACGAGCGGTGCGACCCGTGCGGGTCGCACCGCTCACCGTTCGGGATGACGGCGGACGAAGTCCTGGTAGGTCTCATTGGCCAGTTCGGCCTGACGCAGTTCGGCCTGGTGGATCTGGGCCGCCGACCGGGCGCGGGCCAGCCGCACCTCGTGGCGGCGGTCGCGGAGCCGGGACCAGCCGCGCACCCCGGCCCAGGCGATCCAGCCGCTCGTGGCCACCAGCCCGGTCAGCGCGAAGGCCAGCAGGAACTCCATCTGTTCCTCCCTTTCCGGCGGATCAGCTGACGTCCCGACGGGCCGCCAGCCAGCTGCCGATGCCGAACATCAGCAGGGTGTAGCCCAGCAGCACCGCGGCCGGTAGCACCGCACTCGACGATTCCAGCACGCCGGGGGTGCCGCCGTCGAACTGCGACCGGGCCCCCAGGGCGCCGGCCAGCGCACCGGAACTGGGCGCCAGCAGGAGCTTCTGGAGCACCTCCAGTGGGCTCAGCACCAGGGCCAGCCCGCTGATCGCGTTCTCCAGGACCAGGGTCCACACCAGACCGATGGCGATCGCGGTGGCGGTGCTGCGGAAGACGATCGCGAGGAACCAGCCGATACTGGCGTGCGCGGTGCAGATCAGCCAGGCGGCGGCCACCGCACCGGCCAGGTCGGTGATCGGCGGCCAGTCCGCCGGACGCCCCTCCACCATCGCCAGCACCCCGGTGACCAGGATCAGGGCGCCGAAGGTGAGCACGGCGACCAGCAGGGTCAGGCCACAGAGGACGACGGCGTGACCGGCCAGCACCTGCCCCCGCCGGGGACGCTGCGTGAAGATCAGGTTCAGGGTGCCCCAGCGGTACTCGTTGCCGACCACCAGGGCCCCGAGGATGACCACGATGGCGCCGCCGAAGAGGGGGAACAGGCCGATGCCGGTGGTGACCAACTGGCCGGGCAGTACGGCGGACAGCAGGCTCTCCGCAGCCTCGGCCTGTTCCGGATCGCCGGCCAGGGTCAGGTGCACCACGTACGGGATGCCGATGCCGAAGGCGAGTGCGAGCAGGGTCCAGGTCGCGGTGACCGTCCACACCGCCGGGCGGCGACGGTCGGCGAACCAGGCGGCGCGTACCGAGGCGATCATCGGGCGGCTCCCGTCGTGGCGTGCTGCGCCTCTGGTTGTTCGGGCACGGGCACGGGCGCGGTCGGCGCGGTCAGCTCCAGGAACGCCTCCTCCAGGGAGTGGCGCAGCGGGCGCAGTTCGCGTACCTCGACACCGGCGGTGACGAGTCGTCGGTTGAGTTCGGCGGCCAGCGCGAGGTCGGTGCTGACCCGCAACGTCCCGTCCACCACCTCCACCGCCCGGACCCGGTCGTCGGCGCGCAGGCAGGTCAGCGCCGTGTCGGTCGGGTCGGCGTCGATCAGCAGTACGCCGGCGCCCAGCGCCCCCCGCAGCTCGTCCGGGGTGCCCTCGGCGACCAGTCGGCCCCGGTCGATGACGGCGATCCGGTCACAGACCTGTTCCACCTCGGCGAGCACATGGCTGGAGAGCAGGACGGTCTGTCCGTGCCGGCCGAGCGAGCGCAGTAGTTCCCGCATCTCGGCCACCCCGGCCGGGTCCAGGCCGTTGGTCGGCTCGTCGAGGATCAGCAGGCTCGGCTCCTTGAGCAGCGCGGCGGCCACCCCCAGCCGCTGCTTCATGCCCAGCGAGTAGGTGCGGAACGGCGAGCGGGCCCGGGCGGTCAATCCCACCTCGTCGAGCACCCGGTCGGCGGCGGCGTCCGGTACGCCCGCGTACCGGGCGGCCAGCCGCAGATTGTCCCGGCCGGTCAGGTGCGGGTAGAAGGTCGGCGATTCGATCAGGGCCCCGATGCGGGCCAGTTGCCGGCCGGGGGGTTCCCCCAGTACCTGGATGCGCCCGGCGCTCGGGTGGACGAGCCCGACCAGCATGCGCATCGTGGTCGTCTTGCCGGCGCCGTTGGGCCCCAGGAAGCCGAGCACCTCACCTTCGCGGACCCGCAGGCTGAGCCGGTCGACTGCGGTCACCCCACCGGGATAGCGCTTGCTGACCTCGTGCAGTTCTGCGGCAAGACGGTCACTCACCAACGGTATGCCGTAACCGAAAAATCGGGCAATGAGGACCCGCTACGTCGACGACGACGAATGTTCATGTTCTGTTCCTCGATTTCCTCTGCCACCACGCAGGGTTGCTTGCACAGCGCCAATTAAATGTCCTTCGGTTGGATCGAGGGATGTCGCCCGGCGGGCCGGGCGCCGGAGAGCCTCGCCGACCGATGTCCTACTTGGGCGAATTTCGGCGGCCGTGACCTGCTCTGATGTCACGGATGCCACACAGGCTAGCGGAGCCGATCGACGCACGGAAGATCCTCAGGCGTGGTGGAAGCAGTTTTCTCTCGGTCCCGGCTCGCGGCGTGGGTATTCACCGCCCCCATTACTTTTTTCAAAAGAGTTTGTTGACGGACCGAGTAGATCATGGGCAGCATGTAGTCACTTTCACGATCTGAAGTCGATGCAGGGGAGCGGTGCATGAGCGAGTCGCCGGACGCCGGGAAGACACTGGTAATGCGGCCCAAGCTGCGGCACGACGTGGTCTTCCTCGACGCACCGGCCGGGGCCTACCTGCGCGGCCCGGACACCGCCTTCCTGATCAAGGGCAAGTCCGCCTACCGCTGGCTGACCTCGCTGAGCCCGTACCTCACCGGCGAACACACAGTCGCCAAGCTCACCGAGACCCTCGACGCGGGACAACGGCAGACCGTGCTCACCCTGGTCCGGGCACTGCTGGCCCGTGGCTTCGCCAAGGACGCGGGGGAGCGCGGCGAGCTGCCCGAGGCACTGGCCCGGCGCTTCGCCGCGCAGGTCGAGTTCGTCGACCACTTCGCCGACGACCCCACCGGCCGGTTCCTGCGCTTCCACCAGGCCCGGGTGACCCTGGGCGGTAGCGGCCAGCCACTGCTGGCGGCCGCCCGTGGTCTGCTGCGCAACGGGTGCGTGACCCTGGACCTGTACCCCGAGGACGACCCCCGCGCCTACGACGAGCTGCTCCGCGCCGACCTGGCCGAGCTGCGTGCCGACGGGATCACGGCCGAGGCCACCGTGCACTCCGGAGCCCTGACGGTCACCGGTGCGGACGCGGTCATCTACTGCACCGGGCCGGAAGGGTTGTCCCGCCTGGCCGACCTGGCGCGCACCTGCCACCAGGACGGACCACTGCTGGTACCGGTGTACTGGGACGAGCGCCGCACCGTGATCGGGCCAGCCCTGACGGCCGGCCAGTCGCCCTGCTGGCTCTGCGCCCAACTGCGGCTCACCGCCGCCGCCGACCCGGCGACCTCGGCGCAGTTCTGGCGTCAACTCGCCGTCTCGGTCGGCGCACCGGCGGCGCTGCCCGAGGTGACCGGACGGATGGTGGGCAACGCCGCGGCGTTCGAACTGTTCCGGATGCTCACCGGGGCCCTACCGGCGGACACCGCCACCGGAGTGCTGCTGCTGGACTCGACCACTCTGGAGTCCACCCGGGAACGGGTACTGCCGCACCCGGCCTGCCCGGTCTGCCGGCACGTCGAGGTGCCCACCCCGCAGACCCCGGCCGACATCGACGAGGAGACGACGTACCAGCGGGCCGAGGTGCTGGTCTCGCCGAACGCCGGGGTCTTCACCCGGTTCGTCGACGACCCCCTGGAGCAGGCGCCGCTGAAGACGGCCCGGCTGCGGCTGCCCGGCCACGACGGGCCCCGCGAGGTGACCGCCTTCGACGTGCACACCGTGATGGCCGCCCGGCTGGCCGCCTATCGCAACGCGGTCCGCGACCACGTGAGCCGGTACGCCGACCCCGCCGGCGCGCTCACCACCAGCGCCGCCGAGCTGCGGCAGCGCGGCGCCGAACCGGTGGCCTGGACGGAGCTGGACACCTGCACCGGCGCGGCGCCGGAGGACTCGCGGCGGCGATGGCTGCCCGCCCGGGTGCTCGACGGATCCGGTGAGGTCTGGGTTCCCGCCACCCTGGCACTGCCCACCGGCGGTCAGGACCCCGAGGGGCGGGCCGAGTCGACCGTTGCCGGGGCGGCCGTGGGAGCCACCCTCGACGAGGTGATCGACCGAGGACTGGCCGACGCCCTGGCCTTCCACGCGCTGATCAGCGCGATGCGGGGCAGGTCCGGCCCTCGTCCGGTCAGCCACGAGGAACTGGCCGGCGACGACGACACCGCCTTCCTGGTCAAGGCCGCCCACCGGTTCGGCTGTCGACTGACGGTCGTCGCGCTGCCGGCCGCCGCGCCGGCCCACGCCGTGCTCGCCGTCACCGAACTGCCCGGCACCGACCGCCGCCACTGGGCCCTGGCCGGTGGCTTCGACCCGGCCGCCACCCGGCTGGCCGCGGTACGCGACGCGGTCGGCCAGATCCAGGTGCGCCACTTCGAGCGGATCGACGCCGACCTGGGCGACCCGGTGCTCCGGGACTTCGAGCCGGCGACCCTCGTCGCCGACCGGGCCGCGGTCGACTCCACCGACCCGGTCGAGGCCCCGGCCGCCACCGACCGCGCCGCCGTGCTGGCGGCGTTGGCCCGACGCTCGATCAGTGCGCTGCTGGTGGAGACCACCACCCGCGACATCCGCGCCAGCGGGGCCTTCCGCAGCGGTGTGGTCCTGCTGCGCCACCTCGGCCGTACGGCCGACTGATTCCACCACGACACGTGGTCCCCGGTGAGGCACACATCGTGAAAGGAGGTGAAATATGCCAATTACCCTGAATGAAGAGTTGCGCGAACTCGAGACCGAGACCTTCGAGATCGAGGAGGTGGCCGACGGCGAGGAGATGCTCGCGGCGACCAGCTCCAGCTGCAGCACCTCCAGCTGCTGCAGTTGCAGCACGTCCAGCTGCTGCAGCACCAGCACCAGCACCTCCAGCTGCGGCTGACCGGGTGACCGGGTGACCGGGTGACCGGGTTTGACCCGACGCCGATGACCTTCGTCCTGGTCGGATCGCAACACGATGCCCCACCGCCGCCGGCGTGAGCCGGCGAGCAGCCCTGCGTGCCTCCGCTGGATCCACTGTGGTGGTGCGACCCCGACCAGGATCACTGGCGCCGATCGAGGCTCAAGGAGACGTCCGTGCCGACACAACCCCCGACATCCGGTTCGCTGGCCGACTCGGTCCGCAGCGAGCTACGCGACCTGCAGACCGAGACGTTCGAGGTCGAGGACATCGCGGATCTGTCCGCCGACCTGATGGGCATCTGCAGCAGCAGCACCAGCACGTCGAGTTGCTCCAGCTGCAGCACGTCCAGTTGTTGCAGCTGCACCTCATCGAGTTGCAGCAGCACCAGTTAGGCCACCTGCCGCCGGGCGTTGCGCACGCCCGGCGGGCGGAGTGACCCGCAAAGCCCCGAGGGGAGGTACCCAATGCCGGAACTCACTGAGGAACTGCGCGCGCTCGAGACCGAGACGTTCGAGATCGAGGACGTCGACGCGATCGACTCCATGGTCATGGCCTGGTCCAGCTCCAGCTGCTCCTGCTCCAGCTGCTGCAGTTGCAGCACGTCCAGCTGCTGCAGCACCAGCACCAGCACCGGATGCGGCGGCGGATAGCCCGCAGTCGCCACCGTCCCCGCCGGCGGTCCACGTCGGCGGGGCACCGGTACCCCGCCCCCGCCGCACGACCGCAGACAGGTGAACGCATGATCGTCGACGTCCGGACCACCTCCACCGGATGGGACAGCAGCCTCAAGCAGCTCGGTGAGATGCTCCACGAACGCCGCCAGGACCGGCCACCCCCGCCGGGTCCGACGCCGCTGGACGGGCTGACCGTCCGCATCGCCGCGCTGGGGCTCACCGACGTCAACCGCGAGGGTGCCGAGGCGGTGTCCGGCGGCGACGTCCTGCCGATCTGGTTGTACGGGGCCACCGTGCTGGTCGGCCCCCGCTGGTCACCGCCGGCCCCCGGGGAGCGCGCCGGCCCTTGCCCGCTGTGCGTGCAACGCCGCTGGCAGGCCATCCGGGTACGCGAGGAGCGGCACGCCCTGGAGCACGGCGCCCGGGTCGGCACCGTGGCCGGCCTGCCGCACCTGACCCCCTTCGCGGTGGACACGGTGTGGCAGTTGCTGCTCACCGCCGCCGACTCCTCGGCCGAACGCCCGGGGGTGGGCCGGCTGTGGCAGCTGCGGATGGACACCCTGGAGACGACGACCGTGACGGTGCTGGTCGACTCCGAGTGCCCGGCCTGCGCCCAGCCCGTACCGGACACCGCCGAAGCCGCCGTCATGCCGCTGACCAACCGCCCCAAGCCGGACCTGGAGTCGTATCGGCTGCGGTCGGCCGGGGAACTGGACCTGCCGGTGACGGCGTTGGCCAACCCGCTCGTCGGTGCGCTGGGCGGCAACGCCTTGCGCGCCTACAACGCCACCGCCACCGCGCCGGTGACCGGCTACTTCCGGGTACGCAGCCGCTACGACCTGCACGAGATGTGGTGGAGCGGGCACGCCAACAGCTACGGCAGCAGCGAGACGTACGCGCTGCTGGAAGGACTGGAGCGGTATGCCGGCCAGTTCCCCCGGGCCCGGACCACGACGGTCTTCGACAGCTACGCCAACCTGGCCCCGCACGCCCTGGACCCGGCCGGCCTCGGCTACCACCCGGCGTTCTACGAAGGCCACGGGCTCTACTACGCCCCCTACTCGCCGACCGAACCCATGCACTGGGTCTGGGGCTACTCGCTGCGCGATCAGGCACCCCGGCTGGTTCCCGAGCAGTTGGTCTACTACCTGGACCGGCGCACCGACCAGCGCAAGTTCGTCCAGGAGTGCTCCAACGGCTGCGCCAGCGGCAGTTGCCTGGAGGAGGCGCTGCTGCACGGCATGCTCGAACTGGTCGAGCGGGACGCCTTCCTGCTCGCCTGGTACGGCTCGGCCCGGCTGGCCGAGATCGACCCGGCCACCTGCCGCGACGAGCGGGTGCACTTCATGATCGACCGGGTGAACCTGCTCGGGTACGACATGCGCCTGTTCGACACCCGCGCCGACCTGCCCGTTCCAGTGGTCACCGCGGTCGCAGTCAAGCGCGGCGAGGGCCTGGGGCAGCTCTGCTTCGCCGCCGGTGCCAGCCTCGACCCGGACGACGCGGTCCGCGCCGCGGTCTGCGAAACCGCATCGTACGTGCCCGGCTTCGACGAGCGGGTGGCCGCCAGCGAGCCCGAACTGCGGGAGATGGTCCGCGACTTCACCAAGGTCACCGAGCTCAGTCACCACGCCCTGCTGTACGGCCTGCCGGAGATGACCGAGCACGCCCGGTTCCTCTTCGACGACCCGCCACTGCGGTCGATGAACGAGCTGTACGGCGACTGGCTGGCCACCCGGCCCACCCACGACGACCTGTGGGCCGACACCCAGTACCTCAGCGGCCTGATCGCCGGGCTCGGCGGTGACGTCGTGGCGGTCGACCAGACCTGCCCGGAGCAGGAGATCGCCGGTGTGCACACCGTGGCGGTGGTCGCCCCCGCCCTGCTGCCGATCGACTTCGGTTGGCAGCGGCAGCGGGTGCTGCACAGCGAACGACTGGAGCGGCACCTGGCCCGCGGCACCCACGGACCGGACGGGCTCGGCGCCACCGGTCGCAACCTGAACCCGCACCCCTTCCCGTAGGAGCACCGGCATGCAGCTTCCGGCCCGCGACATCGTGCGGGACTACACCGAGGCGGTCTTCCGCCGGGCCCGGGTTCCGATGGAACCCCTCAACTTCGAAGTGGACTGGGTGGACCAGCCCTCCCGCCACACCGCCTACCCGGGCGCCACCCCGGTGCCGCTGCCGGCCCGACTACCCGAACTGGCCACCCTGCGGGAGCTGTTCACCCGGGAGCCGGCGGACCCGGCGGGCTGGTCGATGGAACGGCTGGCCATCCTGCTGCGACTCTCCTACGGGGTGCTCGACCGGCGGATGACCGTCAACTGGAACCAGGACGTCGCCAAACGGGCCCACTTCGAGCACGCCGTGTGGGGGCGGGGCACCGCCTCCGGCGGCGGCATGTACCCGGTGGAGGTCTACCTGGTGGCCGGGGCCTCCGCGCCGCTGCTGCCCGGCGTCTACCACTACGACACCGGCCGGCATGTGCTCCAGCGGCTGCTGGTCGGCGACGTCAGCGACAGCATCCGGGCCGGGCTGGCCGAGCCTGAGCAGGCGGACAGCTTCCTGGTGGCGAGCCTCCGGTTCTGGAAGAACTCCTTCAAGTACAACAGCTTCTGCTACCACGTGGTCACCCAGGACCTCGGTGCCCTGCTCGGCTCCTGGGAACTGCTGGCCTCGGCGCTGGGGGCGCCGCTGCGTCGGCTGCTCTGCTTCGACCCGGAGCCGATGGACCGGCTGCTCGGCTTCGACAGCGACCAGCAGAGCACCTTCGCGGTCGTCCCCCTGACCTGGAGCGGAGCCGGTGACCCCGCCGCGCCGGTGGTCGATCAGCCCATCCCGCCGACCCCCGTGCAGGTGCGCCACACCCCGCACGAACGCTCCCGACGGGTGCAGCAGTTCCCCACCGTCACCGAGGTGCACCGGGCTGCGGCCACTGCGGTCGTCGTCGATCCGGCCGCGGTCGCCGCGGCCGCGCCCCGACCCCTGCCCGGCGACCCGGTCGAGCTTGCCGCACCCCGGCTGGACCTGCTCGACCGTCCCCTGTCCACCGTGCTGGCCACCCGATCCAGCAGCTTCGGCCGGTTCCGTCGGCCACCGGAGCTGACCGTCGCAGACCTCGGCACCACCCTGGCCTTCGCCGCCGCCGGCCGACCCCAACCGGCCGACGCCGGGCTACCCGCCGACACCCCGGCCCTGACCCGGCTCTGGGTCTTCGCCAACCACCTCGACGGGCTGCCCGCCGGCGGCTACGCCTACTGCCCCCGACGGCACGCGTTGCTGCCGGTGGCACCGGAACCCGAGGCCGGGATGTCGGCCTTCCTGCAACAGCAGTACTTCCTCACCAACTACACCATGGGGCAGGTCGGCGCGGTGCTGGCCATCTCCGGACGGCTGGACGCCGTGCTCGACGCGTACGGTCCCCGGGGTTACCGGATCCTCAACGCCGAGATCGGCGCGGTGGCCCAGCGGGTCTACTGCGCCACGACCGCCCAGCGGATCGGCTGCGGTGCGGTGCTCGGCTTCGACAACGTCTCCATGGACGAGGCCCTGGGCCTGACCGACACCGACGAACGTACGGTGCTGTTCCTGCTGCTCGGGCGCAACGCCGAGGCCGTCGCGGACCTGGAGTACCGGCTGTGACGCCCCTGACCCACACCGACACGCTGACGAAGGAGATGCCCGTGACGGTGTCCCTACCCGCCCGACCGGTCTCCGAGATGACCTGGCGGATGCCCGAGGTGTTCATGCTGCGCACCGGTGGGCTGCCGCTGGAGGTCGCCGACCGGCTGGCCTTCGACCGCAGCGCCGCCTGGGCCCGGCAGGTCGCCGACCTGGAGACCCGGTTGCGGGACACCGGCCGAGAGTTGGCCGACGCGCTACAGCAGGTGGTGGCCCGCCACCTGCACGACGACGGGCTGCGGCAACGGCTGATCCGGCTGCGCCGTGACGTGTACAACCTGCGCCGACCGCGTCCGGCCGACCCGGCGGCCTGGGCCGACGTGCTCGACGGTGCGGACCACCGGGCGCTGACCGACTGGCTGGACACCTTCGCCGCCTACCAGGACCGCCTCGCTGACGGCGCCGCCGTGCTGGCCGAGGAGTTGACCGAGCGGCGGGCGGTGCTGCGGCAGCTCGCCGACGACCCCGACCTGCGCGGCGGGATCCTGCTCGCCTCCCCGTCGCTGGACCAGTACCTGCCCGGATACCTGGCCACGTCGGCCCGGCCCGGCAAACGGACCCGCCGGGTGGAGCGTTCCCTGCTGGAGTACGCGCTGCGGACCGCCTGCAAGACCAGCCCGTTCAGTCGACTGACCACAGTGAACGTCGGAAGGTTCAGCCACGGCGGCGGCCGGCTGCTCGACGTACGCCCGGCCGCCGACGCGGCCAAGGCGGCGGTGGCCCGGCTCAACCTCGCGGCGCTGGGCCGGCTGTCGGCCGTCGTGCTGGCCGACGAGACCCTGCGCGCGGACCTGCCGGTCACCGTCACCACCGGCTGGCGCATCGAGCGGGGCCGGCTGCGCTACCTGCGCCGCCGCCGCACCAGCTCGGAGGACGGCGACGCGGCGATCACCTTGGAGGCCATCCACGAGTCGCTGTTCGTGCTGCCCACCGGGCAGGTACTGCACGACATCCTGGCCGCGCTCGACGGCGGTCGGGTGCGGCGGCTGTCCGACCTGGCCGCCGAACTGGTCACCGAGGGTCGTCCCGCGGACGAGGTCGGGCAGTACCTGCACCACCTGCTGCGGGTGGGCCTGCTGGTGGTGCCGAACCTGCAACTGGACATCCACGCCGACGACCCGGTGGAGGGCTACCGGCAGGCGCTGCGCGCCATCGACCGTCCGTGGGCCGACCGGCTCGCCGACCGGATCGCGGCCGTCAACCGGCTCGCCACCGACTACCCGGCCGCCGACGTGGACGGTCGGCGTGCCGCCCTCGCGGAGATCCGCCAGGAACTGGCCGCCGCACACACCGATCTCGGCCGCGCCGACGTCCCGGCGCCGAGGACCCTGGTGTACGAGGACGCCACGCTGCGCACCGACGCGCCGGTCACCGCCGACCGGGACCAGTGGGAGCTGACGGTGCTGCCCGGTCTGCGGGCACTGGCGCGGATCATGCCGGTGTTCGACGTCAATCTCTCCCGTCGACTGGTCACCAAGGGCTTCTTCAAGGCTCGCTACGGCGCCGGCGGTCACTGCGACGACCTGCTCACCTTCGCCCACGAGTTCCAGCAGGACTTCTACGAGCACTACACCGGGCGGGCGATGCGCCGCCGGGCGTTCGACGCGAACAACTCCTACGTGCGGCAGGAGAACTGGTTCCGGCAGGAGGAGATCACCGCCCTGGACGACGCGCGCATCGAGGTGGCCCGACGGGTCAACGAGGCGTACGCCGCCCTGCCGGGCGACGCCGAGGAACTGGTGCTCGACGAGGCGTTCATGACCGAGGTCGCCGAGATGGTGCCCGACACCCTCGGCACCCTCGATCCACGTTCGTTCTTCCTCCAGATCGCCGACCAGGGCGACCGGCAGCGGGTGGTGGTCAACCGGGTCTACTCCGGCATGACGCTGCTCTTCTCCCGCTTCGCCCACCTGTTCGCCGCCGAGGACCTGGCCGGTGCGCTGCGCACCGAACTGGCCCGGCTCCAGCCACCCGGCGCGGTGCTCGCCGAACTGCGCGGCGGGTACGACGCCACGAACCTGAACCTGCATCCGTCGGTCACCCCGTACGAGCTGGTCTGCCCCGGGGAGATCAGCTTCCGGCCGGCCGCCGAACAGATCCACATGGACGACCTCAGGGTCGAGCACGACCCGGTGACCGATCGGCTGCTGCTGCGCTCCCGCCGGCTCGACGCCGAGGTCATCCCGGTCTACCTGGGTTTCCTGCTGCCGATGGCGCTGCCGGAGGTGCAGCAGGTGCTGCTCAACTTCGCTCACCTCGGGATGGCCCAGCCGGACCTGTGGGCCGGCACCGACGTGCCGTTGCCCGACCGGGGCATGATCGGTTATCCGCGCATCGTGCACGGGGACCTGGTGCTGCAACGGCGGATGTGGAAGCTGCACCCCGACCACCTGCCGCCTGCGCGTACCCCGCAGACCGGTGACGCCGACTGGTTCCTGTCCTGGCAGCGGTGGCGGCGCGAGAACGGGCTGCCGCGTCGGGTGTTCGCCACCCCGGAAGGCACCCGCCTCGCCCCGGCCGTCACCGACGGTGAGGCGCCGGCCGGCGGTGGCGCGGCCGGCGGTGGTGGCGCGGCGGCGGGTGGTGGCGCGGCGGCGGGTGGCCGGCCGGAGCACAAGCCGCTCTACGTGGACTTCGACAGCTACCTGTGTCTGCAACTGCTGGACGCGATGGGACGGTCGGCGGGTAGCCGGCTGGTGCTCGTCGAGATGCTGCCGGACCGCGATGAGCAGGTGGTGTGCGCGGAATCCGGGTCGTACGTGACCGAACTGACCGTCGAACTCAACGGTGTCCGAGGGGGACTGGACCGTGACTGACTATCCGTCGCCGCTGGACCACGGCTGGCTCAGCGTCCACGCGTTCTACGCCAGCAACGCCAACCCGATGCTCGTGGAGGGCGTGCGCCCACTTGTCGACGAGTTGCGTGACGAAGGGCTGATCAGCCGGTACTTCTTCATCAAGTACTGGATGGAGGGCCCGCACATCCGGTTGCGGGTGCTGCCCGCCCCGGGCGTCGACCCGCAACTGGTACGCAGCCGGGTGGATGAGGCGCTCGCCGCCTTCCTGCGCCGCCGGCCCGCGTTGTACGAGGTCGACAGCGAAGGGCTCGGCGACCTGTACAAGCAGATGTTCCTCGCCGAGTACGGCCAGCAGCGCTGGGACGCCGAGTACGGTCCGGGCGGGGAGATGCCGATGCGGGCCAACAACAGCTACCACCACATCCCGTACGAGCGGGAGTACGGCCGTTACGGCGGCCCGGCGGGCGTCGAGTTGGCCGAGTGGCACTTCGAGCACTCCAGTGACGTGGTGCTCGACCTGCTGGCCACCACCAATGTGCACGTACGGCCGGTGCTGCTGGGTCTGTCGGCGCAGCTGGGCATGATGATGTGCGCGGTGTTCCTCGACGACGATCGACGCATCGCCGAGTTCCTCGACGAGTACCGCCGTTTCTGGGAGGTCTCGTACTCCGAACCGAGCGACGACTACCACTCCAGCTTCGACACCAGCTACCGGCGCATGGACGGCGCGTTGCGCGACCGGTTGGCCGCCATCCGTGCGGCGGCACGGGGCGAGGCGTCGGCCCAGGTCACCGGTGTCGAGGGCCGCTGGGCGGCGCACTGCCGTGAACTGCGTGACCGAGTGGTCGCACTGGCCGGGCAGGGCAAGCTGGTCTTCCAGCGCGGCGATGCCGAGCCCCGGGTGGTCAGCGACCTCGACGCGGTCGTGCCCATCCTGCTCAGCTCGTACGTGCACATGACCAACAACCGGCTCGGGGTGAGCATCCTCGACGAGATCTACCTGTCGTACCTGATGCGCACCGCGCTGCTCGACGAGCCGGCGCCGGCCGGATCCCGATGACCACGGTCGAGGCCGACCAGAGCGCCACCTGGACCCGGCCCCGGCTGCGCCCCGAGGTCGTACTCGGCCCCGGGGTGTGGCGCGACGGCAAGATCGTGCACCACGTCAAGGACCCCGAGACCGGCTGGTTCTACCGGGTGGGGCCCCGGGAGCACTTCCTGATGTCCCGGATGGACGGCACCCGGAGCCTGGAGGACCTGGCCGACGAGTACGCCGACGCCTACCAGCGTCGGCTCGGGCCGGAGAACTGGCAGCAACTGTTCGGCATGCTGCACAAGCGGCAACTGCTGCACGGCGCGACAGACCCGGACGCTCTCGCCGCGCTCACCGCCTCGGCCGCCGCAGGCGCGGCGAAGGCCAAGCGCGGCCCCTTGTCGGCCCGGCTGCCACTGTTCGACCCGCAGCGGCTGTTCGACCGGGTGCTGCCCTGGCTGGCGCCGGTCTTCACCTGGTGGTTCGTGGTCCCGGCGCTGGCGCTCGTGCTGGCCGTGGGCGGGTACGTGGCACGGTACCTGCCGGAGCTGGCCGACGGGGTCGGCGGTGGCCGGCCGCTGCCGGCGATCCTGCTCGCGGTGGTGGTCACCTGGGTGATCGTCTTCCTGCACGAGTGCGCCCACGGACTGACCTGCCGATATTTCGGCGGGCGGGTCACCGAGATCGGTGTGATGTGGCGTTTCCCGCTGCTGGCCCCGTACTGCAAGGTCGACGACGTGGTGCTGTTCACCCCGCGTCGGCGGGTGGCCACCGCGTTCGCCGGTGTCTTCGTGAGCATGCTGGCGCTGGTGCCGTTCGCGGCGCTGCGCCTGTGGGGCCCACCCGGGATGCTGTACGACCTGGCCGGCACGATGCTGCTCTTCGGCACCGCCGCCGCCGCCCTCAACCTGGTGCCGTTCCTGCGCCTCGACGGCTACCACATGCTCAGCCACGCGTTGAACCTCGCCGACCTGCGAACGGACACGTACCGCTTCTACGGCCGACTGCTGCGTCAGGGCCCACGCGCGGTGACCGACTACCGGGTCCGCGACCGGGTGGCCTTCACCCTGTACGGGCTGACCTCCGTCCTGTTCGCCGGCACCGTGCTGACCTTCCTGATCCGCTACTGGTACACCACCCTGGCCAACTGGCTCAGCCCCACCTGGGCCGTCGTCATCCTCACCACCGAAGCCGTCCTCCTGGCCGCCATCATCACCCACCTGACCCGCCGCCGCCCCACCCCCACCCCCACCCCTTGACCCGTCGATCTTGCACTTTCTGTCGGCGCATACCGCCTGAAAAGCCGCGAACCAGCGACTGAAAGTGCAAGATCGACGGGGTGGTGGGGTGGGGGAGGGGCGTGTGGGGTGTGTTGGGGTGCGACACGCCGGACTCTGTGTGACTGCTTGGTTGCGACAGGTTAGGGTTCGTTCGCATCGTTGGGTGGCGATCTGGAGAGAATCGGTGACGGATCGAGGGTGGCTGAGGCCTGGGCTGCTGCGGCTCGGGCTCCTGTCGAGGCACCCCACCGCGCCCTCCGGCTAAGCGCCGGTCGCGCGTACCGGCCCGCCCCTCGGACTCACGTCTCGTCAGGAGTTTCCATGCGCCCTGTCTCGCCGGTCAAACGCGCCCGCTGGCGTGACATCGACTGGATCACCGACCTGGTGACCGCCACCCTGGCCCCCACCACCCTGGGTGCCTGGCTGGTGCCCGACGAACGGCGGCGTCCCGCCGTGCTGGCTGCGGTGGCCCGCATCTGGGTCGAACATGCTCTGTTGTTCGGGGACGCCTTCCTGCTCACCAATGGTGCGGCGGCCACGGTCTGGTTCCACCGCTATCGTCCGATCCCACCCCCGTCGCGCTACCGGGAGCGCATCAGGTGGGCCTGCGAGGAGCATCTGGTCCGCTTCCACCGACTGGACCGGTTCCTGGCGGCGCACCGTCCGCAGGAACCCCACAACCACCTGGCGATCCTGGCGGCGCCGCCGGACGCCGACCGGGCGAGCCAGGCCGCGACCGTACTCGCCGACAGCCACCGGCTGATGGGCACCCACGGTCTGCCGATCTACGCCGACCTGCACAGCGAGGCCGACCGGCGACTCTACCGGCGGCTGGGCTACCGGGAGCACCACCAGATGGCGCGCCCGGACGGGGCGGTCGTGGACCTCCTCTGGCGACCCGGGCCGGCGACCCGGATCACCGCCACGACCCACACCGGCCCCGCCGTGACCAGCGGCCGCCCGACCAGGCCCTGACCCCGCCCCCACGCCCGCCGTAGGAGAGTCGTCCTGCTCGGCTTGACCGCCGGTTGCCGGTGGCGCATCCTGCAACCCGTACCCACACCGAACCTCGACCGCGGTGGCTGCCGAGTAGCGGAGGTCGATACGTCCGGCGTCGATCAGTGTGACCGGCCGGCAGCCGCGTACCCGGACTGGCCGGTGGTCCTCGTGTCCATGCCGTTCATGGGCATCTACCGGCCCTCGATCCAGCTCGGGTTGCTCAGTGCCACGGTGGCTCAAGCCGGGTTCCCGGTGCGTACCCTGCACGCGAATCTCGATTTCGCGGCCCTGATCGGGGCGCAGGAGTACTCCCTGCTGGCGGAGCACCGGGGCCGGCTCGTCGGTGACTGGTTGTTCTCCGTTGCGGCCTTCGGCGATGCCGCCCCGGACGGTGGGCGAAGGCTGCCGATCGACTTCGCCGCCGATCTGCGGCACCTGGGCGGGGCGGGCAGACACCTCCAGGACCGGCTGGCGTACCTGCGCGAGGTGCAGGTGCCGGCCTATCTGGACAGTCTTGTGCGGACCTTTCCGTGGGACCGGTTCCGGGTCGTCGGCTTCAGCTCGACCTACCAGCAGAACACGGCCTCGATCGCCCTGGCCCGACGGCTCAAGCAGGAGTGGCCCGAGCTGGTCACGGTCTTCGGGGGCGCCAACTTCGACGGCGAGATGGGACCGGAGCTGGTTCGGACGGTGGACTGCATGGACCTGGCGGTCACCGGGGAGGGCGAGCGGGCGCTGCCCGGGCTGCTGCGGGCCCTTGCCGCCGGTACGGACCCGTTGACCGTGCCCGGGGTGCTGGGCCGGGTGGCGGGTGGGGTCGGCGGGCTGGCGCCCGCCCCGCCGCTGGAGTTGCACGACGCCACCGTGCCGGACTATGCCGAGTACTTCCAGCGCATCGCCGACCTGGGCCTGATGCCGGCGGCCGGCCGCCACCGGGTGTGGATCCCCTTCGAGTCCTCCCGGGGCTGCTGGTGGGGGGCCAAACACCATTGCACCTTCTGCGGACTGAACGGCACCACCATGCGGTTCCGGGCCAAGACCACCGGGCAGGTACGGGCCGAACTGGACCTACAGGCCCGCCGCTACGGCAGCTTCCGGTTCGAGGCGGTGGACAACATCCTCGACCCGACCCACCTGCGGGAACTCATGCCGGAGCTGACCGGGGCGCAGACCGGCTACGAGCTGTTCTACGAGGTCAAGTCGAACCTCACCCGTGATCAGATACGGCTGCTGGCGCAGGCCGGGGTGACCCGGATCCAGCCCGGCATCGAGTCGCTCAGCTCGCATGTGCTGCGGCTGATGCGCAAGGGTGTCACCGCCGCCCAGAACATCAACCTGCTGCGCTGGTGCCGGTACTACGGCATCGATGTGGCGTGGAACATCCTCTGGGGTTTCCCGGAGGAGACCGCCGACGACTACGCCGAGCAGGCCGCCGTCCTGCCCCATCTGTGGCACCTACAGCCACCCGGCGGCGCGGCCCGAATCTGGATCGAACGGTTCAGTCCGCTGTACGCGGCGGCGCGGACCGCAACGGGTGGCGTGCGGCCGGAAGGCAGCTATGCGTACGTCTATCCGGCCGAGACCGACCTCGACCGGGTCGCCTACTTCTTCGAGCAGCCACCGACGGGCGGCCTTCCGGAGAAGGTGTACCTGCCGCTGGCCCGGCAGGTGGCGGCCTGGACCGAGGCCGCCGGGGCGGACCCGCCTCCAGTGCTCACCTACCGGTCGAGCACGGATCACCTGCAGATCTACGACGGACGGCAGCCCGGCCGGGAGGGCACCTACACCTTCGAGGGTCCCCTGGCCGAGATCTATCTGGCCTGTGTGGATCGTCCGGTCACCAGGTCGGGCCTGCATCAGCGGTTCGGCGAACGCCTGCCGGCCGATGACATCGCCGAGGCGGTCACCGAGTTCGCCCGACGCGGGCTGATGGTGCTCGACGGGCCGCGGGTCCTGGCGCTGGCCCTGCCGGCCGTCTCCGGCAGATGACCCGGGCGGGTCAGTCCTTGGGTGGCGGCTTGATGCTGAGCACGACCGGAGGGTCCCAGGCCGCGCCCCCGGTGAAGGCCCGGGCGAACTGTTCCCGGACGGATCCGGTCGGCCCGGCCTCGACGGAGATCTCGACGGGGGAGGACTCCTCCGGCCCGAGGTCCGCGACCGCCCCGGCGACCAGGACGACCCCGGCGGCAGCGGCCACCAACCCCGGCGAGCGTGGCCGGTCCCGGCGATCGGAGCCGACCTCCGCCGGAGGGCCGCAAGGATCAGGGGTACCGGTCGAGTCGCCCGGATCAGACATGAACCCTCCCGTATCGCCTCGCGGCGGTGCCGTCTCCGCACCCGGCTGTGCTGTGACACAGGCCGCGAGTCAGGGTGCCCGCCCGGTCATGCCCCGTCAACCAGGGTGGTCGGGGTCGGCGGTGCCGGCCTTCAGGACCGTGACCGGGCGAGCATTTCGTCGAGCTTGCCCAACTTCCCTCTCACCTGCGCGGCATCCGGGTGGTGGAACTCGTCGAGGATCGTCAACGCCGCCGTCCAGGCGGAGCGGGCCGCGGCAAGCTCGGCTACGGCGTGATGAAGATCACCAAGGCGGTGCAGGGCCTCGGCCTCGTAGTGTCGGTCACCGAGTTCCCGCCACAACCGGACGGCATCCCGATAGTTGGCGAGGGCCTGGCGGGGTTGGCCGCAGAGCTGATGGATGTAGCCGAGACTGTCCCTGATGTGGGCCTCGCCGTCCTCGTCGCCCGTCTCCCCCGCCAACGCCAGCGCCTCGGCGCAGTAGGTCAGAGCTGCCCGGTACCCGCCGAGCTTGGCATGGAACCAGCCCAGGGCGTTCAGGGCGTCCGCCAGGCCGATCCGGTCGTCGCACCGCTGGAACAGGTCCACGGCCTGCCGTACGTGGGGCAGGGCCTCCTGATGGCGCCCCTGCTGCTCGTACAGCCAGGCGAAGTTGAGCCGGGTGCGTGCCTGGCCCTGCCGGTCCCCGACGCTGGTGAACAACCTCAGTGCCGCCGTCAGATGCGACCGGGCGTCCGCTCGTTGCAGCCGGACGGCCGCCCGGCCGAGTCCCCGGTGGGCCAGGGCCAGCGCCCGTTCGTCGCCGAGCCGACGGGCCGCCGCAAGTGCCCGGGTCTGGATCGCCGCCGAGTCGTGCCAGCGTCCGCGCCGGTCCAGATAGGTGGTCATCGCCCAGGCCAGTTGCCAGACATGGGTGTCGAATCTCTGGCCGGCCGCCAGTTCCAGGCCGGCCAGCAGGACCGCCTGTTCCTCGGTGAACCAGCGCAGGGCGGCCTGCCGGTCGGTCATCCTCTCCGGACTCACCCCCGGTGTGGCCGGTACCGGGGTGATCGGCTCCCGGGAGGGACTGAGCAGCAGGTCGGCGCCGTGGGCACTGAGTACCAGGTGGTCGAGGAGTCGGCGTACCGCCGCCCGGCGGGCCGCTTCACCCTCGTGCTTGCGGGTCAGCTCCACGGCATAGGCGCGGAGCAGATCGTGCAGCACGTGCCGGCCGGGCGCCTGCTCACTGATCAGGCTGCTGTTGACCAGGGTTGCGATCAGCCGGTCGGCATGGGCTCGGGGGACACCGACCAGGCTGGCCGCCGCCGGTACGGTCACCTCCGGTCCGGGATGCAGACCGATGAGCCGGAACATGCCGGCGGTGGCCGAGTCCAGCACCTGGTAGGAGTGGGAGAAGACCGCCCGTACGTCGACCTCACGCTCCTGAACGCTGAAGGCGTCCAGGCCGTCGCGGGCGGTGTCCAACCGGGCCACCAGCGCGGACAGCGGGAACCGGGTCTGGTTGGCGGCCCGGGCCGCGGCGATCGACAACGCCAGCGGCAGACCGGCGCACTGCCGGATCAGCTGATCGGTCGCTGCGGGCTCGGCGCTCAGCCGTCCGGTGCCCAGCCGCCGGACGAGCAGTTTCCGGGACTCCTCGGCGGTCATCAGGTCCAGGTCGATCAGTGTGGCGGCGTCGGTGGCCATCAGACCGGTCATCCGGTTGCGGCTGGTCACCAGCACCAGGCAGCCGCAGGAGCCGGGCAGCAACTGCCGGACCTGCTCGGCGTCGCGGGCATTGTCCAGCAGGATCAGCAACCGCCGGGTGGACAGCAGGGTTCGGAACATCGCGGACCGGGCATCGAGACCGGCCAGCACCTGCTCCGGCGGCACACCCAGGCCGTGCAGCAGGGTCTGGAGCACGGCCGCCGGATCCGCCACCGCCCCGAACTGGTCGTATCCCCGCAGGTTGACGTAGAGCTGCCCGTCCGGGAACCGGCCGCGTACCCGGTGGGCCCAGTGCACCGCCAGGGCCGTCTTGCCCACCCCGGCCATGCCGGCGATCACCGCCACCGGGCTGGTCCTGGTGGCCGTCTCGCAGCCCTGGGACAGCAGGCTGTCCAGGCGGCCCAGGTCCGCCTGACGGCCGACGAATCCGGGTACGGGATGGGGGAGCTGGGCCGGCACGGGCAGCCGGAGACCGGTCAACGGCGCCACCGTGCCGACCGAGGGCCCCGGCTCGTGGATCACCAGCGCCGGATCGGCGGCCAGGATCTGCCGGTGCAGTCGATGCAGGTCGGCGCCCGGCTCCACCCCCAGACCGTCCAGGGTGTGCCGCCGTACGTCATGAAAGGTCATGATCGCCTCGGCCTGGCGGCCGGAACGGTACAGCGCGACCATCAGCAGACACCACAGCCGCTCCCGGAACGGGTGGTCGGCGACGAGTTGCCGTAGTTCCCCGACCACGGCCAGGTGCCGCCCGAGGTCCAGGTCGATCTCGATGCGTTCCTCCAGCGCCGCCAACCTGCGCTCGTCGAGCACGGTGCGTTCGGCGTCGAGGGCCGGACTGGTCAGCCCGGCGCAGAACGGGCCCCGCCAGTGGCGCAGCGCCGAGTGCAGGGCGGTGGCCGCGGCCGAGGTGTCCCCGCTGTCGCGGGCCGTCCGCGCAGTGGTCACTTCTCGCTCGAAGTCCACCAGGTCCAGCCCTGCGGGCGCCACGGCCAGGCGGTATCCGGAGCCGGTCCAGGTCAGGAAGGCCGACTGACCCCGCTTCGGCGGTGTCGGGTCGAGGACCCGCCGCAACGCGGAGATGTGTTTCTGCAGTAGATTCACCGCATATGCTGGCGGGGCCGAACCCCAGATCCCGGTGATCAACCGGTCTCGTTCGACCACCTTGTCGGCATGCAGCAGGAGCACGGCCAGCACCACCTGCCGCTGTAGAGGCCCCAGGTCGAGTCGCCGCTCATCACACCAGACGCGCAACGGGCCCAGCACCTCGAAGCGCACGCCCTGATCCGCGATCGCCCGTCACCGTCTCCATGAGGATCTCGCCCGGTGTCCATTCTGGTCCACACGGGCGAACTCCAGAGGGCACTCCAGGGGTAGCTCCAGCGGCAACTTCTACCCTACCGACAAGTGGACCGTCCAGGATCCGACCGGACGGCGGCGACGATGTCGGTCAGCTTCTCGGGAAAAAGGGGTATGGATGAAGACCTGTCTGGCGGAAGTCCTCTCCGCGGAGGCGGCCGCGCTCTACCAGCGCCTGCTGGCCGCCGGCAAGCTGTCTCTGCACGAGGAGCCCATGCTGCGGGACGCCGGGCCGACCCGGGAGCTGATCGAGCGGGGCTTCGCCCGGGAACGGCACGTGGGGCGGCCGGAGTTGGTGCCGGTCGAACCGGTGCGGGCCATGGACAACGCGATACTGCTCATCCAACGGCAGATCACCGATCGGTACGAGGGCCTGCTGCGGGTACGCGAAGAGGTCGAGGCCCTTCAGCAGCACTATCTCGGCGCCAAGGACTGGGGTCGGCTGCCGGAGGACCGGATCAGGGTGCTGACCGACGGGGCGGAGATCGGTGCGCTCTCGGTCGAGCTGTGCCTGTCGGCCCGCCGGGACGTCATGAGCATCGAGACGGAGCACTTCAACCGGCCACCCGACCCCCAGTCGGTCCGCCGGCCCCCGGCCGCCGCCGTGGCCCGTGGGGTGACATTCCGCAACATCTACACCAGAGGGGTCCTGGACCTGCCCGGCTCCGCGCAGATGCTGCGGGCCTCCGTCGAGGCCGGTTGGCAGTGTCGCATCTACCCCGAGCTGCCGATGAAGATGGTGCTGGTCGACGGGCAGACGGCGCTGCTGCCGCTGGGACCGACCGGCATGGAAGGTGCCCTGCTGGTGCGTACCCCGGTCATCACTTCGGCGCTACGGACCTTCTTCGACCTGCTGTGGCATCGGGCGGTGCCGGTCAACGGCACCCGCGAGCGGCTCAGTTCCGAACAGGACCAGGTGCTGCGGCTGCTGCTCACCGGCATGATCGACAAGGCCATCGCCCGGCACCTCGGCATCAGTGAGCGCACCGTACGCCGTCATGTCGGTGCCCTCATGCAGCGCCTCGGCGCGAACAACCGGGTGACCCTGGCCGCCACGGCCGTACGCGAGGGCTGGGCCGACTGACCCCGGCCGCCCGGCACCGCCGGCCGTGGTCGTCGACGAGGCTATCGGGGCGGGAAGACGCAGGGCACCGCACGGGGGAACAGGGCCCGCAACTGGGTCACCGCGTCGTCGGAGAGGGTGCCGAGCCCTCGGGCCAGCACATCGACCGGATCGAGCACACCGTAGACCAGCCCGGAGAATCCGGCCGCGGTGAGCACGGCCGACATCTGCCCGGGGTCGGTCTCGACCACCAGCCGTCCGTCGACGGCCTCGAGGTGGTACCGGCCGACCAGGAACGGATCGTCGACCACCTCGATGCCGATCCGACCCGCCCCGACTTCGAGCCCTCGCAGACCCTCCACGCTCAGCACCCGGGCCATCGGGGGTGGGGCGGAGGGAAAGGAGAGCACGGTCTCGACCCGGGCGGTCAGGTCGTCCAGCCACAGCTCGGGCAGCTCATCGGCGGGGACGGTCAGCACCACCTCGGACACCTGGTCGATGTGGTGGGCGAAGAACCTCAACAGCAGGGCCCGCCCGAAGGCATCGGTGGCCAGCAGGTCGTCCGCGCGTAACTGTCCACCCTGGCCGTCGATCCGGTAGGTCACCATGCCGACGACGTCACCGTCACGGCGGGCGGTCACCAGCCAGCGGGTGCCGGCGTCGCGGGCGGCTGCGCTCTGCTGCTCCGGCGGCAGCGCGAAACCGTGCCGCCGGTGCAGCAGCCGGCGCAGGAACCCCCGGTAGTCGTCGAATCCCTCGGCGTACGGCTGCCAGGTGACCTCGCCGGGCAGGTCCGCCTTCAGCAGCGGCGCGCAGTCCTCCGGCCGGAAGGTGACCGTCCGGGGTTTCGGCAGGTTGACGTAGCCGAACCGGGCATAGAAGGAGGACCGGAAGGGGTACAGGGCGGTGGCCGTGTGCCCCCGCCGGCGCATCTCACCGAGCAGGTGGTGCAGCAGGTCACGACTGTGGCCCCGGCGCCGGGCCAAGGGGTGGGTGGCGACCCAGGCGACACCGGCCATGTCGAGCACTTGTCCGCGAACGTTCTGCCACATCGGGATGGCCGAGGCCGCGGCCGCGACCAGGCCGTCGTCCTCCACGATCATGGTGCAGTTGCCCTCGTGGTACGGCAGCGCCGCGCGAAGCTGCTCCTCGGTCGTCGGGGTAGGCGACGGGCCGAAGGCGTACGACTGCAACGGGAAGGAGGTGCTCAGTCGTTCGTCGCCGATCACCTCACGGATCTTCACCGGCACCCGCCCGTCGGTCGCCGACCGGGGCGGCTCCGCTGCCACTCGTACGGTCGGGGTAAGGCTGCCGCGGTCACGGCCACCCCGTCCGCCGTGGCCGGGCCGACCTGCCGGCCGCTCGGCCCTGCGGTTGGTGCGGGCATGTCGCCTCCTCCTGCTGTCATCGCGGGCGGGATTCCGGCCCCGCGAAAACGGTACGGAAATCCTGTGCCGATGTACGGATATCGATGCGGCCGGTTACGGCAACCGACCGGCATCGGCCACCGAAAGCGCCGTTAGGAGGCGCCGCTCTCCTCCCGGATGTCCTCGATAGGCCACTGGCCGACTTCGCCATATCGGTGCCGCCCGCCGATGTGCTTCTCTGATGGACGTCGATACCCGTGATCGGGAGTCACCCGTCGGCAACCCGCAACCAAAGGGAGCAGATGTGGCGCACCAAGAGGTAGATGTGCTGGCAGTTGGTGCCGGCCCGGCCAACCTGGCCCTGGCAGTGGCAATCGAGGAATCCGGACACACCGGCCTGGCTGCCAACACGCTCCTGATTGAGCAGCACGCGGACATCAAGTGGCAGCGCGGACTGCTGTTGCCCGGGGCGCGCAGTCAGGTCTCCTTCATCAAGGACCTGGTCACCCTCCGGAATCCCCGCAGTAATTTCTCATTCCTGAACTTCATGCACAGCAAACGCCGGCTGGATGAATTCGTCAACCTGTCCACCTTCTACCCGTACCGTAGCGAGATCTCCGAATACCTGGCCTGGGTGGCGGATTCCCTGCGTCAGGTCCGGGTGCGCTACAACGCGCGGTGCGCGAGCATCGCCGTCAACCGGGACGCCGACGGCGCCCCCCACGACTGGACGGTGACCCTGGTCGGGGGAGACACCATCACCTGCCGTGACCTCGTCATCGGGGTGGGACGGGAGCCCCAGGTGCCGGAGGTGTTCCGGCAACTGCCCGCCGACAAGGTCATCCACAGCAGCCGCTACTGCGCCGGGATCGCCGAACTCGACCGCGAACGGCCGTACCGGGTGGCGGTGGTCGGTGGCGCGCAGAGCGCCGCCGAGATGTTCTACGCCGTACACGAGGACCTGCCCGCCAGTCGGCCGACCATCCTGCTGCGGTCGGTCGGCTTCCAGAACTACCAGACCAGCAAATTCGTCAACGAATTGTTCTACCCGTCCTTCGTGGACGAGTTCTTCGAGTGTGACCAGGAGTCGCGGCGTCAGATCCTGGAGGAAATGCGAATCACGAACTACGCCGGCCTGGCCCCGCCCTTCCTCGACGAGTTGTACGCGATGCTGTACCGGCAGCGCCTCAACGGTGACGACCGGTCGCGGGTGATGACCCTGACCGAGATCGTCACCGCCCGGCAGGACGGCGAGGAGGTCGTCCTCGAACTGAGTGACCGGCGGACCAGAAAGATCACCGAATTGCGCTGCGATCTGGTGCTGCTGGGCACCGGTTACCGCAACGAGCCCTCCCCGTTGTTCCGGCAGCTCGAACCGCAGCTGGGAATCGATCCCGTCGGGGTGTCCCGAAACTACCGAGTGGAGATCGACAACGCGCCGTGGGGCGCCATTTACCTCCAGGGGACCAACGAGGAGACGCACGGCATAGCCGACTCCCTGATCAGTGTCCTGGCGCACCGGTCGGCGGAGATCGTCGAGGACATGGTGACCCGGCGTACCGCCTCCGGGCAGCGCATCGGCACCCCGCAGCCGGCCGGTCGGGGGGCATGATGGAGATCCGCCGATTCGATCAGGACAGGCTGGCCAGCGGGTACGGCCTCAACTACGAACTCCTTCTGCCGTGGCCCGAGCTGAACGCCCCCTTCGAGGGTGCCTGGTGCGTGGTGCCCCCGGGCGGTGCCGCGACGGCGCACGCCCACCACGAGTACGAGATCTTCATCGGGCTGGTCGGCCGCGGGGAGATCATCGTCGACGGTCGACGCAGCGACTTCGCGGCCGGGGACATCGTCCGCCTGGCGCCCGGCTCCCACCACCAGGTGACCAATCCCGGTGATCAGGAGTTCACCTACTACGCCATCTGGTGGGACACCGACATGGCTGCCCGTTTCACCGACCGGCACCGGGCGGAGGGCTGAGATGGCACGCCGCAGCATCGTCATCGTCCCCGCGCCGACCGCCAACGGCGACCTGCACGTCGGTCACCTCTGCGGGCCCTTCCTGGCCGCCGACGTCTACGCCCGGTACCGCCGGGCGGCCGGCGACCAGACCCTGTTCGGCAGCGGGGTGCAGGAGACCCAGACCTTCGTGGTCTCCACCGCGCGCCGGCTGGGGATCGCCCCGGAGTCGCTGACCGAACGGGCCGAGGAACAGGTCCGCAGCTCGCTGGCCGCGCTCGGCATCTCCATCGACGGATTCGCCCCGGGAGACAAGGGGTTCCGCGACTTCCTGTGCGAGTTCCTCGGCCGGCTGCACGCCGAGGGGGTGTTCGAGCTGCGTCGGATGTCGTTTCCCTACCTGCCCCGCACGGGGGAGTACCTGATGGAGGCGTACGTCCAGGGAATCTGTCCGACCTGCCTGGCGGACAGCTGCGGCGGAGTCTGCGAGAGCTGCGGACACCACATCAACCCCGGGGAACTGCGGGAGCCGCGTTCCACCGAACACCCCGACGAGGAGTTGACCGTACGGTCGGCGGAGATCCTCGTGCTGCCCCTGGAGCGCTACCGGGAGCGGTTGCGCGCCCACTACCTGGGTCCGGAGACGGTGATGCGGCCGCACATGCGGCAGGCCCTGGGGGAGATGCTCAGTCGCCCGTTGCCGGACTTCCCGATCACCTTCCCGACCGGTTGGGGGGTGCCCGCCCCCTTCCCGGAGGTTCCGGGTCAGGTGATCAACCCCGCCGTCGAGGCGATCCCGGCCGGGATCCACACCGCCGCGGTCGCCGCCACGGCGACCGGCCACCCTCCGCAGGCCGTGGACGACCTCTGGCTGGCCGGCGGTGACACCGAGGTCGTCTACTTCATGGGCTTCGACAACACCCATCCGTTCGCCCTGGTCGGGGTCGCACTGTTGATGGCCTTCGGTGACCGCTACCTGCGTCCCACCATGCTGACCAACGAGTTCTACGAGTTGGAGCACGAGAAGTTCTCCACCAGCCGGGGGCATGTGGTGTGGGCCCAGGAACTGGCCGCCGAGACCCCGCGCGATGTCGGCCGCTTCTATCTCGCCAGCACCAGCCCGGAACACCAGCGGACCAACTTCAGTCGATCCGCCCTGGCCACCCTGGCCGGTACCCGACTGATCCAGCCCTGGAACCGGTTGGCCGAGGCCCTGAACCGGTGGTACGACGCGCAGCGCCCAACCCCCGGGTGGACGCTGCCGGTCAGCCCGGCCGGCCGAACCGCCGCCGCCACCATGGTCAGCCGCTTTACCGGGCAGGCCGAACTGTCCCACTACAGCCTGAACCGGATCGCCGAGACCATCACCGCCCAACTGGCCCGCCTGGCCGAACTGGCTACCCGATTCGAATCCGGTGACCACGCCGCCGCAGCATCCGAGCGGGCCGGCGACCTCTACCACGAGGTGGAGACCTTCCTGCGCGCCGCCGCGCCGGTCCTGATCGACCTCGCCGACGAGGTGCTGGGTGCCACGGCACCCCACCTGCTCGACGGGGCCGCCGAGGCCCGGCAGGTGCACCCCCGCCGGCTGCCCCGGCTGGCCGACCTGGCGGTGGCCACCCCGCAGCGGCCCGCCCCGTCGGCGGCCTGAGATGCCGGCCGCCACCCCGACCGGACGGCGGGTGCTGATCGTGGGCGCCGGTGTGGTCGGCCTGCTCACCGCGCTGGAGTGCGCCCGTCGCGGCGACGAGGTGACCGTGCTGGACCAGGGGCCGATCCCCAACCCGGCGGCGGCCTCCTTCGACCAGCACCGGGTGGTTCGCGCCCTGCACCTGGGCGACCCGGCGGCCACCCGGGCGGCGGCCGTCCTGCCCGGACGCTGGGCGGAGCTGCAAGGTCTGCTGGCCACCCCGATCTATCGCCGGGTGGGTGTCCTGGTCGTCCAGTCCGTCACCGAGGCGACCGACAACCTGCGCCTGATGCGCGCAGCCGGAGTCGAGGGCGAGCTGTTGGAGCCCCGGCAACTGCGGCAACGGCTGGCGCATCTGACCTTCCCGGGGCAAGCCGCCGGTCTGCTGGAGCCCGGGGCCGGGGTGCTGCTGGCCCGTCGGGTGCTGACGGAGACAGCCCGGTGGCTGCGGCAGCACGACGGGGTGCGGCTGCTGCCGTACCACCGGGTGGTCGAGGTGGACCCGGCCGCCGCCGCAGTCACCCTGGCCGGGGGGTCGACCCTCGCCGGTGACCTGCTCTTCGTGGCGGCGGGGGCCTGGTCCCGGTCGCTGCTGGCCGGGCTGCTCCCGGCACCGGTGACCCTGTACCGGCAGAGCATGCTCTACCGGCGGCCCGACCCGGCGGAATCGACCGCCTGGAACTCGACCCCGGTGGTGATGTTCCGCACCGGCCCGCAGGCCGGAGGTTGGCTGCTGCCCCCCGGGGCCGACACCGACCTGAAGGTGAGCACCCAGGCGGTGTGCCGGCCGGTCGAGCGGATCGGCTCCCGGCGTACCCCGCCGTCGCGGCGCCGAGCGCTGAGCCACCTGCTCAGCTCGATCGTGGCCGGCGGGATGGCACCCGCGCCCGCCCGAACCCGGGAGTGCTACTACCTGGCCGACCAGGCCACCGGTGGTGCCCTCCTAGCCCGTCTGGGCCCCTCCCCGTCGCCGACCTGGGCCTACGCGGCCTGCGGCGGCGGCGGATTCAAGACCGCGCCGCTGATCGCCGAGAAGGTGGCCGGACTGCGCGCACCCCCACCCGGCCTGGACACCTCCCGCAGACGGGGCACGGCACATCATCGGAAGGAAGCGGTATGAAACCCCATGACGGGATGCTGCTCGTGGTTGGCAGCGGACTGAGCGTCTACCGGGAGTACCTGGTCTCCTCGGCGTCCCGCCGGGCGCGGGAGGCCGGCTACGACCTCTGGCTGATCAACGGCACCACCCCTACCTGGCAGCGGCCCTACCTGGCCGGCTGGACGGTGACGAACGTCCACGACCATGACAACCTGGCCGCCACCGCCCGGAAGCTGGCCGCCACCCATCGGGTCGTCGGGGTGCTCTGCTGGGACGAGCCCCTGGTGCTGCCCAGCGCCATGATCGCCGCCGAGTTGGACCTGCCCGGCCTGGGCACCGACGGAGTCCTGGGCTGCCGGGACAAGCACCGTACCCGCCAGCTGCTGCACGCCGCCGGGCTGACCCAACCCGCGCACGGCTACGCCACCAGCCCGACCCAGGCCCGCGAGCTGGCCGCCTCGATCGGCTACCCGGTCGTGGTCAAGCCCCGGGCCCTGGGCGCCAGCATCGGGGTGGTGCTGGCCGAGGACCAGGCCCAACTGGACCGCGCCTACCAGGTGGCGGCGCAGGCCAGTCTCGCCGGTGACCAGCCCTACCAGGGTGGTGCCCTGATCGAGGAGTACCTGGACGGTCCGGAGGTCAGCATCGACGGAGTCGTCGTCGACGGCGACTACCGGCCGATGTACCTGGCCCGTAAGCAGACCGGGTGGGAGCCGTACTTCGAGGAGATCGGCCATGTCGTCGACCCCGCCGACCCGCTGCTGGCCGACCCCGCGCTGCGGGACCTGCTGGCCGTCAGCCACCGGGTGCTCGGCATCGGCTTCGGGATGACCCACACGGAGGTCAAGCTGACCCGCCGGGGTCCGGTGATCGTCGAGGTCAACGGGCGCCTCGGTGGAGACCTCATCCCGTACCTCGGCAAGCTGGCGACCGGGATCGACCCCGGTGAGGTACTGGTGGAGGTGGCGACCGGCAACCAGCCCCGGTTCACGGTCGAAAAGCGCAGGGCGGCCGGGATCCGGTTCGGCTACCCCCCGTACGACTGCCGGGTCACCGAGCTGTCCCTGCCGCAGCCGGACCCGGCGGCCGGCCTGGTCTCCGCCGTGGCCATGGTCGGACCCGGCACGGAACTTCGCCTGCCCCCCGGCGGCTACATCGCCCGGCACTCCTTCGTGGTCTGCACGGCGGCCGATCCGGACACCTGCACCACCCGGCTGGGACAGGCGATCGACCGGGTACGGCTGGCGGCCGAACCCCTGCCCCCACCGCCGGAGGGGACCCCCTTCCAGATGCCGGCCGGACTGCTCGACGTCGAGGACGACGGATCACCGGGACCACTGACCGACGCTGCCCGGGAGCGACTGTGACACCCCACATCGAGCAGGCCATCTACGGCCTGGTCTCCACCCCCGTGCTGCACCTGGTAGACCGGCACGACATCCTCACCTGCCTGATCAAGAACGGGCCGCTGTCCGCCGGTGCGGTCGCCGACCAACTCGGTCTCGACGGTGACACCGTGGAGCGGCTGCTGCTGGTCTGTGTGACGTTCGGGATCGTGCGGCGTGACCCCGCCGGTGCGTACCGCCTGACCGAGGAGGCCCTTCCGCTGTTCGACCGGGGCAACGCCCGGTACATCGGCGGTTTCGTCGAGCACCTGACTCTCGGGGCGGCCGAACGGATGCAGCGGCTGGAGGAGTACCTGCGTCGGGGCAAGGCCACCGTGGACGCCACCCGCGAGGGCCCGTACGACATCTTCTACCGCGACGAGGAGTCCACCCGGGAGTTCATGGACGCCATGTGGCACCTGAGCCACGGGGTGTCCAAGGAGTTGGCCGCCCTGGCCGACCTG
The DNA here is from genome assembly GCF_049844505.1 of Micromonospora sp. DT229. Lineage (NCBI taxonomy): Bacteria > Bacillati > Actinomycetota > Actinomycetes > Micromonosporales > Micromonosporaceae > Micromonospora > Micromonospora sp. DT229. Next base: position 206,421 of record NZ_JBNCLD010000007.1, on the reverse strand, counting down.
CCCGCCGCCGGTCTGCTGGTGGATGCGGGAGGTGCCAACGGGCCCTTCGCGGCCGCCGCGCTACAGCAGTCTCCCGGGCTGCGGGCCGTCGTGTTCGACCTGCCGCCGGTACGTCCCCACCTGATCCGCGCGGGGCTGGCCGCCGGGGTGGCCGACCGGCTGGACTTCGTGGCCGGTGACTTCTTTACCGAGAACCTGCCGCCCGGTGATCTGGTCTCGCTGGGCTACGTGATGTCCAACTGGCCGGACGAGGAGTGCCTGCACATCCTGCGCAACGCCTACCGGGCGTGCGCCGTGGGCGGCCGGGTCCTGGTGATGGATCGACTGTTCGCCGACGACCACACGGGCCCGTTGGCGACCTCGGTGATGAACCTGCTCATGCAGCTGGAGACCCGGGGGCGGCACCGGACGACGGCCGAGTACCTCGCCCTGCTGACCGAGGCCGGCTTCACCGACTGCACGGTGCGTCGGTCCACCGGCGACAAGCATTTGATCATCGGTCACAAGGCCGGTGACCAGCGCGACCGGTCCGCCCCGGCCGGGGGAGACGAGGGGGCATGACAGCGACCTTCGACCCGCGGCGACACGGCATCCACCTGCTCGGTCGGCCCGAGGTGATCGCCGACCCCACCGGCTACTTCGACGCCGTCGCCGAACTCGGTCCCCTCTTCTTCGACACGGTGGCCCGGGTGTGGGTGTGCTCCGGGTACGCCGAGACCGCGGAGATCCTCTCCGACCACCGGCGGTTCCGCTCGGCCCGGATCCACTCCGCGCAGACCCTGACCTCGCGCGGGCTGTCGGAATTCGCCGGAGTCGGCGGGATGCTGCTCGAACAGATGATCTTCATGGATCCGCCCGATCAGGTCGAGATCAGAGCGGCGGTACGCGACCAGTTCGCCCCGTCCAGGGTGCGTCAGCGCGACCCGGAGCTGCGGGACATCGCCACCGCCATGGTCGAGGCCCTGCCGGAGCGCGGTGAGGTGGACCTGGTCGAGGAGTTCGCCCAGCGGTTGCATGTCGCCCTGGCGGAGACCCTGCTGGCGGTCACCGGTCAGCCGCAGCGGCTGGTCGCCTGGGCCGACGCCTACGGTCGGCTCATCGGCAGTCTGTCCACCCTGCCGAACCTGCGAGACCGGGCGGTACTGCCGGTCCTCGACGAGGCCATGGCCTACTTCCGGGCCGAGGCGCGGCGACGGCTCACCGAACCCGGGCCGGACCTGGTCAGTTCCCTGGCGCAGGCCCTGGCCGGCCGCCCCCGCAAGTCGGACCGGGACACCGAGTACGGTCTGGAGACCGTGGCGGCCAACTGTGTCGTCTTCACCGCCGGTGGCTACCAGACCCTCACCCACCTGGTCTGCACCGGACTGCTGCACCTGGCCGCCCACCCCGACCAGCAGGCCCTGCTGCGGAACCGGCCGGAGCTGATCGACCAGGCGGTCGACGAGTTCATGCGGATCGACGGTTCCAGCCAGTACCTGGCCCGTCAGGTGGCCGAGGACCTGGAACTGGCCGGGGTGGCCCTGCGGGCCGGGCAGTCCGTCGTCGTGCTGCCCGGGGCCGCCAACCTGGACCCCCGCAGGTTCACCGACCCCCGCAAGCTGGACATCACCCGCCAGCAGGGCCGGCACCTGGGGTTCGGGATGGGCCGGCACCACTGCATCGGCGCACCCTACGCCGAGCGGCTGGCCGGCTGGGCGATCCTGGCCTTCCTGGACCGGTTCCCCCACTACCGGCTGGCCGACCGAGCGGACGCGGTGCAGTGGGGTCCGCACGTGAACACCCGCTGCCCGGCGCACGCCTGGACGATGCTGCACCCGGCCGATGAGCAGGTTCCGGCCGTGGGTGCCGACCTGGACCGCCACCCACGGCCGGAACCGGTTACCCGGATCACCGCGGACCCGCAACCGTCCGGCTGTCCGGTCACTGCGGTCGCCCCGGTCAACCCCATCGCGTCGGTCCCGGCCGTCACGCCGGCCAGCGCCGTCGAGCTGGTCCCGGCCGTCGCACCGGTCGACCCGGTTCAGCAGGTCACCCCGGTCGCGCCCGCCACCCCGGGGCAGACCGCCGACCCGTGGTACGAGCAACTCGTCACCTGGAACGACACCGCCGCGCCACTGGGGACCCGGCGCCTCTGGCATGAGGTGTTCGCACACCGGGCCGGGCTGGATCCCGAGGCCGTGGCGGTACTGGACCGGGGGGTGCCGCACACCTACCGGGAGGTCGAGGAGCGGGCCAACGCCCTGGCCCGGGAGCTGCGTACCCGTGGGGTGGAACCGGAGAGCGTCGTCGGTGTGGTCCTGGATCGCTCCGTCGAACTGCTGATCGCCACCCTGGCGGTCGGCAAGGCCGGCGGCGCCTTCCTGCTGGCGGAACACACCTGCCCGCCGGAGCGGCTGCGAGTCATGCTCCAGGAGGCCTCGGTGGGGATCGTGTTGACCGATCCCGTCTCGGCGGCCCGGCTGGCGGCCCGGCAACTGGCGACCGACCTGCTCGTCGTCCCGGACACCGGTCGGGCACCGACGGCACCGGTGACCGGGGTGGCGCCCGGCAACACCGCGTACGTCGTCTTCACCAGCGGTACCACCGGCAAGCCGAAGGCCATCGCGATCTCCCACGAGGCGATGGTGAACCTGCACCTGGCGCAGCGGCGGGTGTTCGGCATCCGTCCCTCGGATCGGGTGCTCCAGTTCCTGTCGCCCAACTTCGACGGCTGCGTGTTCGACCTGACCATGGCCGCGCTGGGTGGGGCGGTCCTGGTGACCGTGCCGCTGACGGAACTGACCGTCGGGCCGCCCCTGCTGCGCACGATGCGCAGGTACGGGATCACCGTGGCCACCCTCACCCCCTCGGTGTGGGCGGCGCTGGCCCCGGACCCCCTACCCGACCTGCGGATCGCCGCAGCGGCCGGGGAGCGGTTGCCGACCGGGGTGCTGCGGCGGTGGGCCGCACCCGGTCGACGGTTCCTCAACCTGTACGGTCCGGCCGAGACGGCGGTGTGGGCGACCTGGCACGAGTGCGACCCGGCCGAGGAGGAGCCGCCGATCGGCCGACCGGTGCCGAACAAGCGGGTGTACGTCCTGGACGAGGCGTTGCGACCGGTGCCGGTCGGGCAGCCCGGTGAACTGTGCATCGGCGGCCTCGGGGTGGGGCGTTACCTCGGCCAGCCGGAGCTGATGGAGCAGAGGTTCCGGCCCGATCCCTTCGACACCCGGCCGGGGCGGCTGATCTACCGCACCGGGGACATCTGCCGGTGGCGTCCCGAGGGCACCCTGGAGTACCTGGGCCGACGGGACCGGCAGGCGAAGATCAGGGGCCAGCGGGTCGAGCTGGACGAGGTCGAGCGGATTCTCCAGGACGCCCCCGGGGTGCTTCAGTGCAGTGTGGTGGAGCGCGACGGGCAGCTGACCGCGCTGGTCGTGCTCGACGTCTCGGCCGGGGGCCGGGACGCCGTACGCGGTCGGCAGGAGGAGATCACCGCCCACCTGGCGAGCCGGCTGCACAGTGCCATGATCCCGTCACGATTCGAGTTCCTGGACGAACTGCCCCGGACCCTCACCGGCAAGACCGGCCACGGCTCCACCGAGCAGCGGGATGCCGCTGTCCGCGAGCCTCTCCCGCCCACCGCCGTGAACCCCCCGGCACCCCCCTCGCCGGCGGCCCCAGCACCGGCACCCCCCTCGCCGGCACCGCCGCCGGTCCCGACGCCTGCGGTCCCAGCACCGGCGGTCTCGACGCCGACATCGCCGGCTGCGGTGCCGCCCCTGACCGACCAGCAGACCTTCACCCGGCTGACCCGGCTCACCTGGCGGATCGCCCGGATCTTCGCCACCAGCCTCCAGGTCCCGCAGCACCGGATCAGGGCGGACTCGGACTTCTACTCCCTCGGCGGCGACTCCCTGGCCAGCGCCGAGCTGCTGGCCGCCCTGGAAGCCGAGGCAGGACTGCTGCTCGACGTGGAGGACCTGTTGATCAAACCGACGCCGGAGGGCATCGCCACCCAGCTCATCAGTCGACCCAGGATCGGAGCACCGACATGAGCCCGGTAGCGGTACGCCCCGCCCTGGTGACCCTGCAGGAGCCGCCCGACACCGACACCACCGGCACGGTGGTGCTGGTGCACGGCACCCTCGACCGGGCGGCGAACTTCCGTACGGTGGCCCGTCACCTGCCCAACTGGCGGGTCGTCGGCTGGGACCGGCGCGGCTGGGCCGGCTCCCACGACCTCGGCGACGAGCACACCACCCTGCGGCACCATGTCGAGGATCTCTGCGAGATCCTCACCGAGCTGCCGGGTGCGGTCGTCGCCGGCCACTCCTACGGTGGGCTCGTCGCCCTCTGCGCGGCGGCCCAGCGACCGGATCTGCCGGCGGCCGTCGTGGCCTTCGAACCACCGATCCGCTGGCTGCCCTGGTGGCAGCCCGAGGTCGAGGCCGGCGGCACCGGCGAGGCCGATCCGGGCGAGGCCGTGCAGTCCGTGCTGCGGCACATCCTCGGCGAGGCGGGCTGGGCCCGGTTGAGCCCGCAGTCGCGGACCGACCTCCAGCGGCAGGGCCCGACCCTGCTGGTGGAGATGGGCGACCCCAGCCAGGACGAGGTGGCCTTCGAGCCGGCGGAGCTGTCCGTACCGGTGGTGGTCGCCGCCGGCACCCGCTCCCTGCCCCACCACCGCGAGGTGGCCCACCGGATCTCCGTGCTCGTCCCCCGGGGCGAGTTCGTCACCATCGCCGGGGCCGGTCACGCGGCACATGTCAGCCACGCCCGCGACTTCGCCGGTCTGGTCGACCGGGCCGCGTCGCTGGCCACCGGAGAGGAGCGAACCCAGTGACCGTCGCGATCGCCGAGCGCAGTTGGCGCCGACTGGCCGACGAGCTGACCGGTCGGCTCTGGCTGCCGAACCAGGCGCCGTACGACGCCAAGCGGAGCCTGTTCAACAAGCGCTACGCCGATGTCCGCCCGGCTGCGGTGGCCTCCGTGCGGACCGTGGCGGACATCCAGCACTGCCTGCGGTGGGCCGGGGAGATGAACCTGCCGGTGGTGGCCCGGTCCTCCGGCCACAGCTACGCGGGCTATTCGGTCAACGAGGGCCTGGTGATCGACCTGTCGGCGCTGAACACGGTCACCGTGCAGGCCACGACCGGTCTGGTGACGGTCGGCGGCGGCACGACCATGGCGGATCTGTATCCGGTGCTGCAACAGCATCAGGTGGCCTTCCCGGCCGGTAACAGTCCTACGGTCGGCATCGGCGGGTTGACCCTGGGCGGGGGAGTGGCGGCGGTCTCCCGGGCCTTCGGCCTCACCTGTGACGCCCTGGTCGAGACGACCGTGGTCACCGCGCAGGGCCGGGTCCTGCGGTGCGACGCGACCGAGAACGCCGATCTGTTCTGGGCCTGTCGCGGCGGGGGCGGCGGCAACTTCGGGATCAACACCTCCTTCACCTTCCAGGCGCGGGAGGTCCGGGACGTCTCCGTGTTCGCTCTGGTCTGGTCGGCGTCCGACCCGATCGAGCTGCTCACCGTGCTGCAACGGATCGTCGCGCAGGCCCCGGAGGAGTTCTCCACCCGACTGGGACTGGACACCAGCGGCTCGGAGCCCGGTCAGGCCGGGCAGAACCTCCGGGTTTCCGCGGTGGGCCTGTTCCTGGGTTCGGCCGACGAGCTGCGGCAGCTCCTGGCGCCGGCCTTGGAGGTGGCGGTCCCGGACCGGTGTCACCTCGCCGAGATGGACTACTGGGCGGGCGACGAGTTCCTCCGGCACGACACCTCGGCCGACCGGTTCGCCGCGCGTACCCGGGTGACCGCCGAGCCCCTGTCCGCGGAGGTGCTGGAGATCCTGGTGTCCCGACTGCGGGACTGGCCGGGCAGCGGCAACCCGGACGGTGCCGGGGTGGGGCTGTTCTCGTGGGGTGGGGCGATGAACCGGATCCCCGCCACCGAGACGGCGTTCGTCCACCGCGACGCCCTCTTCCTGGTCTGCATGGACACCTCCTGGACCGGACAGGACGCCCCCGACCGGGTCGCCGCCAACCAGCGGTGGCTGGCGGAGACGTACGCGGCCACCGGCGGACACCTGCCACATGCCGCGTACCAGAACTTCACCGACCCCGATCTGCGGGACTGGCAGACGGCCTACTACGGAGTCAACTATCCGCGGCTGGTCGAGGTGAAGCGCCGCCACGACCCGGACAACCTGTTCCGGTTCGACCAGAGCATCGGTTCCTGACAGCGGCTGCTCATGGGCTGCGGAGCCCATCGGCATCAGGTCACCCGAAGGAGAACGGCATGGCCACGAACCCCCGCATCAGCTATGACGGTCGGCGCTTCCGCAGACCCGAGGAGGTCACCGACAGCGGCGCGCCGACGGCGATCTACCACCAGCAGGGCGACCTGGTCTGGGCGGAGGTCGCCGGTGGCGAGGTACGCCGTGGCTCCCTCGTGGGCCGGTGCGCCGAGGACGGCACCCTGGCCTTCTCCTACAGCATGGTGCTGCAGGGCGGCGAAGTGATCTCCGGCCGGAGCACCAGCCGGCCGGAGATCCTCGCCGACGGGCGCATCCGGCTGCACGAGGAGTGGGAGCGATTCGCGCCGCGCGCCAGCGCGGGCACCTCCGCCATCGAGGAGGCGACCTGCTGAGCCCGACCGCCGTCCCCCATCCATCCACTGTGTACGGCTACAGGAGGCCGGCATGACCGGTACGGCACCCGGGGTGATCGAGTCCTTCCGGGCCACCCCCCGCTCGGTCCGGTATCTGTTGGCGGGCGTCTTCGTCAACCAGCTAGGCGCCTTCGTCCAGATGTTCCTCGTGCTCTACCTGGTGCATCGGGGCCTGTCCGTCAACCAGGCCGGTCTGAGCCTGAGCGTCTTCGGCATCGGGGCGGTGGCCGGCACCGTGCTCGGGGGTGAGCTGACCCATCGCCTCGGCAGCCGCGCCACCATCGCCGTGACCATGGTCGGCTCCGCCGTGCTGATCGGGCTCATGCCCTGGGTGAGTACGCCGGGCCGCTATCCGGCGCTGTTGACGGTCACCGCGCTGGCCGGGATGGCCACCCTCGCCTACCGGCCGGCGGCCGCCGCGATGCTCAGCGACCTGATGCCCGAGCAGCACCGCGTCATGGCCTTCTCGATGATGCGGATAGCCATGAACGCCGGAACGGCGGTGAGTCCCCTGCTGGCCGCCGCCGCGATCGCGGTCAACTGGAACCTGCTGTTCTGGATCAACTCCATCACCGCGCTGGCGTACGCCGTACTGGCGATCACCCTGCTGCCCGGCCGGAGCCGCACCGCAGAGCGTCCGGGGTCGGCCGAGGCCGGGAGCACCCCGGCGGCCGGGTACCTGACCATGCTGCGCGACACCCGGTTCCTCGTCTACCTGGCGGCGATGCTGCTCAGCTCGATGATCTACGCGCAGTTCACCGCCGTACTGCCGCTGAGCCTCGCGGCGGCCGGTCATCCCGCCGTCATCTACAGCGCGGTGCTCACCCTGGCCTCGGTCATCCTGATCACCTGCGAGTTGAAGGTCACCACTGTGGTGCGGCGCTGGCCGCCGGGGATCGCCGGTGGCCTGGGCACCCTGCTGTTCGCCATCGGGATCGCCGGGTACGGACTGCCCGGCGGGTCGCTCACCCTGGTCGCGATCTGCACCTTCGCCCTGGTCGCCGGCATGATGATCAGCGGACCGACCATGTTCGCCCACGCCGCGACCGCACCCGCCCCGGTCAAGGGCCGCTACATCGGGGTGGCGCAGACCATGTACGGCCTGGGATTCGCCCTGGGCCCCGCGGTGGGCCTGCTGGCCTGGAACCGGGTCGGGGTCGGGGTCTGGCTCCTCTGTGCGGTGATCGGGGTGCTCTCCGCGGCCTGTGCGGCGATCGGCGTCCGACGCCCCTTCAGTGCCACCACCGAGCAGCCGAAGGCCGACTCCGCCTTGTCCGGGCCGCCCAGGTCCGTCCGGGGCAGGCGGGTGGTCCTCAAGCGCCGGTGGTAGCGAGCCGGTCAGTGTCGGGCGGTCGGTGAGGGGGTGGCGCTGCCGCCCTGGGGCGCCTCGTACGCCATCAACTCCGCGATGGCCGCCCGGTCGGCGGTCGACGGCAGACCCCAGCCCGGGCGGTACCCGTACACCTCCCGCAGTGGGGTGGAGGTGGTCCGGCCGCCGAGGATCTCCACGGCGTCGGTGTCGATCAGAGCGGGATGTTCGACACCGCAGGCCTCGGCCACCTTCATCAGGTCCCGCCGCAGGGTCTTGACGTAGTGCGCGGCGCGCACCGCCTTGGAGGTCGGGTGCAGGCCCCGGGCCAGCCAGGCGTTCTGGGTGGCCACCCCGGTCGGGCAGGTGTCGGTATGGCACTTCTGGGCCTGGATGCAGCCGATCGCCAGCATCGCCTCCCGGCCGACGGCCACCATGTCGCAGCCGAGGGCGAAGGCGACGGTGGCGTTGTCCGGCAGGCCCAGCTTGCCGGAGCCGACGAAGACCACCTGCTCGTGCAGGTCACGTTCGGCGAAGGTGGCGTAGACCCGGGTGAAGCCCTGCTGGAACGGCAGCGACACGGAGTCGGTGAAGATCAGTGGGGCGGCGCCGGTGCCGCCCTCGCCACCGTCGACGGTGACGAAGTCGACCCCTCGACCGGTGTCCCGCATCAGGTCGGTCAGTTCGGTCCAGAAGTCGAGGTCACCGACGGCGGACTTGACGCCGACCGGCAGACCGGTCTCGGCGGCCAGCAACTCCACCCAGTCGAGCAGACTGTCGCAGTCGGAGAACTCGGCATGCCGGGACGGGCTCACACAGTCCTTCCCGACCGGGATGCCCCGGGTGGCGGCGATCTCCGCAGACACCTTCGCCCCCGGCAGCAGCCCGCCCAGGCTGGGCTTGGCACCCTGGCTGAGTTTGATCTCCAGCGCCCGTACCGGGGCGTCGGCCACCAGGTCCTTCAGCCGGGCCAGGTCGAAGCGGCCCCGCCCGTCCCGGCAGCCGAAGTACGCCGTACCGAGCTGGAAGATCAGTTCCCCGCCGTGCCGGTGGTACGGCGACAGCCCGCCCTCACCGGTGTTGTGCAGACACCCGGCCAGCGCCGCGCCCCGGTTCAGCGCCTCCACCGCCGGCCCGGACAGCGAACCGAAGCTCATCCCGGACAGGTTCACCACCGACTCCGGTCGGAAGGCACGGGCCCGTCCCCGGGCCGCCCCGAGCACCTTCGCGCACGGCAGCCGCACCTCGTGCCCGAGGGCTGGTGCGGACGGCGGCACCGCCCGGCCGAAGGTCCGGTGCTTGATGATCGGGTAGCCGGGGGTGAACTCGATGTCGTTGTCGGTGCCGAACCCGAAGTAGTTGTTCTGCTGTTTGGCCGAGGCGTACACCCAGCGTCGCTGGTCCCGGGTGAAGGGCCGCTCCTCGTTGTTGCCGGCCACTATGTACTGCCGCAACTCCGGCCCGATCGATTCGAGCAGATAGCGGGCCCGGCCCAGCAGGGGAAAGTTGCGCCGCAACGCGTGTTCGCGTTGCAGCAGGTCACGGGTGGCGACGGCGGCGAGCGCGGCGACGGCTGCCGGTACGGCGTGGCGGGCCCATCTCATCTCGGCACACTTTCCGCCGCCGGGCCGGATCAAACGTCTGCCGAGTTCAGGTCGGCGCCGCTGCCGAGGTTTCCTGGCTCAGCCACCCGGGTAGGTCGGGCCGGACGTATCACCCGCCCCTGTGGAGGACCCTTCGATGCGAGAGAACTTCGGCGACGCGGTGGGGGACACCCTCCGCTCGATACTGCTCTTCCTGCCCCGCGCCGTCGCCTTCGTGGCGATCCTGGTGGCCGGCTGGCTGATCGCCAAGGCGGTCCTGAAACTGGTGGACCGGCTGCTGGAACGGGTCGGGTTCGACCGGGCCGTCGAGCGTGGCGGTATCCGTCGGGCATTGGCCAACTCCCGGTACGACGCCAGCGACATCGTCGCCCGGCTGGCCTACTACGGGGTGCTGCTGCTCACCCTCTACCTGGCCTTCGGCATCTGGGGGCCGAACCCGATCTCCGACCTGATCGCCGGGGTCATCGCCTGGCTGCCGCGCGCCTTCGTCGCGATCGTCATCGTGGTCGTCGCAGCAGCGATCGCCAGCGCGGTCAAGGACATCATCTCCGGGGCCCTCGGCGGCCTGTCGTACGGCCGGCTGCTGGCCACCATCGCCTCGGCCTTCATCCTCGGTCTGGGCATCATCGCCGCCCTCAACCAGATCGGCGTCGCCACCGCCGTGACCACCCCGGTGCTGATCGCGGTGCTGGCCACCGTCGGCGGCATCCTGGTCGTCGGGGTCGGCGGCGGCCTGGTCCGGCCGATGCAGAGCCGCTGGGAGTCCTGGCTGTTCCGCGCCGAGCAGGAGTCGCGCACCATCGCCGAGCACGCCCGCGCCTACTCCGCCACCCGCCGGGAAGCCGAGCAGCGCCCGACCGCCCCGGTCCGCACCGAGTCGGCGGCCCCCGGTTACGCGGAGCCGGCCGTCGCGGTTCACCCCGACCCGGTCCACCCTGACCCGGCCACCCCCGCCCACACCGACCCGGTCACCCCGGCCGCGGGTGTGCCGACCGAGCCGACCTTCAGCGCGCCGCCCGCTACTTCCCCGACCACCTCGGCCGCGACCGACACGGCCGCTTCGCGCGGTGACCGGGCCGGTGAGGTCGGCGCCTACGACGACCCGGAGGCCACCCAGGTGGTCAGCCTCCCGGGCCGCGACAGTGACCCGACGACCCCGTTGCCCCGGCAGGACGACCCGGAGGCCACCCAGGTCACCACGTCGGCACCGGAGGTGCCGACCCAGCGCACCGCCGACGACAGCGAATCGACAATCATCCTGCCCCGGCCGGACGACGAGACCCGCCGCTGAGACCCTCGTGGTACGGGGCCCCGGGCGGGGCCCCGTACCCGTGTCGACAGGGGCAGCGGCCAGCCGCCGCGCCGACTACCATCGCCGCCATGAACCGGCGACATTGATGCCCTGATCGAGGCCGTGGGCCGCCGACGGATGCCGTACCCGCGCATCCGTCATCCCGTCCCACCCGGAAGGCCTCATGATCCCCACCATCGCCGGGGGCCGCCGCCTGGCGTCCACCCTCTACGCGTACGCGTTCCTCACCGACCTGGTCCTGCTGTACCCGGTGTACGCCCTGTTGTTCGCCGACACCGGACTGTCCGTCGGGCAGATCTCCTCGCTGTTCGTGATCTGGTCGGTGGCCGGCATCCTCCTGGAAGTGCCCTCCGGTGCGTGGGCCGACGCCACCTCCCGGCGGTTGATGCTCTGCCTCGGGCCGCTGTGCTCCGCCGCCGGTTTCGCCCTGTGGACGACCGTGCCCTCCTATCCGGCGTTCGCGTTCGGGTTCGTCCTCTGGGGAGCCGGTGCCGCCCTGGCCTCCGGTGCGCTCGAAGCACTGGTCTACGACGAACTCGACCACCTGGGACTGGCGGACCGCTACGCCCGGGTCATCGGCCGGGCCCGTACGGCCGGCACCCTCGGCGTACTGGCTTCGATCCTGCTGGCCGGGCCGGTACTCGGGCCGGGTGGCTATCCCGCCGTCGGCCTGGCCAGTGTGGTGGCCTGCCTGTCGGCCGCCGCCGTCGCCGTCGGCTTCCCCGAGCACCGACACCCCGGCGCCGTCGCGTCGACGGAGCCGCAGGCACCGGACGGCTCTCAGGCCGGGTCCGCCGACGAACCCGGCTGGTGGCCGGGCCTGCGAAGCGGCCTGGTCGAGGCCCGACAGGACCCAGCGGTACGCCTGGGTGTGCTGCTGGTCGCGGCGGTGACCGCGATCTGGGGTGCTCTTGAGGAGTACACCCCACTGCTGGCCCGGGACACCGGAGTCGCCCTGACCACGGTGCCGTTGCTGCTTCTGCTGCTGACGGTCGGCCAGGTGGCCGGTGGGCTGCTGGCCCCGGTCGGCGGACGGCTGCGCACCCGGGGGTACGCCGTCCTGCTGGCCGCCTCGGCATCGGCCCTGGCCGGTGGGGCGTTGCTGCGGCACCCGGCCGGCTTTCTGCTGCTGGCGGGGGCATTCTGCGGATTCCAGCTCGCCTCGGTGCTGGCCGAGGCACGATTGCAGGCCCGGATCACCGGCACCCGGCGGGCCACGGTCACCTCGCTGGCCGGGATGGCCACCGAAGTGATCACCATCGCCACGTACGTCGGGTTCGGGGTGGTGGCCACCGCAGGTGGCAACGGCACGGCCTTCGCCCTGGCCGCCCTGCCGTACCTGCTGATCGCGGTGCTGATGCTCGGCGGCGGTCGGTGGCGCCCGGTGCCTTCCCGCGGCTGCCCGTCTGAGCCCGGTCGGAGTCAGGGCCGGTCGACGTCCAGGTAGACCCAGCGTCCGTCCTCGCGGACGAAACGGCTGCGCTCGGTCATCGTGGCGGCGCCGGCGGCGTCGCGGTAGTGCGCGCGGAACTCGACCGTGCCGGTGCTGTCGAACAAGCCGCCCTGCTCGGTGCCGACGACCTCAAGGCCGGTCCACCGTTGGCCGGGATCCAGGATCAGCCGCGCCGGCCGGGTGCTGCTGTGCCAGCTGTGCAGCAGGTAGTCCCGGTCACCGACGGCGAAGGCGGCGTACCGGGAACGCATCAGGGCCTGCGCGGTCGGCGCCTGCGCCGCACCGCGATGCAGCCGCCCGCAGCAGTCCCCGTACGGCAGACCCTGCCCGCACGGGCACACTCCCACCGGATCGGGTCGGGGCGCTGATCTGCTGTCTCGTCGTGCCATGGCCCCATCCTCGCCGGGCCCGCCGCACCCGGACCCGCCGGGGTGCACCCTGCACCCGACCGGCCTGGTCTCCGCCGGGGATCACCGGCGCCAGAGGGTCGCGGCCTCGGCCGCATGACGACGGCGTCGGGCCAGGATGACCGCCCCGCCGAGCGAGGTGAGCAGCAGGGTGGCGCCGGCTACGAGGGTGCCCACCCCGCCGTCGGCCCGATCGCCGGCCTGCGCGCCGCCGATCGGGGTCACCGTGAAGGTTGCCCTGCCACCCGGCGTACCGTCGCCGCAGGTGGCCGCCACGGTGTACGTACCCAGGGTGAAACCGGCCGTGAACAGGTCCGCGCTCAACCCGCCGCCCGCCCTGGCGGTGGTGGAACGGACATTCTGGTCACGGCCGGGTCCGGTGACTCGAAAGAGTGCGTCGCCGGAGTCCGGGCCGCAGGTCGTCGCGGTGAGCACGGCGGTACCGCCGACCGGGGTGGTCGACGGCGACACGGTGGTGTCGGCCAGCGCGGCACCCGGCAGGAGCAGAGCCCCGAGCGCGAGACCAACCGCTGCCGGTACGCCGACTGTGGTCGCCTTCATCCGCCTCTTCCCTCACTTTCGTCCGCTGCCTGCACGAGACGCTGTTCGGGGGCCACCTCCGCTGAGACCAACACTATTGGCCCCGCCCGCTGCGTCGGCCAGAACTCCGCCGCCTCCGCGCCTGCCAGCCGAGCCACTGCACACCCCTGTCCTGCCCTGTCCGGTTGGGGCCTTCATCGGCTCCGTTTCGCCGAAATGGCGGTTTCCCACCGCCCAGGACCCCGCCGTTACGGCGTAACGGCGGGGCTGGCTGTCCGTCCCGCCGCTACACGGGGTGTCCCGGCTGCCGGGCGTGGGTCGCCCGAGCCGGGGTCGTGTCGTCTGCCCGTTGGTCTCCCCGTTGCGCATCCGTGTTCCGGCCCGTCCGTTTGTGGCCTTGATCGACTCCGTTACGCCGCGATGGCGGTTTCCCGCCGCTTCGGTCCCCGCCGTTTCGGCGTAACGGCTCGGTCCGGCTGCCCGTCTCGCCGCTGTTGGGGGGTGTCCCGGCTGCCGGGCGTGGGTCGCCCGAGCCGGGGGTCGTGTCGACTGCCTGTTGATCTCCCCGTTGCGCGTCCGTGTTCCGGCCCGTCCGGTTGTGGCCTTGATCGACTCCGTTACGCCGTAATGGCGGTTTCCCGCCGCCTTGGTCGCCGCCGTTTCGGCGTAACGGCGTGGGCCCGCTGCCGTCCGTCGCTGCACGGCGGTGTCCCCGCCGCCCGGGGGTGGGTCAGCCGCCGGGGGTGGGTCACCCCGGGGCTGTGGGGTCGTATCGGTTGATCGTCCGGATGTCCGGCCTCGGCGGTTTCTGGCGATGGCGGCTGCCGGCCCTGCCCATCCGGGGAGACGGGGCCAGTCCTCCTGGTGCGGGCTTGGAGCCTCGGGTCCCTGGTGTGGAGTCAACGAGCAGATTCGGGGCAGGCCCGTTCTGGGGCTGTGGGGGTGTTGGTGGGTGTGGTGTCCGGTCTGCCTGGGTTCAGCTCGGGAATGATGGCGGCTCGCAGGTCGTTGGACATCCCTGACCGGCCGATGCATGCCTTCTGATCTGGGCAGATGGCTCCGCGAGTCTTTGGCCCGGCGGGAATGACGGCGGGTGGCCGGTCGTTGTACATGGTCCCGGCGCCGCGAAGGCCCCATGCCTCGTGCGAAAGCCCTCAGCCCGCGAAGGGCCCCGGGGTCTCGTGCGCGATAGGTCCCCCGGCCTCGTGTGTCAGCCGGTGATCTCCCCCTTGTTCTTTCGGCGCCTGATGGCGTTCGCGCGCACCCGTTTCCCCCCTTTTCGTGGTGTGTGTCTACCCCCGAATGGAGCTTGGTCATGAACTCGATCTTCCGTAACAGCGTGCTCGGTATTGCTGGTGTGGCCCTCGCCGGTGGTGTCTTCGCCGGCCCGGTGGCCGGTCATACGGATGCCACCCCGGTGAAGTCGAGCCCGGTGGCCGTGGTGAAGGCCGACAAGCCGGACACGGGCAAGCTGATCCCGCACGGCGTGCAGGGCGCCCAGTCGCGGATCGACCTGAACGACGAGCAGGTCGCCAACACGAAGGCGATCATCGCCGCCACGAAGAAGAACGGTATGGACGAGCGTGCCGCTGTGGTGTCGATCGCCACCGCGTTGCAGGAGTCGAAGCTGGAGAACCTGGGTCACCTCGGTGACCGCAACGACCACGACTCGCAGGGTCTGTTCCAGCAGCGTCCGTCCAGTGGTTGGGGCACGGTGGAGCAGATCACCGACCCCGAGTACTCCACCACCGCGTTCCTGAAGGGTCTGAAGCAGGTTGATGGTTGGCAGGACATGCCGTTGACCAAGGCCGCCCAGACCGTGCAGGTGTCGGCGTACCCGGACCACTACGCCCAGTGGGAGCAGCAGGCCGCCGACCTGGTCGCCCAGCACTGGAACAGCTGACCAGAACTGGAACAGCTGACCTCGATAGACATTCCTCCACAGGGGGAGCAAGAAACCGTTGGCCGGCACCCGAACCCGGGCGCCGGCCAACGGCCGTCTACACCCCCGCCACTTCCATCGATCCCACCGACATCCACTCCGCTGCCGCAGGCGTTGACCGGGGGCCTTTCTTGCACCTGGGTGGGGGTGTGGAAGCGTGGGTGGGGGAGGTGGGCCCGTTGGATGAGGTTGATCTCGCCCTGGTCGGTGGGGGTGGGGCCGCGTCGCTCGTGTTGGCCGCTCTGGCCCGGCATGGTGTGCAGGACCTGGGGGTCGCGGTCGTCGATCCGGTCCACCGGCGCGGCCAGGACCGGACCTGGGCCTTCTGGGACCGGCCGGGCAACGACCTGGACGAGTTGCTCACTGCCAGTTGGTCGCGGGTCGAGGTGGTCACCGCCCAGACGCACCACACCCTGGACGTGACCCCGCTGCGGTACGCGATGCTGCGGTCCACCCCGATCTACGACCGTGCCGCCGAGGCCGAACGTCGGCTGGGGGTGACCCGGGTGCTCGCCGGTGCCGACACCTTGTCCGACCACGGCGACGGGGTGCTGGTGGGCGGCGGTGCGGATCGGCCGGTGCTGCGCGCCGGTTGGGTGCTGGACTCCCGGCCCCGGCCTCCGGAGCGACCCGGGCGGACGAACTGGTTGCAGCACTTCCGGGGCTGGTGGCTGGAGGCCGACCGGCCGATCTTCGACCCGGCCCGGGCCGTACTGATGGACTTCCGTACGCCGCAGCCGACCCGGGGGGTGTCCTTCGGGTACGTGCTGCCGGTCAGCGACCGGTACGCCCTGGTCGAGTACACCGAGTTCTCCCCGCACCTGCTCACCGGGGCGGCCTACGACCGGGCCCTGGCCGGCTACTGCGACCTGCTGGGTCTGGACCCGGCCCGGTTCACCGTCGCGGAGGTGGAGAACGGGGTCATCCCGATGACCGACGGCCCCTTCGTCGCCCGACCCTCGCCCCGGGTGGTGCGCCTGGGCACCGCCGGGGGCGCCACCCGCCCGTCCACCGGGTTCACCTTCGCGGCCATGTACCGACAGGCCGACCAGGTGGCCCGGGCCCTGGCCGCCGGGCGGCCACCGGTTCCGGCCTCGGCGTACCCCCTTCGGCATCGCTGGATGGACGCGGTGGCGCTGCGGGCCCTGGACCGTGGCCTGGTCGACGGGCCGGAGTTCTTCGGCCGACTGTTCGACCGCAACCCGGCGTCGCGGGTGCTGCGTTTCCTCGACGGGGCGACCACCGTGGCCGAGGACCTGGCGGTGATGCGGTCGACCCGGCTGCTGCCGATGCTGGCCGCCACCGTGGGAGATGCCGGCGACCGGCTGCGCCAGCGGCTCGTACGGTCGCCTCGACCGGCCTGGACGGTGCCGCCGCCGGTGGTCGGACCCGACCACCCACCGGGCCGGTCGGTAGAAGACGCCGCCGGTGAGGGCGACCGGGGTTCACCGGTTCGCTGACCCGCGCGGCCGGTAGTTCGGCGGTCCGGGCGGCTTCGGTAGGTTGGGCGCCATGGCGGACGAGGGGACCGGCCGGGTCGTGCAGATCTGGACCGACGGCGCGTGCAGCGGCAATCCCGGCCCGGGTGGCTGGGGTGCGGTGCTGCGCTACGGCACCCACGAGCGGGAGATCTGCGGCGGGGAGGCCACCCCGACCACCAACAACCGGATGGAGTTGACCGCCGCCATCAGGGCCCTGGAAAGCCTGACCCGACCGGTGACGGTCGAGTTGCACACCGACAGCACGTACGTGCGTAACGGCATCACCAGTTGGCTGGCCTCCTGGAAGCGCAACGGCTGGCTGACGGCGGCCAAGCAGCCGGTGAAGAACGCCGACCTGTGGCAGCAGCTGGAGGCGGCCTGCTCCCGGCACCGGGTCACCTGGCTGTGGGTCAAGGGCCACAACGGGCATCCGGAGAACGAGCGGGCGGACGCCCTGGCCAACCAGGGGATGACCGAGGCGCGGGCCGCCCGGGTGTGACCCCCTACCCCTCGCAGGGCGGTCAGCGTCGCCGGGCGCGGCGGGGGGTCAACGGCAGGGCCGACCAGTGGGCGGGCCGATCCAGCCCGGCCGGTAGGCGGGTCTGCCGGTCACCACGGGCCGCGTCGACCTGGGCCTGGTGCAGGAACAGGGCCTCGGAGAGGTCCGCGCCCCGCAGGTCCGCCCCGCGCAGATCGGCACCGGTCAGATCGGCTCGGGTCAGGTCGGTGCCGCGCAGGTCCGCCCCGATCAGGATCGCGCCGCGCAGGTTGGCCCGGCGCAGGTCGACCCGGCGCAGGTCCCGGCCGACGAGCACGGCACCCCGGTGGTCGGCACCGGCGGCGCCGCCGCGGGTGCGGGCCAGTTCGGCGGTACGCGACAACAGCACGTTGAGCTTCGCGCGGTGCCGGTCGAGGTCGAGGGCCAGCAGGTCCTGCGGGGTGCCGGCGGCCAAGGCGTCGGTCTCGGCCTGTGCGGTGGACAACTGTGCGGCCAGTTCGGCCGGTGGCCGCAACCGCAGTGCCTCGGTCAGGTACCACAGCAGTTCGTGCAGCGAACGCATCACCGCGAAGACGTCGAACATCTGGCCGGCGTGCTCCGGTGTGGAACGCCAGTCCCGCCCACCGAAGGTCTGCTGGGCCACCCGTTGACCGGCGCCGAAGCAGTCGAAGACGGTGCACCCGGCGAAGCCGCGCTCGCGTAGCTGGGGGTGGACGCCGCAGCCGAAGTCGGCGCCCAGGTTGCGGCACGGCTGCCCGGCGGGTTTGTCGACCGCGAAGTCGGCTGACGCGGCGAAGGCGGGGGCGACGCAGCAGAGACCGAAGCAGCGGGCACAGTCGGCCCGCAGCCCACCCTTCACCGTCATCTCCGACACCTTGCCCGCCCCCGTTCGCTGATCTCCTGCCGCCACTCATTGTTCCCGCTGGGCCAGCCCGGTCACCCGCCGGGCCAGCCCGACCGTCCACCGGTCGGGCCGCGGGCGTCGGCGTCGATCAGGGGGCGTGGCGCTGGCCGGTACGGGCCCAGCGCAGCAGGGCGGTGAAGGCCAGCGCGGCGGTCACCGCCCCACCGGCGAGGCGTACCCAGTGCCCGGCGACGAACTCGTCGGCGACCTGACGCAGGTACTCCGGTGAGTGGGTGCCGGCCGGATCGACGAACATGATCTCGTTGCGGGGCCAGAAGAAGACCACCGAGAACAGGAACTCGCAGGCGACGAAGACCACTGTCGCGGCGACGATCCACCACCGCAGACTCCGCTGACGCCAGGTGAGCACCGTGGCGGCGATGCTCAGCAGCACCACGGAGGCGCCCAGCGGGGGAAAGTAGTCGCTGGGGCCGCTGACGGCGAGGAACTCGCGGGCCCGGTCCAGGGAGGCCGGCGGATCGTGGAAGACATTCGGGTAGAGCATCACCGTCTCGGCCGCCACCCCGCCGAACGACATCATGGCCGCCCAGGTCAGGCCGACGAGGGCCGACCAGATGAGTTTGCCGCGCACTGCATCCTCCCCGCGTTCCGGTGCCCTGCCGGGCACGTCGAGCTGCTGCGCGGCCAACGCTAGGGACAGTCGGGTGTGGCGCCTGCCGTCCGTCGACCCGAACACCTGTCGCCTGTCGACGTACGCCGGCGCCGGTCGGGCACGTCGCCGGGCGTACCCCGCCCGGACGACAGGTGGGGGTGGTCGCCCGGGACGGACCGGGTGATCACCTGGCCCGTTCGGCGGCGACCAGTTCCCGGGTGGCCGGTGCCACCTCGGCGGCGAACCGGCGCAGATCCTCGGGGTCGTCGCTGCTCAGGATGAAGGTGCTGATCCCCTCGGTCAGGCTGAGGTCGGCCAACTCCTCGGCCCACTGCTCCGCCGGACCGTGCAGCGGGCCCTGGCCGGTCGAGGCGAACCGTCCGTCGATGTTGAGCAGGCGGCGTACCTCGGCGGGGGAGCGGCCGGCGGCGGTGGCGGCCTCGTCGATGATGGCGTTGCCTCTGGCCAGGTCGCCGGGTTGCAGGTAGGGCAGCGACGGCAGCCACCCGTCGGCGCGGCGTCCGGTCAGTGCCAGCATCCGTGGCTTGTACGCCCCGAGCCAGATGGGCACCTCGTGGGCCGGGGCCGGGCCGCGCTTGGCGCCGACCATCCGGTAGAACTCGCCGTCCACTCGTACGCCGCCCCGGGGCTCGGGGTCCCAGATCTGGCGGATGACCTCGATCGCCTCCTCCAGCGCCCGTACCGCCTGGGCGGGGGCCAGCCGTCGTCCACCCATCGCCTCGATGGCGTCCCAGAAGGCTCCGGCCCCCAGCCCGAGCGCCGCGCGGCCCCCGCTGAGCAGGTCGAGGCTGGCGGTGGCGCGGGCCAGCAGCGCCGGTGGCCGCAGCGGCAGGTTGATCACGTTCGCGGACAGTTGTACCCGGCTGGTCCGGGCCGCCACGAAGGTCATCAGGGTCCAGGTGTCCAGGAAGGCGGGCTGGTAGGGATGGTCCTGGAAGGTGACCAGGTCCAGCCCGACCTGCTCGCTGAGTACGGCCAGTCGGACCGGCTGGGTCGGGTCGGCGTTGACGGGGGTCGGGGCCGACCCGAAAGTCAGGTCGTGTCCGTAGTCGCTCATCGCGGTCGTCCTTCCTGAGAGCGGAGATCGCCAATGCTATGCCGGAAACGCCTGATGGCGGCGTTGACCGGCCCGCTCCACCCCGCGCAGCGGGACCACCCGCCTCCCCACTTCGCCGTAGCCTGCACGAGGTGCGGATAACCAAGTACACCCACTCCTGCGTCCGGCTCGAACACCACGGCCGGGTGCTCGTCATCGACCCCGGCACCTGGAGTGAGCCCCGAGCGTTGGCCGGGGCGGACGCCGTACTGGTCAGCCACGAGCACATCGATCACATCGACGTGCTGCGGTTGGCCGGTCTGGGGGTGCCGGTCTTCGTACCGGAGGGTGCCGTGCTGCCGGATCTGGCCCACCTGCCGGTGACCCGGGTGCGGCCGGGGCAGGGGTTCACCGCCGCCGGGTTCGGGGTGATCGCGGTCGGTGGCCGGCACGCCACCATCCACGGCGGGCAACCGGACTGTGCCAACCTCGGCTATCTGGTCGACGAGGCGGTCTACCACCCGGGCGACTCGCTGCACCTGCCGGGCCGCCCGGTGCGGACCCTGCTGGTCCCGGCGCAGGCCTCCTGGCTCAAGCTCACCGAGGCGATCGACTTCGCCACCGCGGTCGGCGCCGCCGAGGTGTTCCCGATCCACGACGCCCAGCTCAACGACCGTGGCCTGGCCAGCGTCAACGGCTGGTTCGCCGAGACCGTCCCCGGCTACCGGTATCTCGCCCCGGGCGAGACCGCCTGAGGAAAACCCCGGTCGCGTACGGGATCCGCGCAGTTCCGCCCACCGCCGGGCAGACCGGATACCCTCGGGCGAGGGGCCACAGCAGGAGACGTGCGATGAGCGACGAGACCATGTCCACGATGCCGGCCGTGTTCTTCGGCCACGGCAGCCCGATGAACGCCCTGGAGGTCAACCGGTACACCGCCGCCTGGCGGGCCTTCGGTCGGTCGGTGCCCCGACCCCGGGCGATCCTGGTGGTCTCCGCCCACTGGTACATCGGCGCCACCGCGGTCACCGCGATGCCCCGCCCGAAGACGATCCACGACTTCTACGGCTTTCCGCAGGAGTTGTTCGACGTCCGCTATCCCGCCCCGGGCCTGCCCGAGTTGGCCGAAGAGGTCAGCGAGGTGGTGCACCCGACCTGGGTGGGGGCCGACCTGGACTCCTGGGGCATCGACCACGGCACCTGGTCGGTGCTGGTGCACGCCTTCCCCCAGGCGGACATCCCGGTCGTGCAACTGAGCATCAACGCCTTCAAGGGCCTCGACTACCACCTGGAACTGGGCGCGAAGCTGGCCCCGCTGCGTGAGCGGGGCGTACTGGTGGTGGCCAGCGGCAACGTGGTGCACAACCTCGGCGGGGTCGACCGCCGCCTGCTCGACCAGGGCTTCGACTGGGCCCAACGCTTCGACGAGGCGGCCAAGGCGACCATGCTGGAGGACCCGACCGAGGCCGGGCGCCTCGACGCCCACCGCGACTTCGGGCTCGCCGTGCCCACCCCGGACCACTTCATCCCGCTGCTCTACCTGGCCGGGCTGGCCGGGGCGGCCGGGCAGGGCACCGAGGTGCTGGTGGACGGGTACGCCTACGGGTCGCTGTCGATGACCGCGTACACCCTGGGTATTCCCGGCCGCGCCACCGAACCCCTGGCCGGCGCGCCGACCCTGCCCGAGGCGGTGCCGGCGGACTCCGCCAACATCTGAACACCGCGGCCCTGGTCACCGCCGCCCGCCAGGCCGCGCTGGTCCACCCCACCGGATAGGGTCCCCAGGCAGCGTCTCGCGTACCTGGAGGAAGAGCTGATGGCCCCGGACCACGTCGACGTGCTCATCGTGGGCGCCGGGCTGTCCGGCATCGGTGCCGCCTGCCAGCTGCGTCGGCGCTGCCCGGACAAGACCTTCGCGGTGCTGGAGGCCCGCGACGAGGTCGGCGGCACCTGGGACCTGTTCCGCTATCCGGGCGTACGCTCCGACTCCGACATGTTCACCCTCGGCTACTCCTTCGCCCCGTGGCGGGCCCCGAAGGCGATCGCCGAGGGCGCGACCATCCTCGACTACCTGCGCCGGACCGCCGACGAGTACGACGTCACCCGGCACATCCGGTTGGGGCACCGGGTGGTGCGGGCCGACTGGGACAGCAGGCAGGCCCACTGGACGGTGCTGGTCCGCCGCGCCGGCACCGCCGACACGATCACCCTCACCTGCGCCTTCCTGTACGCCTGCACCGGCTACTACCGGTACGAGGCCGGGCACACCCCGCACTTCGCCGGGCAGGACCGGTTCGCCGGACGGATCGTGCACCCGCAGCACTGGCCGGACGACCTGGACCTGCGCGACCGTCGGGTGGTGGTGATCGGCAGCGGCGCCACCGCCATCACCCTGGTCCCGGCGCTGGCCCGGCAGGCCGCCGAGGTGACCATGCTGCAACGCTCACCCACCTACGTGCTGGCGTTGTCCGCCCGCGACGGGTTCGCCGACGCCCTGCGTCGCCGGCTGCCGGCGCGGCTGGCCCACCCCCTGATCCGCTGGAAGAACCTCCTGGGGGTCACCCTCACCTATCAGTTCAGCCGGTGGGCCCCCGGGTTGATGCGTCGACTGCTGCGTCGGGGGGTGGCCCGCCGACTGCCGGCCGGCTACGACGTCGACCGACATTTCCGCCCCCGCTACGACCCCTGGGACCAGCGGTTGTGCGTGGATCCCGACGGGGAGTTGTTCGCCGCGCTGGCCGAGGGACGGGCCAGGGTGGTCACCGACACCATCGACGGTTTCACCGCGACGGGTATCCGCCTGACCTCCGGCACCGAACTGCCCGCCGAGGTGGTGGTCACCGCCACCGGGCTGGACCTGCTGGCCCTGGGCGGAATCACCCTGCGGGTGGACGGTGTCGACATCGACCTGGCGCAGACGGTCGCGTACAAAGGCATGATGCTCTCCGGGGTGCCGAACTTCGCCCTGACCCTCGGCTACACCAACGCCTCCTGGACCCTCAAGGCCGACCTGGTGGCCGAGTACGTGTGTCGGCTGCTGCGTCACCTGGACCGCACCGGCACCCAGGTCGTCACCCCGTCGGCCCCGCCGGACGATCGTCGGGCGCCGCTGATCGGGCTCAGCTCCGGGTACGTACGCCGGGGGGTCGAGCGCCTGCCCCGCCAGGGACACCGGGCACCGTGGCGAGCGCACCAGAACTACCTGCGGGATCTGCTGCTGCTGCGCTTCGGGCGGCTCACCGATCCCGGGGTCCGATTCAGCCGGGTCGACTCGGCACAACGGAGGTCTGTCGATGCGTAGGTTCGACTTCACCGGCGGCACCGCCGTGGTCACCGGGGCGGCCGGCGGCATCGGCGCCGCCCTGGCCCGGGGCCTGGCCCGCCGCGGCAGCGACCTGGTCCTGCTGGACCGCGACCCCGAGGGCCTCGAGGCGCTCGCCGCCGAACTGCGCGCGGCCGGACGGACGGTGCACACCCACCAGGTCGACCTGGCCGACGCGCAGGCCACCGCCGCCGTCGCCGAGCAGATCCGCGCCCGGCACCCCCGGCTGCGACTGCTGGTCAACAACGCCGGGGTGGCCCTCGGTGGCCGCTTCGACGAGGTGACCTTCGACGAGTTCAACTGGGTGGTGGAGGTGAACTTCCGGGCGGTGGCGCAGCTGACCCACGCCCTGCTGCCGACCCTCAAGGCCGAGCCCGGGGCGCATCTGGTCGCCGTCAGCAGCCTGTTCGGGCTGATCGCCCCGGCGGGCCAGGTGGCCTACTCGGCCAGCAAGTTCGCGGTACGCGGGTTCACCGAGGCGCTGCGCCACGAACTCGCCGCCGACGGCATCGGCGTCACCTGCGTACATCCGGGTGGGGTGCGTACCCGCATCGCCCGCGACGCCCGGGTGGGCAGCGGGGTGGACCGGGCCCGGTTCGAGGACGGCCGCCGGCGCTTCGAGCGGCTGCTGAGCATCGACCCGGCCATCGCCGCCGAGGCCATCCTGCGGGGGGTGGCCCGCCGTCGGGGCCGGGTCCTGATCGGCTGGTCGGCCCGACTGCCGGATCTGCTGGCCCGGGTGGCGCCGGCCGGGCACGGTCACCTGCTGGCCGCCCTGGGCCGGGCCGAGGCCCGAGGCGCCGAGCCGGCCACCCGTCCCGGCTCCGCCGCGCTGCCGAAGTAGCGCACACCCCCGCCGGACCTGCTGAAACAGGTGGGGCGGATGATAGATACATGACGCATCCCTCGCCGAGTGGTCGGACCACCGCTCCCTCGGCCGCCGAACGCGCCTACCGGCACCTGAAGCGAGCCATCCTGGAACAGGTCCACCCGGGCGGGTCGCTGGTCAGCGAGGGCGAGATCGCCGAGGCGACCGGGGTGTCGCGTACTCCGGTGCGGGAGGCGCTGCTGCGGCTGGAGACCGAAGGGCTGGTGCGGCTCTATCCCAAGCGGGGGGCGTTGATCCTGCCGGTCTCGGCCCGCGAGATCACCGATGTCATCGAGGCCCGCCGGCTGGTCGAGGTGCACGCCGCCGAGCAGATCTGGCCCCGACGCGGCGAGATCCGCGCCGACCTGGCCGCCCGGCTGGCCGAGATGCGCGCCGCCCACGCCGCCGGTGACCTGACCGCCCTGATGGCCGCCGACCGGGCCTTCCACGCCACAGTCGTCGACGCGGCCGGCAACGAGATCCTGGCCGAGCTGTACCAGCGGCTGCGGGACCGGCAACTGCGGATGGGGGAGACCACCTTCCGGCTCTCACCCCGCTGGGCGCAGATGGCGCTGACCGACCACGCCGCCCAGTTGGCCGCCCTGGACGGAGACGACCCCGGGCCCTGGCTGGCCACGGTGGCCGACCACATCGACAACGCCGCCCGCGCGCTGCGGGGCCTGCGGTGAGCCTGGCCGACCCGCCGTCCGTGCCGCGCCGGCAGGCGTTCCTGGTCTGGGGGGTGGCGCTGAGCGCGTACGTCGCCTCGGTGTTCCACCGCAGTTCCCTGGGGGTCACCGGGGTGGAGGCGACGCAGCGCTTCGAGATCAGCGCCGCGACCCTGGCCACCCTCACGGTCGCCCAACTCGGCGTGTACGCGCTGATGCAGGTGCCCGTCGGGATGCTGCTCGACCGGTACGGCTCCCGTCGCCTGCTGGTGACCGGTGGTGTCCTGATGATCGCCGGTCAACTCGGCTTCGCCCTCGTCACGGACGTACGCCTGGCCGTGGCGGCTCGGATCCTGGTCGGTCTCGGCGACGCGATGACCTTCATCAGCGTGCTGCGGATCGTGGCCTACTGGTTCCCGGGGCGCCGCAATCCGCTGCTGGTGCAGCTGACCGGCACCCTGGGGCAACTCGGCGCGGTGTTCGGCGCCGTACCGCTGGTGTTGTTGCTGGAGAGCACCGGGTGGACCACGGCCTTCCTGACCGTCGCCGGGGTGTCCTCGGCGATCCTGCTCGTGGTCGTCGCCACCATCCGGGACAGCCCGGGCCGGGTGGCCGTGGCCGCCGCCGCGACACCACCGCGTGGGCTGCTGGCTGCCGCCTGGGCCCAGCCCGGCACCCGCCTGGGGCTGTGGACCCACTTCGTCTGCCAGTTCTCCGGCAGCGTGTTCGCCCTGCTGTGGGGCTTTCCGTTCCTGGTGCAGGGGCAGGGGCTCCCCCCCACCGCAGCGGCCACCCTGCTCACCGTGCTGACGTTGGGGATGCTGGTGACCGGGCCGACGGTCGCCTACCTGTGCGGCCGGTTCCCCCGACACCGTTCGGCGTTGGTCTTCGCCATCGTCGGGCTGACCGCGGCGACCTGGGCGGTGGTGCTGGCCTGGCCCGGACGGGCCCCCGGCTGGTTGCTGGTCGTGTTGGCGCTGGTGTTGGCCTTCAACGGTCCCGGTTCGCTGATCGGGTTCGACTTCGTGCGTAGCTTCAACCCGGTGAACCGCATCGGCAGCGCCACCGGGATCGTCAACGTCGGTGGCTTCGTCGCCGCGATCATCCTGGTGTTCACCGTCGGGGTGGTGCTGGACCTGGCCACCCCGGCCGGGCAGAGCGTGCCCGACCTGGACGCTTACCGGTGGGCCTTCGCGTTGCAGTACGTACTGTGGGCGGTGGGTGTGGTGCAGGTGCTGCGGTGGCGTAACGCCGCCCGGCGGCGGTACGACGGGCCGCAGGTGTCGCCCGATCGTCCGGAAGCTGTGCTGGTCGCCGGTGGCGGCGGTAGGTTCGCCTCCGGGAATGATCGTCGGCGCCGTCGGTTCTCCGGGGTGGCCGCAGTGCGTCGGCGCGGTGCGCCGGCGCGGAGGAGGAGGAAAGTGTGAGCCAGCAGGTCAGGGGCGTCATCTCGCGGAGCAAGGGCGCACCCGTCGAGGTCGCCGAGATCGTGGTGCCGGACCCCGGGCCGGGCGAGGCGGTGGTACGGGTGCAGTCCTGCGGGGTCTGCCACACCGACCTGCACTACCGCGAGGGTGGCATCAACGACGACTACCCCTTCCTGCTCGGACACGAGGCCGCCGGCATCGTCGAGCAGGTCGGTGCGGGGGTCGACGCGATCGCCCCGGGCGACTTCGTGGTGCTCAACTGGCGGGCCGTCTGCGGCGAGTGCCGGGCCTGCCGACGCGGCCGCCCGTGGTACTGCTTCGCCACCCACAACGCCGCCCAGAAGATGACCCTCACCGACGGCACCGTCCTCACCCCGGCCCTGGGCATCGGCGCGTTCGCCGAGAAGACCCTGGTACACGCCGGCCAGTGCACCAAGGTGGACCCGACCGCCCGGCCCGCCGCCGTGGGGCTGCTCGGCTGCGGGGTGATGGCCGGCCTCGGCGCGGCGATGAACACCGGCGGGGTGACCCGGGGCGACTCCGTGGCCGTGATCGGCTGCGGCGGGGTCGGTGACGCGGCGATCGCCGGTGCGCTGCTGGCCGGGGCGACGACGATCGTCGCCGTGGACACGGACTCCCGCAAGCTCGACTGGGCCCGGAAGTTCGGCGCCACCCACACCGTGAACGCCTCCGAGACCGACCCGGTGGCCGAGATCCAGGCCGCCACCGGCGGGTTCGGCGCCGACGTGGTCATCGACGCGGTCGGTCGACCGGAGACCTGGAAGCAGGCCTTCTACGCCCGCGACCTGGCCGGCACGGTCGTGCTGGTCGGGGTACCCACCCCCGAGATGCGTGTCGAGCTGCCGCTGCTGGACGTCTTCGGCCGGGGCGGGGCACTCAAGTCCAGCTGGTACGGCGACTGCCTGCCCAGCCGGGACTTCCCCATGCTCACCGAGCTCTACCTCCAGGGCCGCCTGGACCTGGACGCCTTCGTCACCGAGGAGATCGGCCTGGACGGGGTCGAGCAGGCCTTCGCCCGGATGCACCACGGCGACGTGCTGCGCTCGGTGGTGGTCCTCTGATGGCCGCCCGCATCGACCACGCGGTAACCTCCGGCACCTTCTCCCTGGACGGGCAGACCTTCGACGTCGACAACAACGTCTGGGTGGTCGGCGACGACACCGAGTGCCTCGTCATCGACGCCCCGCACGACGTGGAGGCCATCCTGAAGGTGGTGGCCGGCCGTCGGGTCACCGCGATCGTCGCCACCCACGCCCACGACGACCACGTCCGGGTCGCCCCGCAGCTGTCCCAGGCCACCGGTGCGCCGGTGCTGCTGCACCCCGCCGACCGGGTGCTGTGGGACATGGTGCACCCCGATCAGCCACCCGGCGGCGAGCTGCACGACGGCCAGCGGATCGAGGTCGGCGGCAGCACCCTGACCGTGCTGCACACCCCCGGGCACAGCCCCGGCGCGTGTTGCCTGCACGACCGGGCCCAGGAGGTCGTCTTCACCGGCGACACCCTGTTCGCCGGGGGCCCGGGGGCGACCGGCCGCTCCTACAGCGACTTCGGCACCATCATCGACTCCATCCGGGACCGGCTGCTCACCCTGCCGCCGCAGACCGTGGTGCACCCCGGTCACGGCGACAGCAGCACCATCGGCGCCGAGGCGCCGCAGCTGCCGCAGTGGCTGGCCCGGGGGCACTGACCGCGGCCGTTAATCCGGATGCGTCCGTACCAGCGGTCGGGTGACCCTGTCGCGGTGCCATCCGTAACCGATCCTCAGCGCGCACCGGTGGCGGGTCCACCCGCCGCCGGTGCCGTCCCGCGTCAGCCGAATCCATCCCTGACCCCGGCCCAGCGCCATGCCCTGCGACATGTACGCGGGGTGGCGTTGCGGGACCGACCCGCCGCGCTGGACACCATGACCCGGCTGCTGGAGGCCGCCGGAGTCCGCGCCGACCCGCGGCAACTCGTCGCGGCGATCGGCCGACAGGGCCTGATCACCCTCAACTTCCACCCCGACCGGCTGCTGGCCGACGGCCGCACGGTCGCGCAGGCCCTGGCCGCCGACGGGGTCTACCGCAGCCAGTTCGAGACCGGGATCTCCAACGGCGGGTTGACCGCCTACCCGGGCGGTGACCGGGACCGGTGGGAGCAGCGGATGTTCGGCGGGGCGTACCAGCGGCCGGGGGTGCGCCCGGCGGAGCGACCCAGGTACGGGGGCCTGAACCTGCTCGATCACCCGGACGGGGCGGCTGCCCGCTTCGGCTCCTGCCATCTGCGGTTGCACCCCGAGGTGCTGCACCGCACCACCTTCTGCTTCGGCGACAGCCATCTGGGCCCCTCCGCGGTCGGCACCCTGGAGGTGTGCGACCCCGTGGTGGCCGCCCTGCTCACCGCTACGGTGACGACCGGCGGGTGTCTGGGTCGTGCCGGTCTGGACCTGATCGTCCTCACCGAGCGGCTGCTGGGTCGCCGGGAGGAGGTCGCCGTACCCCGGCCGCAGGACCCCTGCCCGGACCTCGCCGCAGTGCCTGCCGGGCGGGCCCTGGACGACTACATCGAGGCCCAGGTGCACGGCGAGGTGCGGTTGGGTCGGGACGTGCGGGAACTCGTCGCCGATCCCTCGTTCCGGGGCACCCCGGTCGGTGCGGCCCTGGCCGCCGCCGCGCAACGCCACGGCTTCCGGCTGCGGTGGCACGCCGGCTTCACCCTGCCGGTGGACCAGGTCGACGCCGAATTCCGGGGGCCTGCCATCCCACCCCTGGCCGCCCGGGTGCACGCCGAGTTCGCCCGGCCGGGTGAACCCCTGCACGCCGCACTGATCGGCCGGGCCGCCGCCTCGGTGGTCACCGAGCCGCAGCGCTGGGCCGACCGGGGCCCGACCACGGACACCCTGCAACACCTCAAGCAGCTGTGGCACGTACTGGTGCGCTTCGGTCTTCCCACCGTCGGCGGGTGACCCTCCGGCGGCGTACGTTGCTGCGGTCTTCCGGCTGCCGAGGGTGGCGGCCTGTCGGGTCCGGTTCAGGGCGTCCTGGGTGGGCTGTCCGGATCGGTGCGGTGAGCCGGATCTCAACCTGCGCGCAAGTGGTCATTTCCGGAATGACCGAAACATCGCCCTGGTTGTCCTCCCCGTAGCGCCGGCACCCCACCGGCGTCGGCAGTTCCCCCGAGAGCGGCTCAACCCCGAGCGGCTCGTAACGATCGAAAGGGCAACCATCGTGAAGTTCGACTTCACTCGATGGCTCCCGGCCATCGCGACGAACCCGAATCGCAAGACCACGCTGAGTGTGGTGGGCGTAACCGCCCTCGCCGGGCTGGCATTCGGCCCGACAGCCGTCGCCGCACCGCTCGCCAACGGCCCGCACGAGGGCGCCGTGGCGGCGATCGACAAGGCCACCGGCCAGGAGGCCGCCGTCACCACGGCGGAGTCCGCCGGCGGGCGCGGCGACCGGGCCTCCTCCGGCAAGCCGAGCCGAAGCGAGTTGGTCCCGCACGGCGTACAGGGCCTCCAGTCGCGGGTGCCGCTGGACAACGCCCAGCGGCAGAACGCCAAGACCATCATCGAGGTGGCCAAGCGGACCGGCGTCGGCGAACGAGGCGCGGTGATCGGCATCGCCACCGCGTTGCAGGAGTCGAAGCTGTACAACCTGGGTCACCTGGGTGCGTACAACGACCACGATTCGCAGGGGCTGTTCCAGCAGCGGCCCTCCAGCGGCTGGGGCACGGAGTCGCAGATCACCGACCCCGAGTACTCCTCGAACGCCTTCTTCCAGGCGCTCAAGAACGTCGACGGCTGGCGGGACATGCCGCTGACCGCCGCGGCGCAGACGGTGCAGGTCTCGGCCTACCCGTTCCACTACGCCCAGTGGGAGGAGCAGGCGGCGGAGGTAGTCTCCCAGCTCTGGTGACCCCGAACGACCGTTTCCCGGCCGACCCCGCCACCTGCGGGGTCGGCCGGTTCGTGTCCCGGACCCGGGGGGTCAGACTCGTTGCCCGGGTTTCCAGCCCATGATGGTCCGGGGAGGTTCGCCGGTGCCGTCCCAGCTGGACGCCTGCACCATGAACTGGTTGGCGAACCGTTCCCGGCCCACCGTGGTGTCCTCCCCGTGCCCGGTCAGCAGCACCGTCTGGTCTGCCTTGCGCAGCAGACCGCGCAGCGAGTGCAGGGTCTGGGCCCGGCTGCCTCCGGGCATGTCGGTTCGCCCGATCGTGCCGGCGTACAGGGTGTCACCCACCAGGCAGTACGACTCGCCAGGCCGATCGCCGGGCAGGTTGAACATGACCGAGCCGGGGGTGTGACCGGGGGTGTGGTCGACCCTTATCTCCAGACCGGAGACCCTGAACAGGTCGCCGTCGCTGAGGGTGTGGACATCGTGGGGCTGCCGCCAGGTCCATTCCGGGCCTAGCAGCTGCGCGAACTGGGGACCGAACTCGTCACCCAGTCCGCTGAACGGATCGGCCAGCATGTGGTGGTCCGCCGGGTGCAGGTAGATCGGCAGGCGGTGGGTGGCCTCGACGGCCGGTACCGAATAGGTGTGGTCCAGGTGGCCGTGGGTCAGCAGCACCGCCCGGGCGGTGAGGCCGTGCCGGTCCAGGGCCTGCCCGAGACGCTCGGACACCCCGTAGCCGGGGTCCACGACGACACAGTCGCCCCCCTCGGCGGCGGCCACCAAATAGCACTTGGTGGCGAAGGCGTCCGCCACCACGGTGGTGATGAACATGTCGCTCCTACTCGATGGTCAGGGTGATGGCGGCCCGGACCTGTTCCTCCAGTCGGTTGAGGTCGGCCTCGTCATCGGCATCGATCAGGAAGGTCACCGCTCGGTCGTCCGAGCAGGTCAGCGGGCTGAGTTCGGTGCCGGGCGGCTTGAGCGCCAGCACCGCCCGCAAGGTCGGCGGGTCACCCGGTTCACCGGGACGCACGGTCGGCCACAGGTCGGCCTCGCCGATCCAGCGCACCTGTTCGTCCGGCCAGTCGATGGTGACGTCCCGCAGCACCCCGGGCCGGTGTTCCAGGTAGACCTGGCGGGCCCAGCGCCGGGGCCGGGGATAGTCGGTCTGTTCACCGAGCGCGATCCCGATGACGGGTGCCTCCAGGGGGACCCCGCAGGCGAGGTGGTAGAGCAACGAGATGCCGTCGCCCGGGGTGCGGGCTGCTATCTCCATCAGGACGGGCTCCCCGGCCTCGGTGACCCGCCACTCGGAATGGGTCACGCCGTCCTCGAACGCCAGGTCGGTCAGGACCCGCTGGTTGGCTTCGGTGAGCAGGTCACCCACCTCCCGGCCGGCGATGCGGACCGGACCGGCCAGAATGGTGTGGGACAGTTCCACGAAGGTACGTCCGTGCGTCTCGGTGGTCTCCTTGCGGGTGACCGCGGCGAACCGCACCTGACCGTGCTGCACCAGCGACTCCACCGAGAACTCCTGGCCCTCGACCCGTTGCTCGATCAGCAGGGTCTCGTGGCAGGGGTAGTCGCCGAGCAGGTCGGCGACCGCCTCCGGGCAGTTGGCGGCGAGGACCCCCGAACTGGCGTGGCGGGCCGTCGGCTTGACGACCACCGGGTATTTCAGGGCGTGCAGGTCGACGGTGGCCCGCCGGTGCGCGGGCACCGTCAACGAGGGCGGGCTCAGCTCGGGCAGGTAGCAGCGTTGCAGGTACTTGCTGCGGCAGGCCCGGCTGGCACGCAGCCCGGGGGAGGGCAGACCGAGCATGTCGGCGGCCAGGCCACTGGGTTCGACCAGCGACTCCTCCATGGCGTACAGGCCGGTCACCTCGTAGCGCTCCCGCCAGTCCTGCATCACCGCCAGCACATCGGGGTTGAATGACGACTCCCGGTCCATGGCCCCGGCCGCGTAGGCGACCTCGGTGATCAGGTCGGCGGCCGGGCCCGGCCGGCTGAGCACCGCCTCGACCTGGGCCCGCGAGGTGTCCGGGCAGAGCACGAGGACGCCCAGGCCACGCCGGGCCAGTTCGGCCAGGAGACGGTGGTTGCGGCAGATGACCCGGAACGCTCCGGTGAGCACGAAGGCGCGCGGCGACAGGGGATGCGTCGGCGGCATGGTGGCTCCATTCAGTCTTGGGGCGCGGCGGGCATCTCGCGCAGCTTGGCGATCGGGGACAGGGCGATCCAGAG
The DNA here is from genome assembly GCF_049844505.1 of Micromonospora sp. DT229. Lineage (NCBI taxonomy): Bacteria > Bacillati > Actinomycetota > Actinomycetes > Micromonosporales > Micromonosporaceae > Micromonospora > Micromonospora sp. DT229. The sequence continues at coordinate 174,219 of NZ_JBNCLD010000007.1, read as the reverse complement.
GGCGGACAGGCAGAAGCCGACGGCGGTGAGGATCAAGGTCTCGCGGATCCCGATGAGGGTGCCCAGGGTGCCCCCGAGCAGCGCACCGATGGGCATACTGCCCCAGGTCACGGTCCGCATCCCGGCGATCACCCGACCGAGTTGGCGACGCGGGATGAGCATCTGCTGAAGGGTGGCCACATTGGTGTTGCCGACGGTCATGAACATGCCGCTGACGAAGAACATCGGCAGCAGGATGGCCAACGCCACCACCGGCGGGCCGCCGGCGGCCGGCAACAGGATCTGCACCACCGAGGCCACGCCGTAGCCGACCGCGATCACCCGTCCCGGGCCGAGCCGGTCGGCGAGTCGCTTGGCCAGGCCGGCGCCGATCAGCGCCCCTATCGCGCCGACCCCGAGGATCAGGCCGAGCACGGCGCTTCCCAGATCCAGGACCTGGAGGACGAACAGCGGCAACAGGGTGTTGCGGGCGATGAAGAACAGGTTGTTCACCCCGGAGCGTACGGTGAGGAAGCGCAGGTAGCGGTCGCGGGCGATGAACCGCAACGCCTCGCCGATCTCCGCCAGGGTCCGGCGCCGGCCCTCAGGGTTGGCCGGCGCCTGCTCGGTCTGCCGGATGCCGGCCAGGGCGCCCAGCGACACCAGACTGGCCACCGCGCTCATCGCCAGCACGACCGGTGCGGCCAGGACCTGCACCAGGACACCGCCCAGGGCCGGCCCGCCGGAGTTGGTCACCACGATGCTGGCCTGGAGCTTGCTGTTGCCGTCGAGCAGTTGGTCCCGCCCGACCAGCGAGGGCAGGTAGGCCGACCCGGACACGTCGAACAGCACGGCGCAGACGCCCAGCAGGAAGGCGACGACGATCAGCATGTTGACCTGGAGCAGTCCGGCCAGGGCCAGCGCCGGGATGGCGGCCAGCGCCAGGACCCGGCCGATCTCGGCGGTGACCAGCAGGGACCGCTTGCGTCGCCGATCGATCCACACCCCGGCCCACAGGGAGATCAGCAGGTACGGCGCGAATGCGGCACTGTTGATCCAGCCGAGCTGCTGGGCACTGGCGTCGAACATCGTGATGGCCGCCAGCGGCAGCACCAGTTCGGCGACATTCGTGCCGGTACGCGACACGGTCTGGCTCAGCCAGTACCTGCGGAAGTCGGCGTGCCGCCACAGTCCGCCATTCCTGGCGGTCGGCGGGGTGAGCAGGGTATCGGTCACCGCGACCCCCTTCCCCAACCGGCCTCGACGGCGGCGCTGACCACCCGCTCGGCCTGACTGGGGTTCAGGCGGGGGTCACAGGCCGAGGTGTACCGGTCGAGATACCTGTCCAGCTCGGTGGTGGAGTCGACGCATTCGAGCACCGGCTCCGGGGTGGTCTCCAGGTGGAGCCCGGCCATGGTCAGCCGGTGCTCGCCCAGCACGGTGAGGAAGGTCCGCACCTCGTCCATCACCTCCGCCACCACCCGGGTCTTCTGCCCGTGCCGGTTGCGCCGGGTGTTGCCGTGCATCGGGTCGCAGACCCACAGCACCCGCTCGGCGGCGGGGCCGAGGACCTTCAGCAGGTCAGGCAGGCGGGTGGCGACCCGGTCGCCCATCCGGACGATGAGACTGAGCCGGCCCGGGTCGTGTCCCCGGGTGAGTCGGGCCGTCAGGGCGGCGATCTCCGTACCGGCGGCGTCCGGGCCCACCTTGACCCCGACCGGATTGCTGATCTGTTCGGCGAACGCGATGTGCGCCCCGGTGGCCTGTCGGGTCCGCTCGCCGATCCAGAGGAAATGGCCGGAGGAGGCGTACCGGCCGCCACAGTGGTCGTCCTCCCGGACGAGGGCCTGCTCGTAGTCGAGCAGCAGCGCCTCGTGCCCGGTGTAGGTCAGGGAGAAGGCGGTGTCGGCGCTGCCCAGGGTCGGCAGGAGATCGGCCAGGAACAGATGGTCCAGGGTGCGGGCGGCGTGCTCGTACGCGGCCAGCAGCCGGCGGGCGTCACTGACCCGGGCGGCCGGGTTCGGCTCCGGTGAGTTGACCGCGTCACCCCGGTAGACCGGCAGCAGTTGGCCGTCGGCGGTGCGCTCCCAGTCCTGGGAGCGGGGCTTGGCGTACTGGCCGGCCATCCGTCCGATCCGGACCACCGGGCGGCCGGTGCCGTACTCGACGATGTCCGCCAGGGTCGCCACCAGGTCGATTCGGGCGGCGGTCCGCTCCTCGGTGGCGTCGGCGAACCGTTCCGCACAGTCGCCGGCCTGCAGGACCAGCGCCTCCCCGGCGGCCACCCGACCCAGTTCGCGGTGCAGCGAACAGCAGGAGGCCGCGGTGACCAGGGGTGCCTCGGCGCGCAGTCGGTCCAGTACGGCGGGCAGCCCGGTTCCGGGATCCCAGGGCGGCTGCTGAGCGGGGAGGGGACAGGGTGCCTCGAGCAGCGACGTGCCGGGCTCATCGGTCATCGGGTCGTCCAATCGTCGGCGGCGGTTCGTCGGGCGATACCTGTTCAGCCGTCACGGCCGGCCGGTTCCTTCCGGGCCTCGGCCAGCAGCCGGTCCAGGCGGACCTTGCCGGTGACGCCACGCGGGATGTGTCCGACCGCCTGCACCAGCCGAGGCGGTGGTACCCCGGGCAGCGCGGCACGCAGCGCGGAGTGCACCGTTTCCGGACTGGGGCCGCCGGCGTAGTAGAGGTCGTAGTGTTCGGCCCGCACGTCATCGACACGGGGTACGCAGACCACCTCGGCGGTGGGCAGCTCGGACCGCAGGCTGTCCTCGATGTCCTCCAGCCGGACCCGCCGACCGTTCACCTTGATCATGCGGCTGGAGCGGCCCACCAGGTCGAACTGTCGGCTGCCCACCGGGCGCACCAGATCCTCCATGGTGTGCGTGGCGGGCGGCCGGGGCTGCGAGGGGGTTCGGGCCAGCCGAGGGCCGGCCACCCGCAGGGGCTGTTCTCCGGTCGCGCCACCGGCCAGGGTGACGTCGTCGAACAGGGTCCAGGTGGTGGGGGCGGCCGGTCGGGGAGCGAGCCGTCGGTGGGCCACCGCGCCGGTCTCGGTCGAGCCGAGGATCTCCACCGCCTGGAAGGCGCCGCCCGCCACCTCGCGCAGCACCTGCCGGGTGTGTCGGGTGATCGGTCCGCTGCTGTGCACCGCGGTCACCGCCGGAGCGGCCCGCAGCCGCCCGAGCAGGCTGCGCAGCAGCACCCAGGTCGCGGGCAGACAGACCAGCAGGGTCCGCTCGTCGTCGGGGAGGCTCGGCGGCTCCAGAGGGCTCTGCCACAGGTGCCGCACCGGTACGCCCAGGTGCTGCGGCAGCAGGACCCCGAAGAGGTGACCGTAGAGATGTTCCGTCGGGGCGTACGTGACCACCCGGTCGACCGGCCCGCCGATGACCTGGGCCAGTAGCTCCACCTCGGCCTGCAACTGCTCCTGGGTACGCCACCAGACGTCCGGCCGCCCGGACTGCCCGGAGGTGGCGAAGGCCGTCTGCGCCACCGCGGCGGTGCTCATCTCACACTCCCCAGCGACGCCCGATCCTCCAGTTGGTCACGGACGAAGGTGGTCATCCGACCGAGGGTGGCGAACCAGTAGCGAACGTCCTGGGCGACGAAGTCGACCTCGATGTCGAAGCTGCTCTCGATGGCGTTGATGCACTCCAACGCGGTGAGGCTGTCGTAGCGGCTGCCCAGGGCGGTGGCCAGGTCGTCGTCCGGGCCCAGGTTGTCGACCGGCTCGCCGATGGTCCGCCGCAGGACCGTCCGAATCTGTTGCTGCAACTCGTCCGTGCTGATGGGGCTGTTCATCGGACCTTCTCTCGTGAGGACGCCCGGTCGGCACGGGTCAACTGCCCGGCACGCTGGACGAATACGTGACTGGGGTGGGTCGGGCGGAACTCGATGTACAGGAAGGACACCGGACCCAGGGCCGCGGCTATCTCGGTGGCCAGGTCCGTCCGGAAGTCGTCGTCGCGCTCCGGACCCAGACAGCAGGTCACCGCAGCGTGCCGGAACGGTCCCTCCTCGACGGGCAGCGCCTCCACCGGGAGACCGCCACTGAACACGGTGCCGGGCGGGGTCTGGGTGAATCGCAGCACCACATGGGCCGGTGCCACCCCCCGCTGAGCGAACCAGCGGGTCAACCGGATCGCGACCGACCGGCGGGCGGCGACTTCGGTGGCCGGGGTGTCGATGATGATGGTCGGCATGGCGGCTACGACAGGGTGAGGGCGGGCAGTCGGAACCCCGGATCGGCCAGCCGGCGGCGGAGCAACCCGTGCAGGCAGCGGGCCAAGGGGTCCGGTCCGGGCGGCGCCAGTGGACTCCAGGCCACCCCGGCGGCGCTGGTGGTGCGATCCAGGAAGGCGGCCAGCGGCCCGGGGTCCACCCCGATACCGAACCGCCCGGCGGTGAGGACCGCCTCGTAGGTGGACAGCAGGTCGGGCATCCGGTTGCCGTGCCCCGCCCAGCCGCCTCCGCGTACCCGGTGGGTGTCCAGCAGTGCCTGGACCCGGTGCGGCTCGGGGTGCCCGGCCCAGGCCAGGATGCGGGCCTGCTGCAACCCCGGACGCAGCCCTTGCGACGGTGCGGCGGCGGCGTACCCGGCGACCCGCTCGACCGACACCCTGCCGCCGCCGGTCAGTTCGGCGATGCCCACCGCGGCGGCCGTGGAGACCAGGTCGGAGCCGCGTCCGTGCCAGAATCCGAATCCGCCGTCGGGGTTCTGCAGGCCGGCCAGCCAGTCGCCGATCCGGGTGCGGGTCACCGGGTCGTCGGCGAAGGCGCCGGCCGCCAAGGCCCACATGGTGCAGCGGATCTCCGCCCCTCGGCCGGGCATGTACATGATGCCGCCCTCATTGGGCAGTCGGCAGCTCTCCAGCCACCGGCGCAGCTCGTCGGCGTCGTCCGTGGTCAGTGCGGTCGCCGCGACGGTCAACGCGTCGGCGGCGAGGCTCGGCTCGCGGTAGGTGAAGCCGCCGCCGGGGCAGCCGAGTTCCGCGATACGTCGTTGCACCGCCTCGGCCGTCCCAGGTGGCACGGGGCCGAGTTGGCGCAGGGCACCGACCGCGCAGAAGGAGGCCCACACGTCCGCCACCGGGTAACCGGGCCACCGGGTGAAGGCCCCGTCCGGCAGCTGCTGACCGGTGATCCAGCCGACCGGGTCGATGCTCGGGCGGGCACCGAGCATGCCCAGCGCCGCGACCGCCCGGTAGGTCGCCCACATGCAGTCGGTGTCGGCTTCGGCGTCGAACCGGAAGGCCCCGGAAGGCGACTGCCGTCGATGCAGCCAGCTCAGCAGGGCCGGCACGTCCCATGGCGGTGGGGTCGGGTGTCGGGTGTGCAGCGCCCGCCAGGCGGCCACACCGTAGTAGACGGCCCGTACGTCGGCCGCACCCGAGGCGGCGTGCCCCGGGGTCCAGCCCAGCCCTCCGTCGCGGGTCTGTAGGGCGCCCAGCCAGGACAGCAGGCGCCGGGCATCCGGCACGTCGCCGCCACAGACCTCGATGGCGGTACGGGTGGAGAAGTGGGTCGCCCACGCCTCCGGTTCCTGCCCGGGGGTCATCGCGTACGCCTCCCCGGACCAGGTGCCGGCCAGCCAGCGCGCGGTCTCGGCCACCTCGGGCAGCGGCTGGTCCAGATCGGTCAGCGTGGAGGTGCAGTAGAAGGTGGCCCAGGCGTCCGAGGGCATCCCCTTGCTCCACCCGTAGCCGCCGTCCGGGTTGCGGCGTGCGCGTACGAAGTCGGCGGTGCCGGCAGCTGCGGGGGTCTGCCCGGCCCGCCCCAGCCAGGCCAGGGTGCGCACGGCGGCGTACGTGCACCACAGGTCGGGATCGCCGGTCACCGGCGGGGCCCAGGTGGTCGCGGGGGCGGTCACGAGGCCTCCAGGATCCGGATGTTGGAGCGTTTCCAGCTCTTCTGGGAGCCGCCGCTCTTGGTGGTGCTGGGTAGCGAGTTGAGGAACAGCACCTCGGTGTCGTCGAGTCCGAACCGGTCACGGAAGGCCTCGCGTACGGCGGCGGCCCGCTCCGGCTCGGTCTCCCGGTCGGCGTCGACGTCCCGTTCCAGCAGCAGACGGAGCCGGTCGGGCGCCACCTCCAACAGGTAGCCCGTCGCCGTGGTCTGGCCGTACACGACCTGCTCGACGAGGTGCGGGGTGACGGTGACGTCCCCGATCCGCACCCCGTCGGTGCCCCGACCGAGCACGGTCACGTCCGGGGTGGCCGTGCCACACGGGCAGTCGGTGCCGATCACCACGTCGTCACCGGTGTCGTAGCGCAGCAGAGGGCGGGCGTGCAGGTTCAGTGGGGTGACCACGAGTCGGCCGGTGCCCGGTCGGTGCGCTTCGGTCAGGCCCTCGGCGGTGAGCAGCTCGCAGTAGTTGGCCGCGGTCAGCAGGTGCAGCCGATCGTGTCGGCAGGCGGCGGCCAGCGTGCCGGTCTCGGTGCTGCCGTAGCTGGCGTTGTACGCGGTGGCACCCCACCACTGGCCAAGTCGGGACCGCATGGCCGGCACGCTGACCTCGCCGAGCAGCATGATGGTGCGTACCGAGGCGCGGAGTTCGGTCAGCAGCCCGCGCTGCTTGAACAGCCGGGTGAGCTGTAGCGCCACCCCCGGGGCGAGGAACAGCACGGTGGGTCGGAGGCTGGTCCACAGGCTGGCCAGCCGGTCCCAGTCGGAGATCCCGGTGGCGAAGGGGTACGCCCGGGCGTGCAGCAGGTCAAGGTGTTCTGCCCGATGCGCAGCTGATAACCGGCGCCATGGCGCACCACGCAGTCCGGGCCGAGCTTCGTGCGCAACTGGGAGACGTATTTGTGCAGCTGGGCGACGGCTGTGGGTGGGGGTTGCTCGCCCCAGAGCATGGCGACCAGCCGCTCCGTCACCACCACCTTGTTGGCAGACAGCAGCAGGGTGGTCAGCATGGCCCGCATCTTGCGGCCGCTGAGCTCTACCGGCTCACCGGCACGCCATACTTCCACGGGGCCGAGCACACGGAATTCGAGCATTTCCCCTGCGTTCCGAGACATAATGATTGATCGTCAGTCTGGATATGCATGCCCCGGGCGGCGGCGCTTCTGGACCTGTTGTCGACTCTACCGTCAGCAATTCAACGTGTCCAATGTACGACGACTTACGGCACATGACGCCTGGCTACCTTTGTCGGGACGGTGAAGTGCATTGCTGAGTCGGTCGACTGTGGCACCGCAACCGAGCGCGTCAAGCGGTGATACCGCATTGAGTCGGGAGTACCGCCAGATTTCAGCGCACTGCCTGGCAATTGTCGCCCGCGCTTTAACAACTCCTCCTACCGTCGACCGCCCGGCCAGGTCAGGAAGCACTCGGTCATCTGACCGGACCCCGGCGGCGGTGCCGGAAGATGTCGACCAGGGCGGCCAGCAGAGCCAACAGGATGATCCCGGCGCAGACCAGCAAGGACCGTTCAAACGCCGCTGCCCAGGCGTTGTCGCTGCTCACGACCGAGAAGAAGACCGCCCCGACGACGGCGATGCCGGCGGCCGATCCGATGCGCTGTCCGGTCTGGAGCATCCCCGCCCCGCTGCCGGCCTGCGCCACCGGCACCTGGGACAGGGTCAAGGTCTGGTTCGGGGCGATCACCAGGCCGCTGCCGAGACCGGCGAGCAGCAGGGGAGCGGCCGTCACCCAGGGCACCGGGGCCCGTGGGGCCACCTCGATGACCAGCGCCACCAGGGTCAGCCCGACCACCACGGCGAGCAGCCCGGTGGCGACCAGGGGTCGGCCGAACCGGTTGACGATCCGACCGCCGATCGCCGACGCCGCGGCGGAGCCGAGCGCGAACGAAGTGATGGCCAGACCCGCGACCAGGGCGCTGTAGCCGAGCCCGGTCTGTAGGTACAGGGTGAAGATGAAGAAGATCGCGGAGAACCCACCGAAGTAGAGCAGGGCGATCAGCGAGCCCAGGGCGTACGACCGGACCCGGAACAGACCCACGTCGAACAGCGGCGGGCCCTGCCGGGCGTACCTGCGTTCCCAGAGCGCGAAGCCGACCAGGGTGACCAGACCGGCGGGCAGCAGCAGCCAGGTGGCCGCCCCCCGCCACTGCTCACGCTCCACCAACGGCAGCAGTACCAGGGTCACCCCGGCGCCGAGCAGCAGTACCCCGACCGGGTCCGCCCGCCGGCGGACGGCCTGGCCGACCGGCCGGTGCGGGATCAGCCGCCAGCCCAGGACCATCGCGACGACCCCGACCGGGACGTTGACGAAGAAGACCCACCGCCAGCCGTGTTGTGGCCCACCGGCGGCGATCAACAGGCCGCCGAGCAGGGGACCCACCGCGGTGGAGATGCCGATGGTGGCACCGAGCAGGCCGAAGGGGCGGGCCCGTTCCGGCCCTTGGAAAAGCTGCTGGATCATCCCGGTCACCTGCGGGTTGACCAGCCCCGCAGCGGCCCCCTGAAGGAGTCGGGCGATCACCAGCCAGGTGGGGGACTGGGCCAGGCCGGCCACCGCGCTGGTCACCGTGAACATGGCGATGCCGAACACGAAGGCGTTGCGGCGGCCGTGCACGTCGCCGAAACGGCCCGCCGGCACCAGCACCAGCCCGAAGGTCAGGGCGTACCCGGACAGCACCCACTGGAGGTCGGCCGGGCTGGCGTTCAGGGCCCGGTCCAGGGAGGGCAGGGCCACGTTGACGATGCTGACGTCCAGCAGCGTCATGAAGGCCGCGACCAGTCCGACCCCGAGGGCCTGCCAACGTCTGGGTCCCTGGTACGACTCCTCAGCCGTCGAAGGCCGGTCGGGCCCGGCCCGCCGATGGTGCCCCCCGACGGCCTCGGTCACCTCAGTTGCTGGGCGCAGAACCGGGGACCGAAGTCCAACCCGGCCATCGGCGAATCCTCCCGGTGCAGCAGGTTCTTCTCGGTGAGCAGGTGCAGCGGGCTCTGCAACTGCTCCTCGGTCAGGCCGCACTCCGCGGCGATCGTGTCCGGGTACGGGACCTGTCCGCGTGCCTCCAGGGTCGCCACCGCGTCGTACACCCGAGCCTCGACGTCCGACAGCTGCACCTGCTGCATGGTGTCCTCCTCACGCCGATCCGCCTGCCAGGCGGTGTGCGCCGCGCGGATACCCCCTGCCGGGCTGATGATTCCCCCGCTCCGGCCGGTGGTTCGCCGTCCCCACGAGCACCCACGGTGACCTACGCTGCTTCGGTGACCGTCTGGGAACTCGCAGTGATCGGCGGTGGTCCCGCCGGGCTGTCGGCCGCCTACGCCGCCGCCCGACGGGGGGTGCGCACCCTGGTCCTGGAACGGGCCGCCCACCCGCGCTACAAGACCTGCGGTGGCGGGTTGACCGGCACCTCCGTCGCGGCCGTCGCCACCCGGATCGAGATACCCGTGCAGGACGTGGTCGACCAGGTCACCTTCACCCTGCGCGGGCGCCGCCCGATCACCCGGCGGCATCGGCCCGGTCGGCTGGTCAGCATGGTGCGCCGGGACGAGTTCGACGACCGGCTGCGCGCCGCCGCGGTGGCCGCCGGAGCCGAGGTCCGCGAGCGGGTGACGGTGCGGGCCCTGGAGCAGACCCCCGACGGCGTACGACTGCGGCTGGCTGACGCCACCACGGTCCTGGCGCGTACGGTCGTCGGCGCGGACGGCTCCTCCGGGGTCAGCGCCCGCCATGTCGGGGTGCGGTACCGGCAGGTGGATCTGGGGTTGGAACTGGAACTGCCGGTGCCGCCGGAGCAGCAGGCCCGGTGGCGGCGTCGGATGCTGCTCGACTGGGGACCCCTGCCGGGCTCGTACGCCTGGGTCTTCCCGAAGGGAGACCGGTTGACCGTGGGGGTGATCGCCGCCCGGGGTGAGGGGGAGCGGACCCGGGACTACCTGCGGGGGTTCGTCCAGCGGCTCGGCCTGGCCGGGTTGCCGGCGACGCACGACACCGGGCATCTGACCCGTTGTCGGGCCGAGGGTTCGCCGTTGCGCCGGGGTCGGGTGCTGGTCGCCGGGGACGCCGCCGGTCTGCTGGAACCCTGGAGCCGGGAGGGGATCAGCTACGCCCTGCGCTCCGGCGAACTGGCCGGTGAGGCGGTCGCCGAGGCCGACCCGGCCGGCTACGAGCGGGCGGTGCAGCAGCGGCTGGTGCCCTCCATCCGGGCCGGTCACCGACTGTTGGAGGTCTTCTCCCGGCGGCCGGAGATCCTGCACCTGACGGTCGGCACCCCGCCGGGCTGGCGGGCCTTCACCCGGTTCTGCCAGGGCCACGGCGACTTCGGTCAGCTGGTGGACGGGCTGCCGGTACGGGCGGCCCTGGCCCTGGCCGCCCACCTGCCGGGCCCCCACACCCACCGACCCTGACCCGCCCAGCTTTCCGGCCGCCCTGCCAGCTGCCACCCAGTATCCTAGGATGCCTTACGGGTGGTGCGGCAGGTCACTGCCTGTTTCCCCGCAGCAGATCGGGGTAGGGCCTTCCGGGACCACGTCCCACCGACGACAGGAGACCCCCGTGAGCCATGACCAGCACACCCAGCAGGACCCCACCGAGCAGTACGGCCAGCAGTCCGGACAGCCGGCCCAGCAGCAGTCGCCGCCGGGGCGTACGGAGGACATGAACCCGAGGCCCGACCACGGCGAGGACACCTATCAGGGCACCGGCAAACTCGAGGGCAAGAAGGCGGTGATCACCGGGGGTGACTCCGGCATCGGTCGGGCGGTGGCCATCGCGTACGCCCGGGAGGGTGCCGACGTGCTGATCTCCTACCTGAGCGAGGAGGAGGACGCCGACGCGCAGGACACCGTACGGCTGATCGAGGCCGCCGGCCGCAAGGGCGTCGCGGTGCGCGGCGACATCACCGACGAGGCCACCTGCCAGGGGTTGATCGACCGGGCGCTGTCCGACCTGGGCGGCATCGACATCCTGGTGAACAACGCGGCCTACCAGATGGCCCAGGACAAGGGCATCGCCGGGATCAGCACCGAACAGTTCGACCGGGTGCTCAAGACCAACCTGTACGCGATGTTCTGGCTGTGCAAGGCGGCCCTGCCGCACCTCGACGAAGGCTCGGCGATCATCAACACCTCGTCGATCCAGGCGTTCGACCCCTCGCCGCAGCTGCTCGACTACGCCACCACCAAGGCGGGGATCGCGAACTTCACCAAGTCCCTCGCCGCCGACCTGGTCGACAAGGGCATCCGGGTCAATGCCGTGGCGCCCGGCCCGATCTGGACCCCCCTGATCCCGGCCACCATGCCGGAGAAGAAGGTCGAGCAGTTCGGTACGGACACCCCGGTCGGTCGGCCGGGTCAGCCCGCCGAACTGGCCCCTGCCTACGTCTTCTTCGCCTCGCAGGAGTCGAGCTTCATCACCGGCGAGGTGCTCGGCGTCACCGGCGGCCGCTTCACCAAATGACCTGCAAGGAGGGGCCCCTTCTTAACGCCTCCGGTAGAGGAGGGGTCCCTTGTTAACACGTACCCCCGGATTGTCTGCCGGTGCTCAGCGGGGCCAGGGCGCCAACTGGCGCCGGACCCGGGTGATGTCGGCGGGGTCGAGGCCGTAGCGTGCGAAGCGCTGGTCGGGGATCCGGTCGAGGTAGCGGCCGGCGGCGCGCACATCCTCGTCCTCCAGGGCGGGATCGAGTTGCCGGGCCAGCTCCAGCAGTTCGGCCACCGACCGGTCGGCCAGGGCGGCGGCCACGTCGATGTAGTCGCGTACCTCGCGCCGGTTGACCAGGGCGGCGGTCTTGTTGGCGATCAGGTCGCGGACGTCCATCACCGGCCCGAGGTCCATCACCACCGGGCTGCGGTGCCGGTCGAGGCGGGCCAGACTGAGCCGGATCTGCCGGCCGTCCCGGGCGACCACGAAGTCCCGCAGGTCCGCGTGGAAGCCGTCGAACAGGTCGCCGAGGTCGCTGTCCGGGTCCGCGTCGGTCACCTCGAACCCGGCCGCCTGAAGGGCGTCGCGTACTCCGGCGGCCGCCGCCGCGGCGGCGCCCTCCACGTCGGCGAAGAGATCGACGTCCTCGGTGGGGCGGGTCACCAACCCGTGCGCGGCCCACGCGACACCGCCACCGAGCACGAAACGGTACGGCCCGGCCACGGTCAACGCGACCCGGGCCACCTCGCGGTAGAAGTCGTGTGGATGGGGCGTGCTCACGCCGACCGCAGACCCCGGTGCCGGCTCTCCCAGGCGGCGCGGACGCCCCGGGGCAGGTTCAGCAGCCGCCACACCCGGGGCAGGGTCCGGCCGTTGACCAACCGACGCAGGTCGTCGAGGCTGGTGGTTTCCCGCAGCACGTTCTCGTACATCCAGAGCAGCTGGTCGGGGTCGGTCAGATCGAACGCGCGGTCGCTGCACCACATCAGTCGTACCGGCAGCTCCACCACCCCACGGGTGGGCCCACGCAGCTCGCTCAGCGTCCGGGCCACCACGGCGGGCCGCCCCGGCCGGGCGAGGTGCGCCACGCCGGTCGTGACTCCGAAGACGGCCTGCATCCTGCCAGGGTAACCCCACACGACCCGGAACCGGACTCTCCCCAACCCACCTCGACCAGATCCGCCCCCACTCCACGATCGCCAAAGATCGACTCCATTACGCCGAAACAGCGGTTTCCCACCACCCCGAACCCCACCGTTTCGCCGTAACGGCGTAGGCCGGTTGCCACCCCACCACGGGGCGTCCCCGCGGCGGCCTTGCGCCGGCGACGGGGCTGTGGGTCGTGTCGTCTCCCCGTTGCCCGTCCGTGTCCCGCCCCGTCCGGTTGTGGCCTTGATCGGCTCCGTTACGGCGAAGTGGCGGTTTCCCGCCGCCGCGGTCCCCGCCGTTCCGGCGTAACGGCGCGAGCCGGCTTGCCGTCCTGTCGCTGCACGAGGTGCCCCGGCTGCCGGGCGTGGGTCGCCCGAGCCGGGGGCGTGTCGGGGTCTGCCCGTTGGGTCTGCCCGTTGCGCGTCCGTGTTCCTGCCCGTCCGGTTGTGGCCTTGATCGGCTCCGTTACGCCGTAATGGCGGTTTCCCGCCGCCTTGGTCGCCGCCGTTTCGGCGTAACGGCGTGGGCCCGCTGCCGTCCGTCGCTGCACGGCGGTGTCCCCGCCGCCCGGGGGTGGGTCAGCCGCCGGGGGTGGGTCACCCCGGGGCTGTGGGGTCGTATCGGTTGATCGTCCGGATGTCCGGCCTCGGCGGTTTCTGGCGATGGCGGCTGCCGGCCCTGCCCATCCGGGGAGACGGGGCCAGTCCTCCTGGTGCGGGCTTGGAGCCTCGGGTCCCTGGTGTGGAGTCAACGAGCAGATTCGGGGCAGGCCCGTTCTGGGGCTGTGGGGGTGTTGGTGGGTGTGGTGTCCGGTCTGCCTGGGTTCAGCTCGGGAATGATGGCGGCTCGCAGGTCGTTGGACATCCCTGACCGGCCGATGCATGCCTTCTGATCTGGGCAGATGGCTCCGCGAGTCTTTGGCCCGGCGGGAATGACGGCGGGTGGCCGGTCGTTGTACATGGTCCCGGCGCCGCGAAGGCCCCATGCCCCGGGCGAAGGGCTCGGCCCACGAAGGCTCCATGCCTCGTGGAGGCTCCCGGCCTAGTGGAGGCTCCCGGCCTAGTGGAGGCTCCCGGCCTCGTGTGTCAGCCGGTGATCTTCCCCCTTTGTTCTTTCGGCGCCTGATGGCGTTCGCGCGCACCCGTTTCCCCCCTTTTCGTGGTGTGTGTCTACCCCCGAATGGAGCTTGGTCATGAACTCGATCTTCCGTAACAGCGTGCTCGGTATTGCTGGTGTGGCCCTCGCCGGTGGTGTCTTCGCCGGCCCGGTGGCCGGTCATACGGATGCCACCCCGGTGAAGTCGAGCCCGGTGGCCGTGGTGAAGGCCGACAAGCCGGACACGGGCAAGCTGATCCCGCACGGCGTGCAGGGCGCCCAGTCGCGGATCGACCTGAACGACGAGCAGGTCGCCAACACGAAGGCGATCATCGCCGCCACGAAGAAGAACGGTATGGACGAGCGTGCCGCTGTGGTGTCGATCGCCACCGCGTTGCAGGAGTCGAAGCTGGAGAACCTGGGTCACCTCGGTGACCGCAACGACCACGACTCGCAGGGTCTGTTCCAGCAGCGTCCGTCCAGTGGTTGGGGCACGGTGGAGCAGATCACCGACCCCGAATACTCCACCACCGCGTTCCTCAAGGGCTTGAAGCAGGTTGATGGTTGGCAGGACATGCCCCTGACCAAGGCCGCCCAGACCGTCCAGGTCTCGGCGTACCCCGACCACTACGCCCAGTGGGAACAGCAGGCCGCCGACCTGGTCGCCCAGCACTGGAACAGCTGACCAGCACCGAAGACCGGAGCAGCACCCGCAACTGACCAGCACTGGAACAGTTGACCAACAGACATTCCTCCACAGGGGGAGCAAGAAACCGTTGGCCGGCACCCGAACCCGGGCGCCGGCCAACGGCGTCTACACACTCAGAAGCCCAACAAAGGCGGCAGCGCCCAGGCCCCAACGGTGCCGACCGGATGACGAAGGCCGACCAGGTCAGGCTGGGGCGACCGTGCCCGGCGTGGGGATCAAGCCTGACCGCCCGAAGCCGGGCACGTTCGCCCCAGCCCAAACCGCAACCCAAAACCAGGGGGAGTGAGCAGCCGACAAGTGGGAACAAGAAAGGCCGTGGGTCGGTTGTACCGAGCGTCGGTGTGATCCAGTGTCCCCGGGCCTCACCTAATTTGCCGTCGCGGAATACCGTCCGGCTGGAGCCGCGTCGCGCCACTCGCCGAGAGGCGACCTGCACACCGACACCCACGCACCGCCCTCGGCCCCGACAACGGGCCGGGGGCGGTGTGCTGTTTCCCGAGTTCTGCCGGCCCGCCTGTCCGACGACGTCCGGCTGCCCTAAGGTCAGGAGCGGAAGAGGCTCAAGGGCGGAGGTGACGAGCGTGGGGCTGCGGGACGTGTTGCTGGGCTGGCCGGTCTACCGGCAGCTCACGGGCACCGATCCGCTGGGTCGGGGCGCGGCGGCGCAGTCCGCCCGTTCGGCCGGGCTCACCCCCCGCACCGAGGACGCCGACCGGGTGGCCCGTTCCGTCTGCCCGTACTGTGCGGTCGGTTGTGGGCAGCGGGTCTTCGTCTCCGACAACCGGGTGACCCAGATCGAGGGCGACCCGGACAGTCCGATCTCTCGTGGTCGGCTGTGTCCGAAGGGTTCGGCGAGCAAGAGTCTGGTGACCAGTCCGCTGCGGCAGACGAAGGTGCGCTACCGGCGGCCGTACGCCACCGAGTGGGAGGACCTGGACCTCGACACGGCGTTGGACATGATCGCCGACCGGATCCTGGCCGCGCGTGCGCAGACCTGGGAGGACGTCGACGCCGAGGGGCGTCCGCTGAACCGCACCCTGGGTATCTCCAGTCTCGGCGGGGCGACGCTGGACAACGAGGAGAACTACCTCATCAAGAAGCTGTTCACGGCGATGGGGGCGATTCAGATCGAGAACCAGGCGCGGATTTGACACTCCGCCACCGTCCCCGGTCTGGGGGCCAGCTTCGGTCGCGGCGGCGCGACGGTCTTCCAACAGGACGTGGCGAACGCTGACGTCATCGTCATCCAGGGGTCGAACATGGCCGAGGCCCACCCGGTGGGCTTCCAGTGGGTGATGGAGGCGCGTAGGCGTGGGGCGAAGGTGTTCCATGTCGATCCCCGGTTCACCCGGACCAGTGCCTCGGCTGACACGTACCTGCCGATCCGGGCGGGCTCCGACATCGCGCTGCTCGGTGGGGTGGTCAACTACATCCTGACCAACGAGTTGGACTTCCGGGAGTACGTGCTGGCATACACCAACGCGGCGACGATCGTCAGTGAGGATTACGTCGACGCGGAGGACGCCGACGGCCTGTTCTCCGGGTTCGATCCGGCCACCGGTGCGTACGTGCAGGACAGTTGGCAGTACGCCGGGCACGAGCGGGATTCCGGCAGCGGTCACACGGCGACCGAGCGGGAGACGGCGGCCGGGTTGCGGCACGAGTCGCATGGTGCGCCGATCTCGGGGCAGGTCGAGCGGGACGAGACGTTGCAGCATCCGCGCTGCGTGTACCAGATCCTCAAGCGGCATTTCGCCCGTTACACCCCGGAGATGGTGGAGCGGGTCTGTGGTCTGCCGCAGGAGAGGTTCCTGGAGTTGGCCCGGGCCTGGACGCAGAATTCGGGTCGGGAGCGGACCGGGTGCCTGATCTACTCGGTGGGGTGGACCCAGCACAGCGTCGGGGTGCAGTACATCCGTACCGGCGCGATCATCCAGCTGTTGCTGGGTAACGTGGGTCGGCCCGGTGGTGGGGTGTTGGCGCTGCGCGGGCATGCCAGCATCCAGGGGTCCACCGACATCCCGACCCTGTTCAATCTGCTGCCGGGTTATCTGCCGATGCCGCACCACGCCCAGCATCCGACCTTCGACGACTGGGTGGACGCGATCCGGCATCCGGGCCAGAAGGGTTTCTGGGGCAACGCCCGGGCGTACGCGGCGAGTCTGCTGAAGGCGTACTGGGGGGAGGCGGCCACCCCGGACAACGACTTCTGCTACGACTATCTGCCTCGGTTGACCGGGGACCACGGCACCTACCAGCAGGTCCTCGACATGATCGACGGGAAGATCAAGGGTTACTTCCTGCTCGGTCAGAATCCGGCGGTCGGTTCGGCGCACGGTAGGGCGCAGCGGCTCGGCATGGCGAACCTGGACTGGCTTGTGGTCCGGGACCTGTTCATGATCGAGAGTGCGACCTTCTGGCAGCGTGGCCCGGAGGTGGCCACCGGTGAGATCGTGCCGCAGCAGTGCCGTACGGAGGTGTTCTTCCTGCCGGCGGCCTCGCATGTGGAGAAGGAGGGCACCTTCACCCAGACCCAGCGGTTGCTGCAGTGGCGGGAGAAGGCCGTGGAGCCGCCGGGCGACGCCCGTTCGGAGTTGTGGTTCTTCTACCACCTGGGGCTCAGGCTGCGGGAGAAGTTGGCCGGGTCGACGCTGCCGCGCGACCGGGCGTTGCTGGACCTGGCCTGGGACTATCCCACCCACGGTCCGCACGCGGAGCCGGACGCCGAGGCGGTGCTGCGGGAGATCAACGGGTACGAGGTGGCCACCGGCCGTCCCCTAGCCGGGTTCGCCGAGGCCCGCGACGACGGTACGACCGCCGTCGGCTGCTGGATCTACACCGGGGTGTACGCCGACGGGGTGAATCAGGCGGCGCGCCGTCGTCCCGGTCAGGAGCAGGACTGGGTGGCCGCCGAGTGGGGTTGGGCGTGGCCGGCGAACCGGCGGATGTTGTACAACCGGGCTTCGGCCGATCCGCAGGGCCGGCCGTGGAGCGAACGTAAACGCTACGTGTGGTGGGACGATTCGGCGGGCCGGTGGACCGGCCACGACGTGCCGGACTTCGAGGTGACCAAGGCCCCGTCGTACCGGCCGCCGGAGGGTGCCACCGGTCCGGCGGCGTTGGCCGGTGACGATCCGTTCGTGATGCAGTCCGACGGCAAGGGGTGGCTGTTCGCGCCCAGTGGGGTGTTGGACGGGCCTTTGCCGACCCACTACGAGCCGGCGGAGTCGCCGGTGCGCAACTCGTTCTACGGCCAGCAGGGCAACCCGACCCGCAAGATCTACCGGCATCCGGTGAACTCGGTGAACCCGAGTCCTCCGCAGCCGCACAGTCAGGTGTTCCCGTACGTGTTCACGGTCAGCCGGTTGACCGAGCACCACACCGCCGGCGGGATGAGTCGTACGGTGGCGCCGTTGGCGGAGCTGCAACCGGAGATGTTCGTCGAGGTGTCCCCGCAGTTGGCGGCCCTGGCCGGGTTGACCCATCTGGGGTGGGCGCACCTGGTCAGCGCCCGCGCGGTGATCGAGGCGAAGGTGCTGGTGACCGACCGGCTGGTGCCGTTGCGGGTGGAGGGTCGGGTGATCCACCAGCTGTGGTTGCCGTACCACTTCGGGTTCGAGGGGTTGGTGACCGGTGATTCGGCCAACGACCTGTTCGGCATCATCCTGGACCCGAACGTGTTGATCCAGGAGAGCAAGATCGGCACCTGTGATGTGCGGCCGGGTCGTCGCCCCACCGGACCGGCGTTGCGCCGGCTGGTGGAGGAGTACCGTACCCGGGCCGGCATCGTGGCCGGCACGGTGCCGCCGACGCTCACCCCCGGTGTGCCGGTCGAGGCAGCGGCCGAGCGGCCCGGCGAGGCGGAGGAGGACCGGTGATGCTCGACGGGGATGACCGTTCCGCGTCGCCGGACCCGGCGACGGGTGCGGGTTGGGTCGACGCGCCACCACGGATGGGGTTCTTCACCGACACCAGCGTCTGCATCGGCTGCAAGGCCTGCGAGGTGGCCTGCAAGGAGTGGAACGGGGTACCCACCTCCGGGCTGGACCTGCTCGGCATGTCGTACGACAACACCGGGGCGTTGACCGCGAACTCGTGGCGGCATGTCGCCTTCATCGAGCAACCCCGGCCGACCGCCGAACCGGAGCAGGCCGACTCCACCCCCCAGTTCCTGGGGATGCCGCAGTCCGGGCCGCCGGGGCGTACCGGCACGGCCGAGGGGCGCAGCGATTTCCGCTGGCTGATGATGTCGGACGTGTGCAAGCACTGCACCCGGGCGGGTTGTCTGGACGTCTGCCCGACCGGGGCGCTGTTTCGCACCGAGTTCGGCACGGTGGTGGTGCAGGAGGACATCTGCAACGGCTGCGGCTACTGCGTGTCGGCCTGCCCGTACGGGGTCATCGACCGTCGGGTCGACGACGGTCGGGTGTGGAAGTGCACCCTGTGCTACGACCGGATCGGCGCGGGCCTGACCCCGGCCTGCGCGCAGGCCTGCCCGACCGAGTCGATCCAGTACGGCCCCCTGGACGAGTTGCGGGAGCGGGCCGCCACCCGGGTCGCCACCCTGCACGAGCGGGGGGTGCCGCAGGCCCGGCTCTACGGCCACGACCCGACCGACGGGGTCGGGGGTGACGGTGCCTTCTTCCTCCTGCTCGACGAGCCGGAGGTGTACGGTCTGCCGCCGGATCCGCAGGTGCCCACCCGGGACCTGCCGAAGATGTGGAAACGGGCCGGGGTGGCCGCGTTGGCCATGGCGGCCGGGGCGGTCGTGGCGTTCCTCGGAGGAAAACGGTGAGCAGTCAGCGTCCGCCGACAGGGGAGCGGTTCCGCCGCTTCCGGGACCGCCGGGAGGGCGGCCGTCGAGAGGCCGGGTTGACGGTGCCGCCGGCCGAGTTCACCTCCTACTACGGGCGGCCCATCCTGAAGCCGCCGGTGTGGACCTGGGAGATCGCCGCCTACCTGTTCACCGGCGGGGTGGCCGCCGGGTCCTCGTTGCTGGCCGCCGGTGGGCAGTTGACCGGCCGGCCGGCGGTGCGCCGCGCTGGGCGGGTCGCCGCCCTGGCCGCCGTCACGGCCAGCGCCGGGCTGCTGGTCAAGGATCTGGGTCGACCGGAACGGTTCCACCACATGCTGCGGGTGGCCAAGCCGACCTCCCCGATGTCGGTGGGCACCTGGATCCTCACCGCCTACGGTCCGCTGGCCGGGCTGGCGGCCATCGCCGAGGCGGCTCCCCTGCTGCCCCGCCGGGGCCGGCTGGGGTGGGTCCGTCGGGTGCTGCCGCCGGTGGGACAGGCGGCCGGGCTGGCGGCGGCGGTCACCGCACCGGCCCTGGGCACGTACACGGCGGTGCTGCTGGCCGACACGGCCGTTCCGTCGTGGCATGAGGCGTACCCCCATCTGCCGGTGGTGTTCGCCGGCAGCGCCCTGGCCAGCGGCGCCGGGGTGGGACTGATCGCCGTGCCGCCTTCGCAGAACGGCCCGGCCCGCCGGATGGCGGTGGCCGGTGCCGCCCTGGAGTTGTACGGCGCCCATCAGGTGGAGAACTCCCTGGGTCTGCTCAGCGAGCCGTACCGGACCGGCCGGGCGGGTCGGCTGTTGCGGGCCGGGCGGGCGCTGACCGCCGCGGGGGTGGCCGGTGCGGTGCTGGGCGGCCGGAACCGGATCGTGGCCGCGCTGTCCGGTGTGGCGTTGCTGGCCGCCTCGGTGGCCACCCGGTTCGGGGTCTTCCACGCCGGGGTCGCCTCCGCCCGCGACCCCCGCTACACGGTGCTGCCGCAGCGGGAGCGCCTGGCGCGACGCAGCGGCGGGGAGCCTGCGGACCGGTAGCGGTGTGGCACCTCCCGACGTGGCCGCCGAGCAGCTGTGATCAAATGCTCGGTGGAGGCGTTCAGGTGGCTGGTGCCCCTCCCGGTCTTCAAAACCGGTGTGGTCCGGTATCCGGGCCAGGCGGGTTCGATTCCCGTCCGTCTCCGCCAATCTGGCGAGGGGATGACCCGATGGGCGACGGTTGCGCTGACCCACGGCGCCGGGTGCCGCGCACCGACGCGCTGCTGGCCGAGCCACGGCTGGCCGCCGCGATGCTCACCCTGGGCCGGGACCGGGTCAAGGCCGCCGTCCGGCAGGCCCAGGAGCAGGCCCGTCGCGGCGAGATCGACCCCGATCAGGTACGCGACGCCGCGCTGGCCGCCCTGCCGCAGGCGACACCGCGGGCCGTACTGAACGCCACCGGGGTGGTGTTGCACACCAACCTGGGGCGGGCCGCCCTGTCGGAGACGGCCGTGGCCGCGATGGTCGCCGCCGCCGGGCACACCGATGTCGAACTGGACCTGGTGACCGGGCGTCGGGCCCGGCGTGGCCGTGCGGCCCTGGAGGCCCTGTCCGCGGCCGTGCCGCAGGCCGAGGCGGTGCATGTGGTCAACAACGGGGCCGCCGCCCTGCTGCTGGCGGCCACCGCCCTGGCCGCCGACGCGGAGATCGTGATCAGTCGCGGCGAGCTGGTGGAGATCGGTGACGGGTTCCGGCTGCCGGACCTGATCGTCAGCACCGGGGCCCGGCTGCGGGAGGTCGGCACCACCAACCGCACCACCCTGGCCGACTACGCCGCCGCGATCGGCCCGGACACCGCCTTCGTGCTCAAGGTGCACCCGTCCAACTTCCGGGTGACCGGCTTCACCTCGGCGGTGCCGGTGCGGGCCCTGGCCGGCCTGGGGGTGCCGGTGGTCGTCGACATCGGCTCCGGGTTGCTGGCCCCGGACCCGCTGCTGCCGGAGGAACCGGACGCGGCGAGCACCCTGGCCGCCGGGGCGGCCCTGGTCACCGCCAGCGGGGACAAGCTGCTCGGCGGGCCGCAAGCCGGGCTGCTGCTGGGCCGCGCCGGGCTGGTGGAGCGGCTGCGCCGGCATCCGCTGGCCCGGGCCCTGCGGGTGGACAAACTGACCCTGGCCGGGTTGGCGGCCACCCTGGGTGACCCGAACACCCCCACCCGAACCGCCCTGCACACCGACCCGGCCAGCCTGCGGGAGCGCACCGAGCGGCTGCGGGAGGCCATCGCGGCCGACGGCCACAAGGCCGAGGTGGTGCCGTCGACGGCGGTCGTCGGCGGTGGGGGCGCCCCCGGAGTCGAGTTGGACTCGTGGGCGTTGAGCCTGCCGGAACGCTACGCCCAGCCGCTGCGCACCGGGGTGCCGCCGGTGCTCGGCCGGGTCGCCCAGGGGCGCCTGCTGCTGGATCTGCGATGTGTGCCGCCGCATGCCGACGAGGCCGTCCGGGCCGCCGTGCTGGCTGTGCCGGAAGAGGACTGACCATGCTGGTGGTGGCTACCGCCGGGCATGTCGACCACGGCAAGTCCACCCTGGTGCGGGCGCTGACCGGGATGGAACCGGACCGGTGGGCGCAGGAGCGGCAACGGGGCATGACCATCGATTTGGGTTTCGCCTGGACGACGCTGCCCT
This sequence comes from Micromonospora sp. DT229, assembly GCF_049844505.1. Lineage (NCBI taxonomy): Bacteria > Bacillati > Actinomycetota > Actinomycetes > Micromonosporales > Micromonosporaceae > Micromonospora > Micromonospora sp. DT229. The sequence continues at coordinate 152,496 of NZ_JBNCLD010000007.1, read as the reverse complement.
CAGGCGCCACGGTCGCCTTCGTCGACGTGCCGGGGCACGAACGGTTCGTGCCGAACATGCTCGCCGGTGTCGGTCCGGTACCGGCCGCCGTGGTGGTGGTCGCCGCCGACGAGGGGTGGATGCCGCAGTCGGCCGAGCACCTGGCCGCGTTGAACGCCCTGGGGGTCGCCCACGGGCTGCTGGCGGTGACCCGCGCGGACCTGGCCGACCCGGGGCCCGCCCTGCAACGGGCCCGCGCCGAGTTGGCGGTGACCTCGCTGCGGGAGGTGGAGGCGGTGGCGGTCAGCGCGGTCACCGGCGCCGGGCTGCCGGAGTTGCGGGCCGCGTTGGACCGGCTGGCCACCCGGCTGCCCACCCCCTCGGCCGAGGGCCCGGTACGGCTGTGGGTGGACCGCAGCTTCACGGTGCGGGGCAGCGGCACCGTGGTCACCGGCACCCTGGGAGCCGGTCGGCTGCGGGTCGGCGACGAACTGGTGCTGGCCGACAGTGGTGAGCCGGTGCGGGTACGCGGCCTGCACCGGCTGGGTCAGCCGTGCCGGCAGGTGGAGCCGGTCGCCCGGGTGGCGGTCAACCTGCGGGGGGTGGCCCGGGACCGGATCGCCCGGGGGGATGCCCTGCTCACCGAGGGCCGGTTCGGCATGGTCGACCTGGTCGACGTGCGGCTGGCCGGTGACCCGGCGGCCGACCTGCCCGCGACCCTGACCCTGCATGTCGGTGCGGCTGCGGTGCCGGTGCGGGTCCGTCCGCTGGGTGTCGACACCCTGCGGTTGCGGCTGGCCCGACCCCTGCCGCTGCTCGTCGGTGACCGGGCCCTGCTGCGTGATCCCGGCCGCCACCACATCTCCGGTGGGGTGACCGTGCTGGATGTGGCTCCGCCGCCGCTGCGCCGTCGTGGTGCCGCCGCCGCCCGCGCGGGGGTGCTGGCCAGCATGGACGGCCAGCCGGACCTGGCCGGTGAGTTGCGCCGTCGGGGTCTGGTACGCGCCGCCGACCTGCGTCGGGCGGGGGTGCCGGTGACCGGGTCGCCGGTGTGTGGGGACTGGTTGGCCGATCCGGAACACTGGCGGCGGTTGGCTGCTCGGCTCGTCGAGGTGGTCACCGAGTACGCCCGTACGAATCCGTTGGAGCCGGGGGCACCGGTGGAGGTGCTGCGTCAACGTCTCGGCCTGCCGGAGCGGGCCCTGGTGGAGGCGTTGGTGGCCGCACCTCTGCGGCTGGTCGCCGGTCGGGTGGCCGCCGCCGACCTCGACCCGGTGCCCGAGCCGGTGGCCCGGGCGGTGGCCCTGCTGCGGGAGGAGTTCACCGCCCGACCGTTCCGGGCCCCGGAGGCCGACCGGCTGGCCGCGGTCGGGTTGGGTGACCGGGAGATCGGCGCCGCGGTACGCGCCGGGGTGCTGCTGCGGCTGACCGGCAACGTCCTGCTGCCCTCAGGCGCCCCGCAGCAGGCCGTACGGGTGCTGGCCACCCTGCCGCAACCGTTCACCCTCAGCGCGGCACGGCAGGCCCTGGACACCACCCGTCGGGTGGCGGTGCCGCTGCTGGAGTTGCTGGATCGGCAGGGCGCCACCCGTCGACTGCCGGACGACACCCGGATGGTGGTCGGTCCCTGAGTTGGCGCCATCCGTCGGCCGTCGGGCCGGTGCAGCGCCTACCGTGACGGCATGGACCCGAGTGCGGTCTGGCGGGACCGGCAGCACCGGTGGCGGATCGAGGCGTACCGGGCCCCGGATCTGCGGTTCGCCGTCTTCGCCACCAACGGCACCACCGAGTCGGCGCCGCTGTGGTTGTTCGGCATGTCCGCGTTGGCCCGGTGGCTGATGAGCCACAAGATCTCGCTGGACGACCTGGAGTCCGACTGACCCGGTCGCCCGGTCGAGGGACGCCGCACGGTTTGCCGCGATGACTGCGTTTTGCGGCTTACGGTGCGAGCTGTGAAGGACCGAGGTATCCGGAAGCTGGCCGCTGTGCTGGCGGGCCTGGCGGTGATCTACTTCGGCACCACCGGCCGGTCCCCCGAGGAGGGCAGTGGGCTCTCCGGTGGGCTGGTGGTGCTGGCGTTGCTCGCGGCGCTGCTGGTGTGGCACCTGACCAAACCGGGCGGCGACGCGGCCAAGTGAAGATTCTCAACCGGCGTGGACGGCGCGGTTGATCTGCTCCGCCGAGTCCTCACCCAGGGCCACCCGCACCAGCGCCGAGGCCAGTCGACCGAACTCGTCCTCCTCGACCAACCCGGCCAACCGGTCCGGGGTGGCCGGCAGGCCCAGTCGCCGAGCTCCGGCCACGGTGCGCCGGTCGGCGTACGGCCGCACCTGCGGCCAGACCGTCTGCACCTCGCGCAGGAAGATGTCCGCACCGGTGGGGCCGATGCCGGGGAACTCGACGAGCAGCTCCCGCAGCCGCTTCTGGTCCCCGTCGGTCTCCCGGTGCAGCCGACGCAGGTCCCCGTGCCACCGGTCCAGGCAGAGCCGGGCCCCGGTGCCGAGCATGGTGGCGGTCCGCTCGTCGTAGCGGCGGTAGTGGCCGCGGCCGAGGGCGTCGACCCGCTGCTGCCAGCTCGCCGCCTCCATCGCCGCCGGGGTGCGGTACCCGGCGGTGAACAGCTCCCGGGCGGCGGCCACCGCCACCTGGGCCCTGATCCGGGTGCTGAGCAGCGTCACGAGCACCAGCAACTGGTACAGCGGTGCGGGCCGGTCGGCCAGGGAGATCCCGGCCTCCTCGGCGTACGTGCGGCGGGTCAGCAGGGCCCGCGCGACAGCCCGTTGGTCACCCATCGTCCGGTGATACCCACCCTGGGCTCGACCAGTCCCCGGCCGGGACGGCCGCGCCGGAATGCCGATGGCGGCGGCGGGTAAGCCGACAGTGGACGTGGTCGACTGCCGCGTCCCGCCACCCTGGTGAAGGGAGACGATCGTGACCAACCCGCAGCAGCAGGAGTTGCGCCGCAACGCCCTGGGCGCCACCAGTCAGGACAACAAGGGACCCGGCCCGGCCGGTCATCCGCGTAACCGGGGCACCTCCCGGGCGGACGCCGGACGTCGGGTGCCCCGGGGTCAGGTGTCGCCGTACGGCCCGACCGGGCAGTCGGTGGCCGAGGATGAGAGCGACCGCGACTAGCCCTCGCCCGTTGACGGCCGCAGCCGGTTCCAGGTGGCTGCGGCCGTCAGCCCGTACGCGAGGTGCGGCAGCAGGTCGGCCAGCCAGTCGGTGCGCCGCCAGGTGCGCGGGTCGGTGACCCCGAGCAGGGTCAGCGACCCGTCGGACAGGGTCATCGCCCCGCCGCCGAGCAGCGCGGCGGCCCGCAGCATCGGCTGCTGTCGGCCCCGGGTGAGGGCCGCGAAGCCCACGGCGGCGGCCACCCCCAGCCCGTACCCCATCAGGGCGCCGAGACCGGAGCGGCGGTTGGCCGCCCGGTCCCGGGCCCCCAGATCCAGGTGGGCCACCTCGGCGACCCGCCCGGCGCTCTCCTGTGGGCTCTGGCTGGCCGGACGGGCCCGCACCACCATGTCCAGGTAGGTGGCGACGTTCAGGGCGGTGCTGCCCACCGCCCCGGCGATCAGCCCGTCGGCCAGCGCGGCGCCCCTCACTTGGGATCCCCGGGTTCCCGGTTACCCTTCGGGCCGTAGGTGCGGTCGCCCCGGGCGACGCCGCGCTGACCCCGTTCGTCCTGAAGGATCCGGTTGGCGGCCTCGTCGGCCCGATCGTCGGTGACGCCCCGACCGGAGTTGTCGAGGTCGTTGCGCAGGCGGGCGCGTTGCTTGTCGTAGGCGTTGCTGCCGGGCCTTGGTCCAGGCATCGCTGTCTCCTCTGGTGGTCGCGGTCACGTACGCGCCCCGTCTACCCGCCTGTACGGGCGCCAACCCCGCTCAGCCCCGGACCACCGCCACCGGGCAGTGGCTGTGGTGCAGCATCGACCGGCTGACCGAGCCCAGCAGCAGTCCGGTCAGCTCGCCGCGGCCCTGGCCCCCGACGACCAGCAGTTGGGCCGTACGGGAGGCCTCGGTGAGGGCCTTCGGGGCGCGGGCGTGCACGGACTCGCGGCGGATCGACACCTCCGGGTAGCGGGCGGCCAGCCCGGTGACGGACTCGGCCAGGGCCCGCTGCTCCTCCTCATGCAGCTGGGACTCGTCGTACACCAGGGGTTGCATGTCGCCCGGACCGGTGGAGACCGGGTGCCGGTAGGCGTGCAGTGCCAGCACGGCGGCCCCGCGGCGGGCCGCGGTCCGCACCGCGAACTCCACGGCCCGGCGGGACACCTCGGAGCCGTCCACCCCGACCACGATCGGCCCGTGCGGATCCGCCGTGCCGCGGGCCACCAGCACCGGACATCGGGCGTACGCCGTCACGGTGACCGCGACGGAACCGACCACCAGAGCGGTGAAGCCACCCAGTCCCCGGTCGCCGAGCACGACCAGCGCGGCATCGGTGGCCGCGTCGAGCAGGACCGCGGCCGGGGCCCCGTCGATGATCTCACCGGTCACCTCCAGTGCCGGTGCGACGGCCTGCGCCTGGTCGACCGCGGCCGTGACGAGTTGTCGTGCCTGGCCGCGAAGCCCGCCGTCGGTGGGTCCCTCGGTGCCCGGTGTGACGGGGGAGTGCAGGGTGGGCCAGATGAAGGCGTGCACCACCCGCAAGGGCCGGTGCCAGCGGGCCGCCTCCGCGGCGGCCAGACGTACCGCGGCGAGCGCGGACTCCGAGCCGTCCACGCCGACCACCACCGCCGAGCCGACCGAGTCCACCGCCACCCCCGTCCGCGTGCTGGTCTCCGCCAGTATCGCGGGCCGCTGCCGGTCGAGGCGGCGATACCGGTCAAAGGCCCGCCGTCCACTACGCTGACCGCGACCGTCCGGGAGAGCAGGGTTGTCGATGGCACAGCCCGACCGACCGGTACGCCCGTGCTGATCGGCCTGCGGGCCCTTCTCCTGCCCCGGCCACGATGGAGCCGGGTCCTGGATGCGCGCACCGTCGGTGCTGACCGGCCGGTGCCGGTCCACATCGGAGGGGATCGGCGCGGTGTCCCACCGGCGACCGGATCCCCTTTTGCCGGTGCGGTGCCGGTGTTGTCGGCCGGGTGACTGCGGGTCCACCCCACCTCCGTATGATGCTTGCCCCAAGGCAAGTAATTTCGGAGGATCGTCATGGCGGATGCGCTCACGGGGATCACCCGCGCCCTGCGCGAGGCTCCGCCCGACCGGGTCGTCGAGGCCGCCGACCGGGCCATCCGGTCCGTGCTCGGCGCCTGCGCCACCGCCGTCTTCGTCGCCGACTACCGGATCGAGGGTCTGTGGCCGGTGCTCGACTCCCGACAGCCGCAGGTGGCGGGGCAGGGCCAGCTGCGGCGCTGCTTCAGCAGTCAGCAGCCGGTGCGCGGCGGTGACCCCGGGGGCCGCTGCCAGCTCTATCTGCCGTTGACGGTGTGGGGTGAACGGCTGGGGGTCCTGATGGTCGAACTGCCGCAGACCCCCTCGAAGGAGGTCCTAGCCGGGGCGGTGGACATCGCCGGTGAGGTGGCCATGGCCCTGCGGGCCGCCGACCGGGAGACCGACCGTTACCGGCGGGCCCGCCGCCGGGAGCGGTTGAGCATGGCGGCCGAGTTGCAGTGGGAACTGCTGCCCGGGCGGGGCCTGCGCCACGAGGCGTTCCATCTGGCCGGCCAACTCGAACCGGCGTACACGGTCAGCGGCGACCACTTCGACTGGTCGTTGAACGACGACCGGCTGACCGTCACCGTGCTCAACGGCGACAGCATCGGGTTGGCCGCGGCGTTGCTGACCGCGGTGACGGTCAACGCCATGCGCAACGCCCGCCGCTCCGGCGGCGGACTGGTGGAGCAGGCCGAACTGGCCTCCGACACGGTCTACTACCAGCATCGGGGGCATCGGCACGTGGCCACCGTGCTGCTGGAACTGGACTGGGCGACGGGTCGGGTACGGGCGGTCGACGCGGGTTCGCCGCACCTGGTGCGGGTGCGGGGCGGTGCGGTGACCCGGCTGGACCTGGAGCAGCAGTTGCCGTTGGGCATGTTCGCCGAGACCCGGTACGACCTGCAGGAGTTCGACCTGGATCCGGGGGACCGGCTGTTCGTGGTCTCCGACGGGGTGTGGGGCGCCGATCCGAGTGGCCGGGAGAGCTACGGCCAGCGGGCGATGGCCCGGTCCATGCGGGCCACCCGGTTGCAGCCCCCGGGGGAGGCGGTCGGCACGGTGATGCGCGAGTTGCAGGCCTTCCACGCCGACGCGGATCTGCGCGACGACGCGGTCGTGGTGTGCCTGGACTGGCACGGCGCCGACTCCTGAGCCGGCCCATGTTCATCCAACCCTGCCACCCATCATCCTAGGATGCCTTACCGATGGTGACCACCCTCACACCGACACCAGACACCCGCCGCGAGAGCGCTGGACAGCGAAGCACCCACCGCGGCCCGATATAGTGGCAGCGCATTCAGCCGGCCCGTGATCATCGACGACGGACGGCAGGGCCAGGGGAGATCCCGATCGGGGATCGCAGGGGGCGTCGGCGTCAGCCGACGGGACAGCACGCACGACTGCCGGCGGACCAGGGGCCCGCGGTGGCCGGGTGTGCGGCAAGGGGAGGTTCGGTGTCGCGTCGGCCCGCTCACACGGAGCAACTCCAGGCCGCCGATCCCGGTGGTGAGCACCGCGTGCTGACCGTGCCGAACCTGATCAGCTTCGCCCGGTTGCTCGGCGTCCCGTTGTTCCTCTACCTGTTCCTGGTGGCCCGGGCGGACGTGGCCGCGATCGTGGTGCTGGCCGCGGGTGGTACCAGCGACTGGGTGGACGGCTGGATCGCCCGCCGGTTGCGTCAGGTCAGCCGCCTGGGTGAGCTGCTCGATCCGCTCGCCGACCGGCTTTACATCCTCGCCATCCTGGTGGCCTTCACGGCCCGGGACGTGGTGCCCTGGCAGTTCACCGCCGCCCTGCTGGCCCGGGAGTTGCTGCTGCTGGTGTCGCTGGGGGTGCTGCGTCGGCACGGCTACGGCCCGCCGCCGGTGCACTACGTCGGCAAGACCGCCACCTTCCTGCTGCTGGCGGCCTTCCCGATCCTGCTGCTGGCCGCGACCGTGTCGGCCACCACGGCGGTCGCCGGCCCGGTGGGCTGGGGCCTGGCGTGGTGGGGTCTGGTGCTCTACTGGGTGGCCGGCGCCTTCTATGTGATCCAGGCGCGGCAGTTGGTGCGGGCGGTACGTGGTCGAGGAGAGGCATGAGCGAACGCGTGGGTGACGACGCCGGCTCCGGTCAGCGCGGCGGGCGGACCTTCACTCCCGACTTCCTCACCGAGCTGTTCCGTAATCCGCTGGATGCGGGTTACGCGGATGCGGCGGCGGCCCGGGCGCGTAATGGGCGTGCGGCCCGGCCGGGTTGGCGGGTGGGGCCGGTCAGTCTGGCGGTGATCGTGCTGCTGGGGTTTCTCTTCGCGGTGGCGTACCGGCAGACCACGGCCGAGGAGCCGGGTCGGGCGCAGGCCCGTTCCGGGTTGGTGGCGCAGATCAAGCAGCGGCAGGCCGACACGGATGCGTTGTCGATGCGGGCGGATCAGCTGCGCGAGGAGGTGACCCGGCAGCGGGAGGCGGCGCTGGGTGGTTCGCGGGCGGCGCGGTTGCGCAACCTGGAGGCCAGTACGGGTCTGGGGCGGGTGCGCGGGGATGGTCTGGTGGTGCGGTTGGCGGATGGGCCGGCGGGTCAGGATTCGCTGAGCGGGGCCAATGTCGGTCCGTCGCAGGTGCTCTACAGCGACCTGCAGGGGGTGGCCAACGATCTGTGGGGTGCCGGGGCGGAGGCGATCGCGATCAACGGGCAGCGGTTGACGGCGACCTCGACGATCCGCAATGCGGGTCAGGCGATTCTGGTGGATTTCCGGCCGGTGACCGGGCCGTACGAGGTGTCGGCGATCGGTCCGGGGTCGATGCGTAAGCAGTACGAGTCGAGTCGCAGTGCGTTGACGATGCGCAAGGTGGCGCAGGACACCGGGTTGTCGTTCGGGGTGCGGGAGGTCGATGACCTCACGTTGCCTGCGGCGCCGGAGCCGCGGCTACGCTACGCGGAGCCTGCGGTGAGTCCGAGTTCGAGTTCGTCGCCGTCGGGTGACGGGTCGTCCGGCTCGGGTACGTCCCCCAGTCCCTCCGGAGGTGGTCGATGATCGCGGTGCTGGCTCTGCTGGCCGGTGTGGTGCTCGGTCTGTGGTTGGACCCGACGGTGCCGGCGGCGTTGCAACCGTATCTGCCGATCGCGGTGGTGGCGGCGCTGGACGCGGTGTTCGGTGGGGTCAGGGCGAAGTTGGACCGCATCTTCGACGACAAGCAGTTCGTGGTGTCGTTCATCTCGAATGTGCTGGTGGCGGCGTTGATCGTGTATCTGGGTGATCAGTTGGGTGTGGGTGGGCAGTTGTCGACCGGTGTGGTGGTCGTGTTGGGTGTGCGCATTTTCAGTAACGTGGCGGCGATCCGCCGGCACCTGTTCCGGGCGTAGGTTTGTGGCGTGAGTGACGAGCACACCGAGACTGGTACGGGGTGGCCGAGGCCGGCGGGTCCGGGGCGGCCGGATGGTCCGGCGGGTGAGCCGGATCCGCGGCCGGATGCGCCGGATCCGGATGAGCTGAGTCCGTTGTCGCCGCAGGGTCAGCCGCCGGCCGGGGATGAGGGGCCGGCTGACGACGGGCCGGATCCGGTTGAGGTGCAGGAGCCTGCTGACGGGTCGGGTGCGGTGGCGGCGGCGGGTTGGCGTCGGTTCGGGTCCGCGACGGTGATGATCGGTGTGTTGCTGGGGTTGCTGGGGTTCACTCTGGCGGTGCAGTTGAAGACCACCTCGACGGATTCGTCGTTGGCGGCGGCGCGTCAGGAGGATCTGGTCCGGATTCTGTACGACCTGGAGGCGCGGGACATCCGGTTGCGGCAGGACATCTCGGCGTTGGAGGAGAGTCAGCGGCAGTTGCGTTCGGGTGAGCAGGGGCGTCAGGCGGCGTTGGAGGAGGCCACCCGGCGGGCGGATGAGCTGGGGATCCTGGCGGGGACTCTGCCGGCGCGGGGGCCGGGTCTGGCGGTGCGGTTCCAGGCGGGGGCCAAGCCGATCTCGGCGATCCGGGTGTTGGACGCGGTGCAGGAGTTGCGGGGTGCGGGCGCGGAGGCGATGCAGATCTCCGGTGGGGATCGGGCGTCGGTGCGGATCGTGGCCTCGACGTACTTCCTGGACGGGGAGAACGGTTCGTTGATCGTGGACGGACGTCCGTTGGCGGGTCCGTTCACGATCACGGTGATCGGTGATCCGGCGACGATGCGTACGGGGCTGAACATTCCTGGTGGGGTGGTGGCGTCGGTGGCGCAGGACGGCGGTAACGTGATCGTTGAGGATCGTGAGGTTGCCGAGGTTTCGGCGCTGCACGTGCCCGCAAGGCTGGAACACGCCCGTCCGGTCGGTTAGTGGTCGGTGGGCCGACATCGGTGAGGTCCGGTGTCGCGATGGATGAGGACGCTGGTGATTCCTGAGGATCTGCGTTACACCGCTGAGCACGAGTGGGTCGCTGCCGTCGAGGGCGGTGCCTTGCGGGTCGGCATCACTCATTTCGCCCAGGATGCGCTGGGCGACATCGTGTACGTGCAGTTGCCGGAGCCGGGTGCGACGGTGGCGGCCGGTGAGTCGTTGGGTGAGATCGAGTCGACCAAGAGTGTGTCGGAGTTGTACGCCCCGGTGGCCGGGACGGTGTCGGCGCGTAATGAGGTGTTGGTCGACACCCCGGAGGTGATCAACACGGATCCGTACGGGTCGGGTTGGTTGGTGGAGATCACCGCGGCGGATCCGGCGGCGGTCGACGGGCTGCTCACCGCGGACGCGTATCGCGAGTTGACGGAGAGCTGAGTTGCTGTGCCGGCGGGTTGGTGTGTGTGCCGCGCGTCCGGTTGCCCTGTTTTTCGGCGCTGGCTAGGCTCGCCCAGTCGACCGAGAATCCATGTGTCGTGCGTCGTGGACAAGCCTTTCGGGGCATGGAGAGCCAGCCGCCGGGTGGGTGAACGCCCGGCGGCCAGACCCGCCGTTTCCCCGACGCCGACCGAAACTGATCCGTGAGGTGGTCCAATGACTCGCCCAGGCGACGAGTTCCCCCCGCTCGACGTCACGTCGACGCTCAATCTCGGTTCGCTCGAAGAAGCGCTGGAGGGGCCGGACACCGATGTGGTACCGAGCCGGATGTCCGGTTCGTTGCCGCCGGGTATGGCGCTGCTGGTGGTTCGTCGGGGTCCGAATGCGGGTGCGCGGTTCTTGCTGGATCACGATGTGACGACCAGCGGGCGGCATCCGGACAGTGACATTTTTCTCGATGATGTGACGGTGTCGCGTCGGCATGCGGAGTTCCACCGGGATGGTGGGACGTTCACGGTGCGGGACGTGGGCAGTCTCAACGGCACGTATGTGAACCGGGAGCGGGTCGAGGCGGCGACGCTGACCAACGGTGACGAGGTGCAGATCGGCAAGTTCCGGGTGGTGTTCATCGCCGGTCCGCGCCCTGAGGGCGAGGCCGGCCGGGGGTGAACGAGCCTGCGGCCTCGACGCCGTCCGGGGCGGGTCGCGCCCAGCCGTTGATGAGTATCGGCGAGGTGTTGGCGCAGCTGCGGGTGGATTTTCCCGATGTGACCATTTCGAAGTTGCGGTTTCTTGAGGCCGAGGGCCTGGTGGAGCCGCAGCGGACGGCGTCGGGTTACCGGAAGTACAGCTGGGATGATGTCGCGCGGTTGCGGTTCGTGTTGACGGCGCAGCGGGACCAGTATCTGCCGTTGCGGGTGATCCGTGAGCAGTTGGCGGGTTGGGAGGCTTCGGGGGAGTTGCCGGAGCGGTCCCGGCCGGCGTTGGTGGCGGTGGGTCCGGATGGTGAGTTGCCGGGCCGGGAGGCTGGTCACGAGTCGGGTCAGGTGCGGCTGGGCCGGTCGGAGTTGGTGTCGCGCAGTGGGATCGACGAGGCGACGTTGGGGGAGTTGGAGCGGCTGGGGCTGGTGGTGTCGGATCCGCCGGGTTGGTACGACGGCGATGCGTTGATCATCGCGGGGGCGGTGGCGGGGTTGTCGGCGTACGGGTTCCAGCCGCGGCATCTGCGGGGTTATCGGACGGCGGCGGATCGGGAGGTCGGTCTGTTCGCGCAGTTGGTGGCGCCGTTGGTGCGGCAGAGTGATCCGGCGGCGCGGGCTCGGGCGGCGGAGACGGCGCGGGAGTTGGTGGCGTTGTCTCAGCAGTTGCATGCGGCGTTGGTGCGGGTGGGGTTGCGGTCGACGTTGGGGCGTTGAGGTGGCCGTGTGGGGCCGGATCGGTTGGGCGTGCGTGGCGTAGGCTTGCGGGGGTAACCCCTCTTCTGGCGCGGTTGTTGGTGCGGGAAGCGCACGGCACGGCCGTGTCGCGGTCCGTGTACCGTGCTAGGAAGGGCGCGGTGCGGCGTAGGTGACAACGACACGGAGGCGGCGGTGCGCGAGCTGAGCGTGGTCGGGGTTCGGGTGGAGCTGCCCAGCAACCAGCCGATCGTCCTGCTCAGGGAGGTCGAGGGGGACCGCTATCTGCCGATTTGGATCGGCGCGGTCGAGGCGACGGCGATCGCTTACGAGCAGCAGGGTGTCAAGCCGGCCCGGCCGTTGACCCACGATCTTCTGCGGGATGTGTTGGCGGCGTTGAAGGCGCCGTTGCGGGCGGTGGAGATCACTGAGCTGAAGGAGAACGTGTTCTTCGCTGATCTGTTGATCGGTGATGGGGTGCGGGTCTCGGCGCGGCCGAGTGATTCGATCGCTTTGGCGTTGCGGGTCGGTGCGCCGATTCGTTGTGCGGAGCAGGTCCTCAGTGAGGCGGGGATCGTGATTCCCGATGAGCAGGAGGACGAGGTGGAGAAGTTCCGGGAGTTCCTGGATCAGGTTCGTCCGGAGGATTTCGCCGGCTGAGTGTCCCTCGCCGGTGGTGCCGTTGGCGGCCACCGTTGGTGACTGTCGGTGATGGTGACGCTGATCGCTGTCGATGCGCGGCGTGTCGCGATGGTTTCTCCGTGGTAACCCTGGAAGGTCGCTATAGGGTTGCCCGTGTCGAGGGGCGCGCGTCTCGAAAGACGTGTCGCCGCACTGACGGGGAGGTTGTCCGGATGCACGAGCCGCAGGATTCCGATCCGGTTACGGGGCTGGACGAGCCGGGTGGGACGCCCGGTTCGGCGACTGACAGTGACGGTGCGGTGGGGTACCGGGGTGTGACGGCGTGCCACGCGGTGGGCATCAGCTACCGGCAGTTGGATTACTGGGCGCGTACGACGCTTGTGGTGCCCAGTGTGCGGGACGCTTCGGGTTCGGGTACCCAGCGGTTGTACTCGTTCCGGGACCTGGTGGTGTTGAAGGTCGTGAAGCGGCTGTTGGACGCCGGGGTGTCGTTGCAGAACATCCGTAAGGCGATCGAGGCGTTGCGTTCGCGTGGGGTGGAGGACCTGGCGGGCATCACGTTGATCTCCGATGGGACGACGGTGTACGAGTGCCGGTCGCCGGAGGAGGTGGTCGACCTGTTGCAGGGCGGCCAGGGGGTGTTCGGCATCGCGATCGGTGGCGCGTTCAAGGAGATCCAGGGTTCGTTGTCGCATCTGCCGGCGGAGCCGGCGGGGGTGGCCGTGGAGCCGGAGCAGCCGCAGGAACCGGCGGTGGGTGACGAGTTGGCCGCCCGCCGGGCACGACGCCGGGCCGGCTGACCCCCGCTGCGCGATCCGTTCCCAGGGGCGGCGGTTGGTCGTGACCTGTCGGTCTGAGGCAGCATGGGTCGGGTGGAGGATGTGATCGACCCGGTGGCCCGGCTGGTGTCCGGCGGCGGGGTGGTGGTGCTCAGCGGAGCCGGGTTGTCCACCGAGTCGGGTATTCCGGACTATCGGGGGCCCAGTGGGGTGGCCCGTCGGCACACCCCGATGACGTATCAGATGTTCGTCGGCGACCCGCAGGCCCGGCGCCGTTACTGGGCCCGTAGTCATCTGGGGTGGCGGTTGATGACGCAGGCCGCGCCGAATGACGGTCACCGGGCGGTGGCCCGGCTCCAGCAGGCCGGTCTGGTGAGCGGGATCATCACTCAGAATGTGGACGGGCTGCACACCGCGGCCGGTGGTCGGGACGTGGTGGAGTTGCACGGGCGGCTCGACGCGGTGGTCTGCCTGGGGTGTGGGGACCGCAGTACCCGGCAGGAGTTGGACGGTCGGCTGCGTCGGGTGAATCCGGACTTCACCGGCCGGGCCGCCGCGATCAACCCGGACGGTGATGTGGATCTCGATGATGCGCAGGTGGCCGGGTTCCGTACGGTCGACTGTGTGACCTGTGGTGGGTTGCTCAAGCCCGACGTGGTGTTCTTCGGGGAGACCGTGCCGGCGGGGCGGGTGCGGCGGTGTTTCGCGATGGTGGCGCAGGCCCGGTTGCTGCTGGTGTTGGGGTCGTCGTTGACGGTGTTGTCGGGGCGTCGGTTCGTCACCGCGGCGGCGCGGGCCGGCACCCCGGTGGTGATCGTCAACCAGGGGGCGACGCGCGGCGACGGGCTGGCTCTGCTGCGGGTGGACGCGCCGTTGGGGCGGGTGTTGCCGGCCCTGGCCGACCGGCTGGCCGCCGGCGCCGGGGTGACGCTGCCGGGTTGACGGTGCCGCCGGTGGCGGTGGCCTGCGGCTGACCGATCCCGCCGGTGTGTGCGGGTGGGGAGGGCGCTGGTAGCGTTGATCGTGCCGTAGTACCCGCGTGGGAGAGACCGTCCTGGCGTGGCCGGGTCGGCGCCGAAGGGGCAAATCCTCCCCGGAACCTCTCAGGCAAAAGGACCGCGTCGGGACAGGCACTGTGGAGCGCCCCGTGGGTGCGACAGAGGGGGAGGGCCGCCCTGTCGACCCCCCACCTGTGCGGGAGCCTCACCCATGACCACGGACCTGTTCGCCGACCGTCACATCGGTCCCGGCCCGGACGACGAGCGCCGGATGTTGGAGACCGTCGGGTACGCCTCGATCGACGAGTTGATGGACGCGGCGATTCCGGAGGTGATCCGCTGGCACGGCCGGTTGGATCTGCCGGAGCCGGCCGGCGAACCGGAGGCCCTGGCCGAGTTGCGGGCCCTGGCCGGCGGCAACACGGTCGCCGTGTCGATGATCGGGTTGGGGTATCACGGTACGCACACCCCGGCGGTGATCCGCCGTAACGTGCTGGAGAACCCGGCCTGGTATACCGCGTACACCCCGTATCAGCCGGAGATCAGTCAGGGCCGGTTGGAGGCGTTGCTGAACTTCCAGACGATGGTGTCGGACCTGACCGGCCTGGCGACCGCCAACGCCTCCATGCTGGATGAGGGCACTGCGGCGGCGGAGGCGATGACCTTGGCGCGGCGGGCGTCGAAGAGCCGCAGCGCCGTGTACGTGGTGGACGCCGACACCCTGCCGCAGACCATCGCGGTGATCACCGGCCGGGCGCAGCCGCTCGGTATCGAGGTACGCATCGTCGATGTGGATCGTGACGATTTGCCGGCGGAGTTCTTCGGCCTGCACCTTCAGTATCCGGGGGCCTCCGGGGCGGTGCGTGATCATGCCCGGCTGGTGGAGGCCGCCCATGCGGTCGGGGCGTTGGTGACCGTCGCGGCGGACCTGCTGGCGTTGACGCTGCTGCGTCCGCCGGGGGAGATCGGGGTGGACATCGCCGCGGGCACCACCCAACGCTTCGGGGTGCCGATGGGCTTCGGTGGGCCGCACGCCGGATATCTGGCGGTCCGGCGGGGTCTGGAGCGGATGTTGCCGGGCCGGCTGGTCGGGGTGTCTCGGGACGTCGCCGGGGAGGCGGCGTACCGGTTGGCGTTGCAGACCCGTGAGCAGCACATCCGGCGGGAGAAGGCGACCAGCAACATCTGCACCGCGCAGGTGCTGCTGGCGGTGATGGCCGGTATGTACGCCGTCTACCACGGCCCGGACGGGTTGCGGCGCATCGCGACCCGTACCCATGCGATGGCGGCGCGGCTGGCTGCCGGTCTGCGGGCCGGTGGGGTCGAGGTGGCCGAGGTGTCGTTCTTCGACACGGTCACCGCGACGGTGCCGGGTGCGGCGGTGCGGGTGGTCGCGGCGGCGGCC
This sequence comes from Micromonospora sp. DT229, assembly GCF_049844505.1. Taxonomy (NCBI): domain Bacteria; kingdom Bacillati; phylum Actinomycetota; class Actinomycetes; order Micromonosporales; family Micromonosporaceae; genus Micromonospora; species Micromonospora sp. DT229. Next base: position 137,412 of record NZ_JBNCLD010000007.1, on the reverse strand, counting down.
GAGCGGGGGGTGAACCTGCGGCTTGTCGACGAGGACCGGGTGGGGATCTCCTGCGACGAGACCACCACCGAGGCGCATCTGGCGCAGGTGTGGGCGGCGTTCGAGGTGCCCGGCATCGAGGGTGAGGTGGCTTCGGCGTTGCCGGCCGGGTTGGCCCGTACCTCCGATTTCCTGACCCATCCGGTGTTCCGCAGCCACCATTCGGAGACGGCGATGCTGCGGTATCTGCGGCGTCTGGCCGACCTCGACTACGCCTTGGACCGGGGCATGATCCCGTTGGGTTCGTGCACCATGAAACTCAACGCGACCACGGAGATGGAGCCGATCAGCTGGGCGGAGTTCGCGCACCTGCATCCGTTCGCCCCGGCGGAGCAGACCACCGGCTACCGGACGATGATCGCCCAGTTGGAGGGCTGGTTGGCGGAGGTCACCGGCTACGACGCGGTCAGTGTGCAACCCAACGCCGGTTCGCAGGGGGAGTTGGCGGGCCTGTTGGCGATCCGCGCCTACCACCTCAGCCGGGGCCAGGGCCACCGCACGGTGTGTCTGATCCCGTCGTCGGCGCACGGCACCAACGCCGCCAGCGCGGTGATGGCCGGGATGCGGGTGGTGGTGGTCGGCTGCGACGCCGACGGCAACGTCGACCTGGTCGACCTGGACGCGAAGATCGAGGCCCACGCCGACACCCTGGCGGCGATCATGGTGACGTACCCGTCGACCCACGGGGTGTACGAGACGGGCATCGCGTCGTTGTGCGCGAAGGTCCACGACGCCGGCGGGCAGGTGTACGTCGACGGGGCGAACCTCAACGCGTTGGTCGGGTTCGCCAAGCCGGGCCGGTTCGGGGCGGACGTGTCGCACCTGAACCTGCACAAGACCTTCTGCATTCCGCACGGCGGGGGTGGCCCGGGGGTGGGTCCGGTGGCGGTACGGGCACACCTGGCGCCGTTCCTGCCCGGTGACCCGGTCGGTGAGCAGGTGCAGGGGCGGCCGGCGATCTCGGCGGCCCGATACGGGTCGGCGGGGATCCTGCCGATCCCGTGGGTGTACCTGCGGATGATGGGCGCGCAGGGGCTGACCCGGGCGACCGGGATGGCGGTGCTGGCGGCCAACTATGTGGCGGTGCGGCTGCGGGGGCACTTCCCGGTGCTGTACGCCGGCAACAAGGGGCTGGTGGCCCACGAGTGCATCCTGGATCTGCGGTCGTTGACGAAGGCAGCCGGGATCAGTGTCGACGATGTGGCCAAGCGGCTGATCGACTACGGGTTCCACGCCCCGACGATGTCGTTCCCGGTGGCCGGCACCTTGATGGTGGAGCCGACGGAGAGTGAGGATCTGGCCGAGCTGGACCGGTTCTGCGATGCGATGATCGCCATCCGGGCGGAGATCGACGCGGTGACGGCGGGGCAGTGGCCGGCCGATGACAATCCGCTGGTCAACGCGCCGCACACGGCGGCGATGGTCGCCGGTGACCAGTGGCCGCACCCGTACCCGCGGTCGGTGGGCGGCTATCCGGCCGGAGTGGACCGGGTGGCGAAGTACTGGCCGCCGGTGCGGCGGGTGGACGGCGGCTACGGCGACCGGAACCTGGTCTGCTCGTGCCCGTCACCGCAGGCCTACGAGGACTGACGTGCAGGGTGTGCCCCGGGGGCGGGCTGGCGCCGCCCCCGGCGGTACGCCGACCTGGTTGCGACCGGCGCCGGGGTGGGGGACTAGCCTGGGGCGACGCGGGAAAGGTCGTGACTGATCGTGGTCGGTTCAGGCGGCGAGGGCGTGTCGGGCGGGGCCGCGGTGCGGTGCGATGCTGCTGCCGTCGGGCAGCAGTTCGCCGGTGTCCTCGAAGACGATGACGCCGTTGCAGAGCAGGCTCCAGCCCTGCTCAGGAAAACCGGCGATGGCCTTGGCGGCTTCCCGGTCGGTGGCGTCGGCGGAGGGGCAGGTGGGTTGGTGCTGGCACATCGGGTTCTCCGGACTGTGGGGGTACTGTGTCATGGTTCACATGACCAGTGACGCACAGTACCAAGCGGAAGCACGCGGCATCGAGCAGGTCTGCGCGTGGTGCGTGGGAAATCCACTGAACGGATGAACACCCCTCACCCGGACGTCGTGGAAGCGCTCCCACATATGGTGGTCGATCCACCCGCCACCCCCACCACCTGTCGCGGCCACCTCACCGAACGTGCCCGCTGGCAATGGCGACCCGCAGACGGCGGCGACCCCGCCACCGGAATCCAGGACTTCCTCACCGACCACGGCCTACCCCTGCACGACCTCGCCCGCCCCACACCCGGCCACCACAGCCACACCATCTGCGGCGCCGCCCTCTACGTCTCCGCCACCGCCGGCACCCTCATGGTCGGCGGCACCCCCGGCCCACCCAGCCCCGCCGACCTACCCGACATCGCCGTCGTCGTCTACGGCCACACCGACACCCCCCCACCACCGGCGGCCACCCCCACCACCGGCTGGTGGCGCGGCCCCTGGACCGAAAGCTGGACCCCACACCAACACGCCACCGCCGTCGAGCAGGTCCGCCACGCCATCGCCCGCGGCGACGTCTACCAGGTCAACCTCGTCGGCCACGCCGCCGCCCCCTACGCCGGCAACCCGCTACCCGCCCTGGCCCGCCTCGGCCGACTACCCGGCGCCCGCTACGGCGGAGTCCTCACCGGCCCCGACTGGGCCATCGGCTGCGCCAGCCCGGAAACCCTCATCGAAGTCCACCACGGCACCCTCACCACCCGCCCCATCAAAGGCACCCGACCCGCCACCCGCGCCGGCCACGCCGACCTGCTCGCCTCCGCCAAGGAACGCGCCGAACACATCATGATCGTCGACCTGGAACGCAACGACCTGGCCCGCATCGCCGCCACCGGCAGCGTCCGCGTCGACGACCTGTTCGCCGTACGCCGCTGGTGCGACCTGTGGCAAGCCGAATCCACCATCCGCGCCCAAGCCGCCGACGGCCTCAGCCTCGCCGACCTGCTCCGCGCCGTCTGCCCCGGCGGCTCCGTCACCGGCGCCCCGAAACTGGCCGCCCTGCAACACATCGCCGCCCTGGAACCCGTCGGCCGCGGCGCCAGCATGGGCGGCCTCGGCTGGATCAGCCCCGGACACATCGACCTCGGCCTGACCATCCGCACCGCCGCCGTCGACCGCGAAGCCGTCCACGTCTGGGCCGGCGGCGGCATCACCTCAGACAGCGACCCTTACGCCGAAGTCGCCGAAGCCGCCGCCAAGACCACCCCCGTACGCGCCGCCCTGCACTGACCAGCCACCACCCACCGACTAGCCTTTCGCCATGACCCTGCGCGACATCCGCATCATCGGCGACCCGGTACTACGCACCCCCAGCGAACCGGTCACCAGCTTCGACACCGAACTACGCGCCCTGGTCACCGACCTGATGGACACCCTGCTCGGCAAACCCGGCCGCGCCGGCGTCGCCGCCCCCCAGATCGGCGTCAACGCCCAGGTCTTCGTCTACGACGCCGACGGCCACCGCGGCCACATGATCAACCCCACCCTGGAACTGTCCGACGAACTCCAGGACGACGACGAGGGCTGCCTGTCCATCCCCGGCCTCTACTTCCCGACCCCCCGCGCCCTGCACGCCACCGCCCACGGCTACGACCAGCACGGCGAACCCCTCACCATCGCCGGCAGCGGCTTCCTCGCCCGCGCCCTGCAACACGAAACCGACCACCTGCGCGGCCGCCTCTACGTCGACACCCTGCACGGCGAGGCCCGCCGCCGCGCCCTACGCGAGATCCGCGCCGGACGCTTCCACTCACCCCGCCGCTGACGCCTCCCACTGCTCCCGGGTGATCTCGTACTCCACCTCACCCAGCTCCGAGCCCGGCAACGGATCCGGCCACGACTGGTGGAAGGTGCGCACATACCGCATCCCCACCGCCGCCATCGTCGCCCGCGACGCCACATTCACCGCCATCGTCTCCGCGAACACCCGCGACAACCCCAGATCCACGAAACCGTGCCGGATCAACTCCCGGGCCCCCTCACCGCCCAACCCCCGCCGCCACCACCGACGCGCCAACCGGTAACCCAGCTCCGCCTGCCCGGCCACCGGCCCCTGATCGGCCCGCTGCGGCGGCTCCAACAACCACCAGCCCACGAACTCACCCTCGACCAGACCGGCCCAGAACCCCAACCCCGGCACCTGCCCGGCCACCGCCAACCGCCGCCGATGCACCTCACGCACCTGCTCGGCCGACCGCACCGGCCCCAGGAACCGCATCACCTCCGCATCGGCGTCCAACTCGATCTCACCGGCCAGATGCTCATCCGCCAACGGCACCAACACCAACCGGGCCGTCCGCAACGTCGCCTGAGTCACCGGCGCATTCTGCCCGCCCCCGGCCCGCCGACGCGACCGAAAACCCCTCAGCAGCCGACCGCCCGCAGATCGAACTCCCCGTACTCGGCCACCCGACGGAAACCCAGCCGCTCATACAACCGCACCGCGGCACCGTTGTCCGCCTGCACGTTCAACGCCACATGCTCCACCTCGGCCCGCAGCAACCCACACAACCGGGCCACCACCGCCGAGGCCAACCCCCGACCACGCCAGGCCGGATGAGTGGTCACATTGCCCAACGCCGCCACCCCGAAAGCGGGGGAGTGCACATGCACCCCCGCCACCGCCACCAACCCACCCTCGGCCCACAGCCCCACGTACCTGCCGGTGTCCACCATCCGCGGATCGAACCAGTTACCCGGATACGCCACCTCGTACAACCGGCGCAACGCCGGCAGGTGCTCGCGACCCAGCACCTCACCGGCCGCCGCCACACCCGCCAACCGGCCCGGCTCCGTCAACGCCATCTTCAGCTGCGCACCAGAGGACACCACCCGGAACGTACCCGCCAACCCCTGCTCCACACCGGGGGACAGGTGCGCCCACAACCGGGCCGGCAACACCGGCGCCAACTCACCCACCAACGCCGCCGACTCCGCAACCCCCTCCGGCCGCGCCAACACCACCAACGTCGGCGGTCGCGCCCCGTGATACAGCAACGCCACCGCCTCACCCCGCCTATACCACGAGGTGTACGGCCAGAAGAACTCGTCCAGATCACCCAACTCGTAGGCGTGCAGCCGCGGATCCCGACCCAACAACCCCGCCAACACCCGGCGATCATGCTCCGCGCGCACCCGCACCCACCCTCAGCCGGCCAGCCACTGGTCGTACCCCAACTTCGCCACCAACGCCACCACCACCACCAGCAACACCACCCGCACGAACCCGGCACCCCGCCGCACCGCCATCCGCGCCCCCACCATCGCCCCCGCGATGTTGCACACCGCCATCGCCGCACCCAACAACCACCACACGTTCCCGGTCACCGCGAACACCGCCAGGGCCCCCGCGTTCGTACCCGCGTTCACCACCTTCGCCATCGCCGAACCCTGCAGGAAATCCGCCCCCACCAACGTGGTGAACGCCAACACCAGGAACGTCCCCGTACCCGGACCGATCAACCCGTCATAGGTGGCGATACCCAACCCGGCCACCAACACCGCCACCACGATCCGCTTACGGGTCCGCCGCTGCGGCACCGCCACCACCCCCAACCGGGGCCGCAACAACACGAACAACGCCACCAGCAACAACACCACCAACACCACCGGCCGGTACGCAGACGGCGGCACCGCACCCGCCAACGCCGCACCCACCCCCGCGCACACCACCGCCACCGCAGCCGCCGGCCCCGCCACCGCCCAGTCGATCTTCGTACGGCGGGCGAAGGTCAACGCCGCCGTCGCCGTACCCGCGATCGCCGCCAACTTGTTCGTCCCCAACGCGGTAGCCGGCGGCATCCCCGGCGCCGCCACCAACAACGCCGGCAACAGCAACAACCCACCACCACCGACCACCGCATCCACCCACCCGGCCAACGCAGCAGCCGTCAGCAGGATCGACACGGTCAAAGGATCAAGCTCCACGCGCGCATTCTGCCCACCACAACCCCTCTGAGGCGGGCACCTGTGGCCAGCCTCACCGGCCCCGCCACCTGCGCACCCACACCCCCACCACCCCCACAACCACAAAAACCAACATCGAACAGAACAGCCCCCTCGCCATCTCCGAAATGTGCCACCCCCGTAGCTAAGGTGACACCGTGCGCCTGGCCACGTTCAACCTGCTGCACGGCCGATCACTGACCGACGGACTGGTCGACCCGAACCGCCTCGCCGCCGCCGTCACCGCCCTCGACGCCGACGTCCTCGCCCTCCAGGAAGTCGACCGCGACCAGTCCCGCAGCGGCAACCTGGACCTCACCGCCATCGCCGCCCAAGCCCTCAACGCCGACGAACACCGCTTCGCCGCCGCCGTGGTCGGCACCCCCGGCATAGCGTTCCGCCCTCTCACCCACGACGACGACGGCCACGGCGAACCCTGCTACGGCGTCGGCCTGATCTCCCGCCACCCCGTCACCACCTGGCAGGTCACCCGCCTACGAGCCGCCCCCGTACGCTCCCCGGTCTACGCACCCGGCCCCGGACTCATCCTGCTCCGCGACGAACCCCGCGTCCTGCTCGCCGCCGTCCTGGACACCCCCCACGGGCAGCTCACCGTCGCCGCCACCCACCTGTCCTTCGTCCCCGGCTGGAACGTCCACCAACTCCGCCAGATCGTCCGCGCCCTACGCACCCTGCCCGCCCCACGGATCCTGCTCGGCGACCTCAACCTGCCCGCCTGGGCCACCCGACTCACCACCGGCTGGCACCTGCTCGGCCGCCGACCCACCTACCCGGCCGCAGCACCCCGCGTCCAACTCGACCACGCCCTGGCCGACCGGCGCGGCTTCACCCACCTGCCCCCGGTCACCGCGGTCCGCACCCCACTGTCGGCCATCTCCGACCACCGGCCCCTGCTTGTCGATCTCGGCTGACCCACCTGCAGGTGACCGCACAGACGGCATCGGAGCCGGAGCCCACCTGCGCACGGAACTGAGGAATCAGCCGACGGTCGCCACCGCCCGCAGAGGCGCCTGCCGCGCCGCCGTAGCCCGCCAAAGCCGAGGACACGTCCGGCTCCGCCGCCAACATCACCGCCTCTGCTGGGCATGGCCGGTCCACCGAGAAAATCTGGTCCCAATCCGCTAGATATTGTCGGTGGGGTCGGGTAGGGTTTCCCTCGTTGACAACGAAGATCGGTAAAAGACGCCGACGAAACAGACCGAGCATCAAGCAGGGCCCGGAACTTCTCGCGGCTCGCTCGGCACCAGCGGTGGAAGCACATCTCACCGCACACAGCAAGGTAAGCGCAGGTCAAGACCTTGACGTAACTCCAGGTCAAGGCACCGCAGGCAGGGCCGATGCAGGTTCAGGGCTCCGCCTGACGCAGGAAAGATCCGCCGTACGTGTCTGGGCCGTGTAGTTGCGTGGGCTCCGACACCGGCGGGCAGCACCACAGGTATCGGAAGAAGAGGAAAGGGAGGGCTGGACGCCGTTGGATCGCCCGCCGCCAGGATGCAGTTGCAGTTCTGCGGCGGACACCGTAGTCCCATCGAATGTGAGGTGGTCTCCGGTCACGCTTATGCGATCCTCGCACCGCCTGTCGCTGACAGCCGCACGGTGCGGAAACGAGAACCCGACGAACTCGTCGGTAGATGGTGTATTCAACCCGTAACCCTGGGCCCCGGCGATTCCCTCGCCGGGGCCCTCGTCATGGAGAGGTATGCATGGCCCAACCCGACGACGTGCTCGACGACGACAACTACCCCGCCTACACCATGGGCCGCGCCGCGGAGATCGTCGGCACCTCGCAGGACTTCCTGCGCCGCCTCGACGAGGCAAAGCTGATCATCCCGTTCCGCTCCGCCGGCGGACACCGCCGCTACTCCCGCTACCAACTGCGCTTGGCCGCACGAGCCCGGGAGATGGTCGACCACGGCACGGCCCTCGAAGCCGCCTGCCGGATCATCATCCTCGAAGACCAACTGGAAGAAGCCCTCCAGCAGAACCGGAACCACCAGCGCCACCGGCAATCCGGCGCCGCCTGACCCACGCCTCACGGTCCTTCTCTGCCAATGAGGAGGACCGTTTGTCGTACCCGGATCACCCCCGTGAGTATCGGTAGGTGCGCGAAGGTCGGCGGTAGGTACCCAACAGTCCGTCGAGCGCGTAGGAGGACTCCGGCCCGACCACCACCACAGTCCTGCCGGCGATCCCGACCACTCAACCGGCCTGAGACCACACCAACCCGACCAGGGCCCGGTTGGTGCGGTTCGCCCGTACCGCCTCCCGCTGCTGGACCGCTGTCACCTCGATGTAGGTCTGCGACGACGCCAACGAGGCATGCCCCAACAACCGCATGATCTCCGCAGCCCCCGCGCCGTCCTCCGCCAACCGGGTAGCGAAGGTGTGCCGCAGCGCATGCAGCCGCGCCCCACGCGGCACCCGATCACCGATCCCGGCCCGCCGGTAACAGGACTCCACCAGATACTGCAAACCGCCCCGACGCAGCGGCTCACCTCGCCGGTCCACCAACAACGGCGAGTCCGGGCGCACCGTACGCGCACCGAAGCGGCGTACCCGGCTGTCCAGGTAGGCCGACAGCACCTCGTCCAGGCCCGGCTCCACCGGCAACACCCGAGGCCGCCCACCCTTGCCGGCCACCTCCACCCGACGCTCACCGGGCCGACCCCCCAGCGAACCGACCCGCAGAGCCAACAACTCCGACAACCGCAACCCCGCACACAACGCCAACGCCAACACCGCCACGTCCCGCTCCGGCCAGGGGTCACGTTGCCGTCCCTCACCCCGCGCCGCCGAGGCCAGCAGCTGCTCCGGGGTGTCCTCACCCCGCAGCGGTTTCGGCTGGGGGAGCGGCATACGGGGGCGACCCACCGCCGGCATCGGATTGCCCGGCACCACCTGCTCGGCCACCAGGAAGGTGAAGAAGCTGTTCCAGGTGGACCAGGCCCGACCGATCGAGGCGGCGGCCCGGTCGGCGGCGAACCGGGCGAAGGCCGCCCGCAGCAGGCCGGGGGAGAGGGCGCCGATCCGAAGGTCGGCAAGGGGGAGGGGAGGGGTGGCCAGCTCCGCGGCGAGACCCGCCACCGCGGTCAGATCCCGCCGGTACGCCGCCTGGGTGTGCGCGGAGGGCTTGCGAGTGGCCCGCGCAGTCAGAAACGCCTCGATCAGCCCCACGATCACGCCGTCCGATTTGTCATGCATAAGGGATATTATGCATGTTTTTCGTATTGTCCAGCAAGCCCAGGGGAGTAGCCCTTGAAGATCGAGGCACCCCACCCGCTTGGATGCCCGCCGGCCTGCGCCTCGGTCGTGAGCGGTCGCGGCCATCCCTGCCTCCGCCGTCGAGTTCGGTGATCAACACGGCCTGAAGGCGAGGTGACGGCGGCGCGGACCCCGCCATCGCCGCACGGGTGTCGACCAGGAACCAGGGCTGGCCACACCATGGCCGTCAGGAACCAGGGCGACCGCACCGAGGCCGCAGTGCGCGTAGTGCGCCGCCGCTACAAAGCGTGCCGACCTGTGCCGGCTGGTTGCCGCGGGCGTAGACAGCCGGGCCGTAAGTTCCCGGCGCGTCCGGGGGTCGACCCGTGTTGCCGCGACCGTTGCGGTAGGGGCGGCACGGGGGCCTGCTCGCCCTCTCGGGGAGCCCCGCTCAGGTCAGCTTTACATAATGTCAATTATCGAATCTGGTTCGAGGGTTGGGTGGGTGCTCCTTCTGGGCGCAGAAGGAGCACCCGTCACCCGTCACCTCGATGCCTGCGATTGCGGTGAGCCATGTCGCACAGGCGCGGGCACGGCCGTCGAACACGTCCGCCCGGGCCCAAGCGTCGTGACGGTCGTGCCCGCTGGCGTACGCGGGTCGATCCCTGTGGGTCCGGCCCCTTCCCCGGACCCACAGGGGTTGTTCAGGTGCTAACCGGTGACTCGGGTGTTCCGGGAGGTGCCGGGTAGGCCGCCGGTGTTGGTTTCGAAGGCCGGGACGGGTGTGCTGATGAAAGCGGTCCCGTCGGCCGTGCTGGCGGTGACGGTCGCGGGCATGTTCTGCGGGATGGTGGTGCTGCCGAAGCCGGATGGGTCCAGGGCGACCGGGGTCCGGGTTCCGTCCCGGGCGGTGATGGCTGCGGTGGCTGCTCCCGGTGGTGCTACCAGGTTGACACGGTCCGTCCGGGTGTCCCCACCCTCGGCGCGCATCCGCCATGCGATGGGGCGCTGCTCAGCGCCGTCTGCGGGCAGCAGCAGCCGTAGGTCGGTTCGCCAGCCGGTGGTGTCGCCGTGGATGGCGTAGGCGATGACTCCGCCGCCCGTGGGCTGGATGGTGAACAGTGCGGCGGGTTTGTCGTTGACGGTGCCGCACCAGCGCACTCGGATCGTGACGTCCTGGGCCGACAGCCGACTGTCTCGCAACGCGTGATCGATGAACCGTGCGAGGACGGCTCGGTCTATGACGGCTCCTCGGGTGTCACGGACGGCGGCAGTGAGCATCTCGGCGGTCGGCTCCTGGCGGTCGGTGTCCGACCCGCGCCACCCGCCGTACACGGGACCTTCGTAGATGAGGGTGTCGCCGTTGGTGACCCGGGCGGCGAGTGCGGGCCCCCCGACCAGATCGGTGGGTGGCAGCGAGGTGACACCGATGCCCGTACCGACAGATGCGGAGAGCTGGTGGCTTTCGACGACGCCGGTCGAGGAATAGCCGGAGAACCCGTTGATCGTGACGGAGGAACCTGCGGGGCCGATGACCACTGCGGCACCCCCGTTCGTCGGGTCGCTTTCCATCCAGATCGCCACTGCGGCGTCGGCGGTTTCGTTGCCGCCCTGTTGCATCTGTTCTGGTTCGGCTCCGGGCGGGCCGCTGAACCAGACAAGCGCTGAGTCGGTGAGCAGGCCCAGGCGCAGCGGGACGAGGAGCAGCGCGATTCGGCGACCGGGTATGTCGTCGGCGTACACGATCCGGATGTCGTCGCGGTCGGTGACCCTCCACCACCCTTCCGGATCTTGTAGATCGGCTACCTGCCTGATCAGGCCGTCCGTCCAGTTGCGGTCGGCGGCGAGATCGCCCCGTGCGGGTCCGTCCGCGAGCGGTGACGGCGACGAGGCGACGGCGATGCCGGGCACCCAACCCGGCAGGGGAACCAGGTTGGTCTGAATAGCGACGGCGGCGGCCAGGAAAGCGGCGATCGCACCGGTGCGGACCCGACGTGCGCGGCGGTGCCCTGCCTCCCGCTGGAGGAACCGTGGCCAGGGATCCGCCGTCGCTGCCACGGTGTCAGCCTCGGTGCGGAGGGCTTCCCGGAGTTCGGTTTCCATGTTCCTGGTCATGCTGGGTCCTCCTGGAGGCTGGTCTTGGTGATCGTGGACGGCGGCTCCAGGTCAGCTCGTAGCCGAGCCAGCCCTCGTGAGGCCTGGCTCTTGACCGTTCCGGTTGAACAGTCGAGCAGGCGGGCGATGTCAGCCTCGCTCAGATCTTCGAAGTACCGCAGGACGAGCACGGCCCGCATTCGTGGCGGGAGGCGGCGCAGCGCCCCCAGCAACTGGTGCCGGTTTTCCGCGTGCTGGTAGGCGTCGGGGGTGGCGATGGTGTCGGCGTCGAGTAGTGGCACCTCGATTGTTCGGCGGCGCCGTCGCCACGACACCGCGGTGTTGATCATCGCCCGGCGGACGTATGCCCCGGGCGCGTCCTTGCGGAGAATCCGCCCCCACCGTCGGTGGGTCTTCTCCAGCGCTGACTGCACCAGGTCTTCGGCGACGCCCCGGTCACCGGTGAGCAGATATGCCGTTCGGGTCAACGGCCCCCACTGCTGCAACACGAACTCGCGGAATCGTTCCTCGTCGTCATCCGGCATGACTTGCCCATATCGTCCACCGTTTTGCTGTTTGCATGGAAGGTAGACGCTTCTAGCCGGAGGCAGGTTGAGCGGTGGCGGTGAGTTGCTCGTGAATCGGTCGGGCTGCCGGATTGCTGAACCGAGTTAGGTGCGGTGGTCGTTGACTGCCGCGAGCAGTTCGCTGAACATGACCGCGTAGGTGTCGCTGAGGTGGGTGGCCAGTTCGTGCGGCAGGAGGTCGGTGGTCCACAGCAGGGTTGCCCTGCCCTCGTCGTCGGTCAGTACCCGCATCTCGGCCTGGTGGTGTTCGGCTCCGGGGAAGCCGGGTATCGCGTAGACGGCTCGTCTGCGTGCCGGGTCGACGGTGACGTTCCGTTCCCAGAGTTCGGTGCCGTCGATGAGGGTGACCACCCGGTGGTCGTCCTTGCGGCGTTCGCTGACGCAGGCGGAGAAGATGTGGACCTCGGCGCGGGTGTAGCGGTCCAGGAAGTCCCAGGCCACCTCTGCCGGTACGGTCAGTTTCGCTTCGTGGTGAATGGTGCCCATCGTTCCCACCTGTTCGGTCCGGCCGTCGGTTTCGCCGTCACTGTGGCATCTGTGGTGCGGGACAGGCAAGGATGTCGATGGGTGCGGGGTTGTTCACCACTCCCCTCGCCTGCCGGGTTCGAGCGGGGTGAGCTGGGCTTGAGGGCGTGGGAGCGGTGGACGGGGGCAAGATCGTGGCACCCGTAGACTCGGGTCATGTCCGAGAGCCGGCCGAGTCCGCGGTTTCGTCAGCGTGCGGCGAAGATGGGCGAGCTGGTGGCTCGGCAGATCCTGGAGGACATCGTCGAGCAGGGGCTCTCCCCCGGTGCGGCGTTGCCGACCGAGGCGCAGATGTTGCAGGCGTACGGGGTCAGTCGTGGCACGTTGCGTGAGGCGTTGCGGATTCTGGAACACAACGGTCTGCTGCGGGTGCGGCCGGGGCGGGGTGGTGGGCCGATCGTCGGGGCGGTGGATCCACACACCTTCGGTCGGACGATGGCGTTGTTCATGCAGATGGGGCGGACCCGCTTCGGTGAGCTGGTCGAGGCCCGGGTGATCATGGAGCCGTTGATGGCTCGGCTGGCGGCGGAGCGTCGGGATGCGGCGCGGTTGCGGGAGTTGGCCGAGTCGATGCGGGAGCACAGCACCTTGGAGGAGCGTGACGAGGCCAGTTATCTGGCGGTCATGCAGCGGTTCCACGGTGTGGTGGCGGGGTTGTCGGGCAACGGGGTGCTGGATCTGTTCGGTCGGGGGTTGAAGGAGATCTACACCGAGCGGGTGGTGGCGGCGGAGCGTCGTCCGGAGCGGTGGGAGGATGTGCGGCGTGAGCATCAGGCGGTGGCCGCGGCGATCGTCGATGGGGACGGGGCGCTGGCGGAGCGGTTGATGCGGGAGCACATGCTGGCCCTGGCCGACCACCTCGACCGTGACTATGCGGGGTTGCACGACGAGGTGGTCGGCTGGTGGTGACCTCGGGTCAGGACAGTGCGCTGGAGAGCACGGGGCGTACGGGTGTCTGGTCCTGGTCGACGCGCCAGGTGGTGTCCTGGTCGCGCCAGTCGTCGCCGATGGTGGAGACCTCGGGCATGACCTCGCGGGCGAACAGGGTGAGGTGGTCGCGTACCTCGTTGCTGGTCATGTCGCCGGCGTGGTTCATCAGGATGAGGTGTCCGGCGCCGGTGGCTTTGTAGAGTCGGTGGATTTGTGCGGTGACCTGGTCGGGGGTGCCGACGAGGAGGATGCCGGCGTCGATGAGGTCTTCGTAGCTCATTCGGCGGACGGCGCCGAGGCGGCCGCGGAGTGCGGCGACTGCGGCGGCGGGTGGGAAGTAGCCGGGTGGGCTGGCGGCGCCGAGGCGGAGCTTGCCGGGCTTGAGGTAGTACATGAGTTTGCGGCCGATCTCGCGGGCCTTGGCTTCGGTGGGGGCTACGTGGCACAGGGCCATGTAGGCGAAGCGGTCCGGGCCGGGTTCGGGTTGGCCGTCGGCGACGGCGGTGCGGCGGTAGAGCCGGAATGAGGTCGCGGTGTCCTCGTAGGTGCCGAGCAGGTTGCACAGGGTGTAGCCGTGTCGGGCGGTCCATTCGACCAGGCGGGTGGAGGTGCCGCTGATCCAGATCGGCGGGTGTGGTTGCTGGTAGGGGCGGGGCCAGACGCTGACGTAGCGGTAGTGGTAGTGGCGGCCTTCCCAGGAGAAGACGTCGCCGTGGGTCCACGCCTTCTTGATGAGGTCGTGGGCTTCGATGAACATGTCCAGGTTGTGGACGGGGTTCTGGTTGGAGGGGAAGGTTTCGCCTTGGACGCCGCGGACGAAGCCGCAGTCGATGCGTCCGCCGCTGACGGAGTCGAGGTAGCCGATCTCCTCGGCGACGCGGATGGGGCTTTCCCGGTGCGGTAGTGGGGTGCCCAGGACGAGGACCCGGCCGCGTCGGGTGCGGTGCAGTACGGAGGCGGCGCTGAGGGTGGCGGACACCTGGAGGGTGGAGGCGGACTGGTGGTGTTCGTTGACCATGAGGTCGAAGCCGAGTTCGTCGGCGAGTTCGTACTCGTCGAGGTAGCGCTGGTAGAGCTGGTGGCCGAGTTTGGGGTCGTAGTACTGGTTGGGCATGAAGTACTTGAGTCCCCGGTTGGCCTCTTCCGCCTCGGGTGGGACGAAGGGGTAGGGCATCTCGGTGAAGTGGTAGAGCCTCACGGGGTCTCTCCGTTCAGGAAGGACCGGACGATCCGGTGGAACTCGTCGGGACGTTCCAGGTACGGGTAGTGGCCGGCGTCGGGGACTTCGACGAAGCGGGCTGAGGGCAGCAGGTCGGCCAGGGCGGCGCTGTGGCGGGGTGGTACGAGGCGGTTGTGGGTGCCGGCGAGGACCAGGGTGGGCATGGTGGCCAGGTGCAGCCAGCGGCGTAGGCGTGGGTCGTGCAGGAAGGGTTTCCAGGCGTAGCGGGACAGGGCGGCCCGGTCGGTGAAGGCCCGTTCGTATTCGCTGTCGGTGAGGCCGGTGGGGAATCCGGGCATCCGCAGGTCGTGGCAGGCGGTGGGGTCGGCCCAGCCGAGTTCGACGACTTCGGTGGGGTCGAGCAGCAGGATGTCGGCGAAGTCGGGTTCGGTGGTGCCGGAGAGTTTGACGCCGTACGGGGAGATGAGCAGCAGTGAGGCGAAGCGGTGGGGTGCGCGTATCGCCATCTCCAGGGCGATCCAGCCGCCGAAGCCGGCGCCGGCCAGGTGTACGGGGTCGGGTGGCAGGTCGGCGAGGGTGTCGGTGAGGTGGTGTTGGGCGAGGTCGGCGACGCTGTCCCAGTCTTCGGCGGTGGTGTCCAGGGGGGTGCCGAAGCCGGGGTGGCGGGGTACGACGAGGGTGAGGTCGTCGGCGAGTCGGCTGAGGGCGCCGACGGGGCCGGGGAGTACGTCGGCGTCGTGGAGGAACAGCAGGGTGCTCATGGTGTGCTCCCCTGGTCGAAGAAGGTCAGCAGTAGGTCGGCGACGGCTTCGGGTTGGTCGAGGTTGGGTGCGTGGCGGGCGTCCATGCGGTGCACGTGGATCTGGGGTGCCAGGTTTTCGAAGTGTCGGCCCCAGTCGGGTTCGAGTAGGTCGTCGCGGGTGGCTTCGACGACGAGTACGGGGACGGGGCTGTCGCGCAGTGGGGTGGGCCAGTCGTCGCGGTTGTCTGGTTTGGGGAGGTTGGGGTGGCGGAGGCGGGGGGCCAGGCAGGCGGTGACGTGGCCGGGTTTGCGGGTGTTGGCGTAGCGCAGGGCGACGGTTTCGTCGAAGCCGGCGTAGTCGTCGGTCATGAGGCTGACCAGGCGGCGCATGTCGTCTTCGGTGCCGTCGAAGCTGCCGAGTTCGGTGAGGCCTTTGGTGGAGCGCCAGGGGCCGCCGGTGCCGCAGATGCTGACGGCGGACAGGGCGGGTAGTTCGGGGGTGGGGGTGGCCAGGGCGCGCAGCAGCAGGGAGCCGCCGAAGGACTGGCCGGCGAAGTGTGCGGCGTCGATGTCGAGGGCGGCGCAGAAGGCGGCCAGGTGGGCGGTGCGGAAGGCGTACGGCGAGCGGTCGAGGTAGATGACTTTGTCGGTGTCGCCGTAGCCGAGCAGGTCGGGTGCGAGGACCCGGTAGTGCCGGGCCAGTAGGGGCATGACCTCGGACCAGCTGCCGATGGCGTCGCCGCCGAAGGCGCCGTCGTGGATGAGTACGACGGTGCCTCGTGGTTGTCCGGGTGGGGTGCTTTCCCAGTAGCGGGTGGTGAATCCGCCGGCGTTGATGGTGTGTGGGCGTGGTGGGGCCATCGTGCGGTCTCCGGGGGTGGTCAGTGGGGGGTGGGTTGGAAGGTGCCGTAGCGGCCGTCGAGGTAGAGCAGGGGTGGGGCGTCGGTCTGGGCGCGGGCGTGCAGGACCTCGCCGCAGAGGATCAGGTGGTCTCCGCCGGGGTGGGTGGCGGTGGTGCGGCATTCGAGTACGGCGGTGGTGCCGGTGGCGAGGGTGGGCACTGTGGTGTGTCCGGCGACCACGGCGGCGGTGAGTTCGTCGAGGTGGCGGCCGCGGGTGGCGAAGGCCTGTGCCCAGGTGGCGCGGTCGGCGGCGAGGTAGTTGATGCTGAATCGGCCGGCTTG
Source organism: Micromonospora sp. DT229 (assembly GCF_049844505.1). Lineage (NCBI taxonomy): Bacteria > Bacillati > Actinomycetota > Actinomycetes > Micromonosporales > Micromonosporaceae > Micromonospora > Micromonospora sp. DT229. The sequence goes on along the minus strand of NZ_JBNCLD010000007.1, from coordinate 120,963 downwards.
TTCGGCCAGGGGGGCCAGGCCGGTTTTCCGGTCGATGGCGATCATGGCCATGGGGGGTGTGCCGGACAGTGAGGTGGCGGAGGTGCAGGTGAGGCCGGTGATGCCGGCGGGGCCGCCGGGTACGAGGATGATGGCCACCGGTGCGGGTACCTGCCGGAAGGCGGCCCGGAAGCGGGCGGTTTCGACGAGGCGGTCTGGGCCGGTGTGGTGGGTCATCGGGGGGCTCCGGTCTGGTTGAGCCAGAGGTGGTGTACGTCGGCTCGGTGGGTGAGGTGTGTGGCTGTCGGTCGGCCGCCGATGACCACTGCGGAGGCGACCCAGTCGGCGGTGGCGCCGGTGGTGGCGTGGACGGTGACCTGGGTGATGTCGGAGGTGGCGGGGCGTCCGGTGCGGGGGTCGATCAGGTGGTGGGCGTCGGTGCCCCAGCGGCGTTTGCCGGTGCCGCTGGTGGCGACGCCGCCGTCGCGCACGTGCAGGGTTTCGCCGTGGGGTAGTTCGACGGGCCAGCCGTCGCCGTCGGGGCCGGGTCCGCGGCAGGCCACGTCTCCCCCGATGCTGGCGGCCGAGTTGGGGCCTAGCCAGGTGACGATGTCGTCGGCCCAGGCGCCTTTGGCTAGGGCGCCGATGTCGAGGCTGTGGCCGGGGGCGAGGCGGGCGGTGTGGCCGCGTAGTTCCAGGATGTCGGCCAGGGGTGGCACGGGGGTGCCGGTGGCCGGTTCCGGGGCCGGTTGGGGGGTGCCGGTGGCCCAGGATCGGCGGTAGCCGGCGGCGAGCAGTTGGGGCAGTACGGCGATGTTGACCAGGCCGGTGCTGGCGGTGGCGACGGTGAGGGCGTGCCGCAGCATGGCGTGCAGTTGGTCGGAGATGGGGTGCCAGTGTCCGGCGGCGGCGTTGAGTGTGCTCAGTTCGCTGTCGGGGCGGAAGCGGGAGAAGCGGCGGTCCAGGGCGTGGAGTCGTCGTTGGACCTCGGTGAAGGGGGTGGCCGGTGGTCCGTAGCTGGCCAGGGTCACGGTGCAGGTGAACATCTGGCTGGTGTGCTGATGCAGGGTGGGTCGCTGTCGGGCGGGTGCGAGGTTCATGCCGTCTCCCTTCACCACCAGGTTTAACATGCTAAACATGATGATGTTTTAGCGGCAAGGGTCTGTCCGTACCCGGTTCACCCGCCCGACAGGCCGACTGGCCTGGGCCTTCAGTCGCCCGTGACGGCCCGGCCCAGCACCTCCCGGGCGCTGCGGGCGACCGCCGCGTCGATCATCCGCCCGTCGGCGGAGACCGCCACCCCGCAGCCGTCGCGTTCCGCGGCGGTCAGCCTGTCGACGATGTCCCGGGCCGCGGCGACCTCCGCAGGGGTCGGCGAGAACACCCGGTTGATCACGGGCACCTGGGCGGGATGGATCGCGGTGCGACTGCGGTAACCCTGCCGCAGCAGCAGCCGGCTGGTGGCCTCCAGCCGCTCCGGGTCCCGCAGGGCGGTCTCCGTCGGACCCACCGGCGGGGCGATCCGAGCCGCCGCGCAGGCCAGCACGACCCGCGAGCGCAGCGGCCACAGTTCCATCTTGTCCGGGCCGGGTTGCAGGCACAGTTCGGCCGCCAGGTCGGCCTCGCCGAGACCGAGGCGCACCACCCGGGGGGCGGCGGCCACGGCCTCGGCGCGCAGGACACCTTCTGCCGTCTCCAGCAGGGCGAACACCGCCAGCTGACCGGCCGGCAGGTCGTGCTGCCGTTCGGCCTCGCCGAGCAGCCGGTGCACCTCGGTCACCGACTCGACGTCGGCCTTCGGTACGACCACACCGGTCAGGTGCGGCCCGGCCACCGCGGCGATGTCGGCGGCCGGGGTGTCGGCGTTGATGCGTACCCACCACTGGGGGCCCTGGGCCGGGTCGGTGAGATGCCCGCCCAGGGCCCTGCGGGCCTCGGCCTTGTTCGTCGCCGCGACCGCGTCTTCGAGGTCGAGGATGCAGGCGTCGGCCCCCCGGGCCGCGGCCCGGGCCAGCTTGTCCGGCTGGTCGGCCGGCACGTACAGGTAGCTGCGGGCGGCGGCCGGGACGGGTCCCAGGGCGGTCACGGTCGGGTGGGTCGGGCCAGGTAGCGGCCGCGGGGCTGGCCGACCACGTTGCCGGCGCGCAGGATCTGCTCGCCGCGCAGGAAGGTGTCGGTGACCTTGGCGGTCAACTCCATGCCCTCGAACGGGGTGTACTCCTGGGTCGACAGCGAGTCCTCGGCCCGCACCGTCCAGGTGCGGTTCGGGTCGACGAGGCAGAAGTCGGCGTCCAGCCCCTCGGCGATGGCGCCCTTGGTGGCCAGCCCGAAACGGCGCGCGGGGGCCCACGAGGTCAGCTCGGCGACCCGACCGTAGGACAGGCCCCGCTTGACGCCTTCGCTGATCAGGCCGGGCAGCAGGTACTCGGCCCCACCGAAGCCGGACTTGGCGACGAAGATGTCGTCCTTCGGCTCACCGAACTTGACCTCGGCCTTGCAGCAGGCGTGGTCGCTGACCACCCAGTCGATCGTGCCGTCGAGCATGTGACCCCACAGGGCCTCGACGTCCTCGCGGGGACGAAGCGGCGGGTTGACCTTGCCGCCGAGGCCGTAGGCGGTGTCGATGTCGGCCAGCAGGTGACCGACGGTGACCTCGCGGCGGAAGTCGACGTGCGGGAAGGCCTGGGCCATCCGCAGCGCGGCGTCGACCGCCTTGGCCGAGGTCAGGTGCAGCAGGTTGATGGTGGGCAGGCCGGTCTCGTGGGCCAGGTAGGCGGCGATGGTGACCGCCAGGCCCTCGGAGTGCGGGGGCCGGGAGGCGCTGTAGGCGGCGAGTCCCTTGAGGCTGCCGTCCTCCTCGACCAGCCGGGTGTACGCCCGCATGATCTCCGCGGTCTCGCAGTGCAGGGACAGGGAGATCTCGTCGGCCAACTCGGGGAACTGTTCCCGGGCGGCCTGCACGCCGCGCATGACGAACTCGAAGTGGGCGTAGTCGTACCGGGCGTCCGGCGGGATCATCAGGAAGGAACTCTGGTCGGCCGAGCGGCCGTGCAGCCCGTGACCACCGTAGAACATGAAGATCTTGAACGAGGTGACACCGTGGTCGCGGATCAGCTCGGGGATCTCGTCGATGTGTTCGGTGGTCATCGGGGCCACGTGGAAGGCGAAGTCGACATAGGACTTCTGGTCGGTGGCGCGGTGCACCTCTGGGAAGAACTCGCGGTACGGTCCGCCGCGGTTGAGGTAGTACTGCCCGGTACGGATGTAGTTGATCGCGGAGGTGACACCGCCCTGCGCGCAGGCGCGGCTCTCGGTGGCGGCGTCCTCGGCGAGCGGGTGGTAGATGCCCCAGTGCTGGTGGGCGTCGACGACACCCGGGAAGGCGAGCTTGCCGCCGGCGTCGACGACGCTCTTCGCGCCGGTGGCGTCGAGGTGGGGCGCCAGGGCGGCGATCCGGCCGTCGCGGACACCGATGTCCAGCGCCGCCGGCTCGGCCTGGTCGTGCCGCACCACTCTGACGTTTGTCACTACGAGATCGAAGGGTTCCACGATGTGCTCCTGAGGTTGGCGGGCAGCGGGGCCGTTGTCAGTCGGCGTCGGGACGCAGGCGGGTCAGCGGACGCAGCAGGTCGCTGACGTCGTTGACCTCGTTGAGGCCGAGCACGGTGGAGACCACCTGGTCGGCGGTTTCCGGGGAGATCCGTCCGGCGACGTTGTCCCGGAACTTCATGGCCAGTTCGGCGTCGGACAGCGGTCGTTGTGGGCCGCCGCGGTTGGCCAGCACCTCCTCGCGCCAGGTGCGGCCGTCGTCGGTGCGTACGGTGACGATGGCCGGGAACTGGTACGGGAAGATCTTGTTGCATTCGTCGTCGGGGACCACCTCGACGAGGGCCATCAAGGCCCGGCGCTGCGGGTCACGGGCCAACTCGTCGGTGAAGTCACCCAGCCCGAGGCCCAGCCCGCCGCCGCCGAGCAGTCCGGCGACTACCGTGTACGGGCCGCTGAACTGTGCCTGGTAGCCGGTCTCGGGGGCCCGCTTGGTGGCGATCGGTTCCCCGATGGTGCGGATCACCGCGGCGGGTACCCGCAGTTCGATGGCAGTGATCCGGTCCAGGGGCACACCCTGGGCCCGCAGGGCCAGGCCGGCGTCGATGCCCGCGTGGGTGAAGTGGTTGGCCGGGTACGGCTTGAAGAAGATGTCCGGCACCGACCAGCGTTCACCGAGTCCGTCGGTGACCTGGTCGTAGTCGGCTTCCCCGCGCAGAAAGGCGGTGTAGAAACCGAACCGGCCCTCCAGCACGGTGGGTGGCCCGGTGAAGCCGCGGCGGACCAGGTCGGCGGCGGTGACGGCGCTGTGCGCGGCCCAGCCGCAGTGCAGTCGCTTGACCGTGCCGCCGGTGCGGTTGGCCTCGATCAGTCCGGCGGCCATCGAGGCGGTCACCCCGAGCACGTCGGTGAGCTGGTCCTCGTCGAGTCCGAGCAGCATGCCGGCGGCGACCGCGCCGCCCATCGCACCGCAGATGGAGGTGGCGTGCTGGCCGTGTTCGAAGAACACCGAGTTGTTCAGGACCGGGTCGAAACCGGCCATGCCCAGCCGTACGGTGACCTCGATGCCGACCGCCACCGCCTTGGTCAGGGCGGCGCCGTCGGCGCCGGCGGCCTGGGCGGCGGCCAGGGCGGCCGGGACCACGGCGGCGCTGGGGTGCAGCACCGAGGGCAGGTGGGTGTCGTCGTAGTCCAGCGAGTGGGCCAGCACCCCGTTGCCGAAGGCGGCCTGGGCGGCCGGTACCCGGTCGGGCAGTCCGACGACGTGGGCCTGGGCGCGTCCGCCCAGGTCGGCGACGTAGTCCAGGGCGGCGCGGCTGGTGGGCAGCCGGTGCGCGGCCACGCACAGCCCGAGGATGTCGAGGACCCGCTGGCGCACGCTGGCGGCGAGCCGGTCGGGCAGCTCGGTGGCGCTGGTGCCGGCGGCGAAGGCGGCGAGTTGCCGGGCCAGGGTCTGCTCAGCCATTGGCGATCACCGCCAGGGGGCGGACCGGGGAGCCGGTGGCCCCGAAGATGGCCAGCGGCGAGAGCATGAACAGGAACTCGTGGACGGCGTCGGCGGCCAGTTCCTCCAGCGCCATCGTCTCGATGATGTAGACCCCGCGTTCGACCAGCAGCACCCGGTGGGCCGGCAGGACACTGTGTCCGGCGCCCGGTCGCAGGCACTCGAAGGCGATGGTGTCGGCGCCGGCGGCGTGGATCCCGGCGTCGGCCAGCCAGGTGGCGCCGGCCTCGCCGACACCGGGCACTCCGCTGGAGTGACCGATGTAGCGGGTGCGGTCCTCGTGGTCGAACAACCGTCCCCAGCCGCTGCGGATCAGCACCACGTGACCGGGGCGGATCGGGGTGCCCTGCCGCTGCGCCGTGGCCGCCAGGTCCTCGGGGGTGATCTCGTAGCCGGGTGGGCAGCCCTCGGGCTGGCCCAGGGCGGCCGGGACGTCGAGCAGGACACCGCGGCGGACCATCGGGGCGATGGTGTGCGCGCCCAGTTCGGCGAAGCGTCCGCCGCGGCCGGCGACGGCGGCGTCGGAACCGTCGACCAGCCGGCCGTCCTGGGAGACGTGGGCGAAGGCGTCGATGTGGGTGCCGACGTGGGTGCCCATGGTGATGATGTCGTTGGCGGCGGAACCGCCGTCGGCTCGCACGTTGTCGCCGTGACGACGGGGCAGGGCGTGCCAGAACGGCGGGTGGTTCGGCGACTGTGGCATGCCGATGGTCAGCCGGCGACCCAGGTCGTAGGTCCGCACTCCGGCGTCGACGGCGGCCAGCAGGGCCCGCGTCGCGCCGGTGGCGCCGGTGAGGGTGGTGCTCGAAGTGGTCACGGCAATCCTTACCTTGTGGGGCGGCCGTCAGGCCACGATCTGCCGGGCGCGCAGCTCGGCGATGGCCTCGGGGGTGCAGCCGAGTTCGTTGACGAGAAGGTCGTCGGTGTCGGCGCCGAGGGGGCGGCCGGTGAAGCGGATCCGGCCGGGGTTCTCCGACATCCGCCACATCACGTTGTGCATCAGGACCTCACCGAGGTCGGAGTCGGGGACCTTGACCAGCATCTCGGCGGCCTGGACGTGTTCGTCGGTGACGATGTCGCGGGCGTTGTAGACGGGTGCGACGGCCGCGCCGGCCTCCTCGAAGGCGCGCATGACCTCGTCGCGGGTCCGTTCGGCGATCCAGCCGCCGACGTATGCGTCGAGCAGGTCGGCGCGGGCGGCCCGCTCACGTCCGGAGGCGAACCAGGGTTCGTCGATGACCTCGGGGTGCCCGACGAGACGCAGTACCCGTTCGGCGATGGTCTGGGCGCTGGTGGACACCGCCACCCAGTCGCCGTCCTTGGTGCGGTAGGTGTTGCGGGGGGCGTTGTTGGTGGACCGGTTGCCGTGCCGGTGGCCGATGACTCCGAGCTGGTCGTAGACGGTGGGGCCGGGTCCGACCGCCGTCATGATCGGTTCCAGGAGGCTCAGGTCGACGATCTGGCCCTTGCCGCCGTTGTTGGTGCGGGCCCACAGCGCCACCATGGTGGCCGAGGAGGCGGCGATGCCGCAGATGCTGTCGGCCAGGCCGAACGCCGGCAGGGTCGGCGGGCCGTCGGCGTCGCCGGTCAGGTGGGCGAAGCCGCTCATCGCCTCGGCGAGGGTGCCGAAGCCGGGCCGGTGCGCGTAGGGGCCCTGCTGGCCGAAGCCGGAGATGCGGACGATGACCAGGCCGGGGTTGAGCTCCCAGAGCTGTTCCGGGCTGATCCCCCACCGTTCCAGGGTGCCGGGGCGGAAGTTCTCCACCAGCACGTCGGCGGTGGTGGCCAGGCGGCGCAGCAGCTCGGCGCCTTCCGGAGTGGACAGCTTCAGGCCGATCGTCCGCTTGTTGCGGGAGATCTCCTTCCACCACAGCGGTACGCCGTCCTTGGCGTGACCGTGGCCGCGCATGCTGTCGCCGGCGACGGGGTGTTCGACTTTGATGACGTCGGCACCGAAGTCGCCGAGGATCTGGCAGCACAGCGGGCCGGCCAGGATCGTCGAGGCGTCGATGACGCGGAGTCCGGTCAGCGGTCCGTCGTGCACTGGGCCTCCCCTATCCATTTCGTTCGGTTGAAGCGAACGGTGTTTCGCTCAGCAGAATAGTCCGTGATCAGGTACGGGGTCAACGCAAACCACCCCTCACCTCGGCCGATGCCGGATCAGCCGGGGCCGCAGCACCACCGCGGCCGCGACCGCCGCCGCGGCGGCGACGAACGCCCCGGTACGGGCCGAGAAGGTGTCCCCCAGCCAGCCGTGCAGCATCGCCGCCCCCGGCCGGATGCCGAGGAAGCACATCGACCACAGGGCCATCACCCGGCCGCGTACCTCGTCGGCCAGGCCGTGCTGCATGGTGGCGTTGACGTCGCTGACGGCCAGCAGATAGCCGGCTCCGCCGAGGGCGATGCCGACCGTGGCCACCACCGGCCCGGGACTGACCGCCAGCAGCACCATCCCGGCGCCCAGGGCGAACACCCCCACCGCCCCGGTGCGGCCACTGCCCATCGTGCGGCGCAGCCGCCCGACCCAGCCGGCGATCAACGCCGAACCGATGCCGAAGAAGGTGATGAAGACACCGACCAGCAGTTCACCGCCGCCGAACCCCTCGGCGAACAGGGGCGACAGGGTGTTGATCGGCTCCATCGCCAACCCGATCAGCGCCACCGCCACCAGGCAGCGCAGCAGTTCGGGACGGCCACGCACATAGGTCAGACCGCCGAGGACCCCCAACCGGCCCCGCGGCCGGGTACCCGCGGCGGGCCGGGGCAGCCGTACGCGGCTCAACGCCGCGGCGAACACCAGGAAACTGGCGGCGTTGACGGCGAACGCCGTACCGGCCCCGGCCAGCGCGTAGGTGGCCGCTCCGGCGACCGGACCGATGGCCCGGGACAGGTTGAAGGTCAGCGAGTGCAGGGCGATCGCCTGGGGTACGTCGGCACGACCGACGATGTTGGGCACCAACGCCTGCGCGGCCGGACCGGTGACCGCCTGCCCCACCCCGGACAGTCCGACGAAGGTCAGCAGCAGCCACGGGTTCAGGGCGTCCAGGAAGGCCAGCAACGCCAGCACGGCGGCGGCGCCACCACCCAGGGTCTGCCCTACGATGATCAGCACCCGCCGGTCGGCGCGGTCGGCCACCGCCCCGATCACCGGGGCGAGGACCAACTGCATGGCGAACTGCAGGGCGGTGACCAGACCCACCATGAACGCCGAACGGGTCATCGCGAAGATGGTCAGGATCGCCGCGACGTTCTGGAACCAGGTACCGGTGTTGGACGCCAGCGACCCGAAGAAGTACGGACCGAAGCGGCGGTCCCGCAGCAACGCGAGACCGCCACGTCCCTCATCTTCGGCTGGCCTGTCGGCCGGCGGATCGGCCGGGCGATCAGCCTGCCGCACCCGCGCCTCCCATGCCGTACCCCTGCGGGATGCCGCTGGCCAGGGAGGTCCACACCGACTTCGGGCGCAGGTAGAGCCGGGCCGCCTCGGTGCCGTTCTCCCGGCCGTAGCCGGACAGGCCGATCCCACCGAAGGGCACCAGGTCCGACAGCACCCGGTAGGTGTTGATCCACACCGTGCCGGCGCGGACCTGCCCGGCGAACCGGTGGGCCCGGGCGATGTCGGCGGTCCACACCCCGGCGGCCAGACCGAACTGGGTGTCGTCGGCCAACCGCAGGGCCTCGGCATCGTCACGGAACGACGACACCGCCAGCACCGGCCCGAAGACCTCCTCACGCAGCACCCGGGCACCCTCGTCGAGCCGGTCGAACACCGTCGGTGGCACGAAGAAGCCGTTGCGCAGCCGCTCGTCCTCCGGCAGGTCGGCCTGGGCCACCAGTCGACCGGCCGACCGGGTCTCGGCGATGAAGGCCGCCGTCTTGTCCCGCTGCGCCGCGGTGATCTGCGGACCGAGGTCGGTCTGGGCGTCGAAGGGGTCACCCACCCGCAGGGTCCGCACCCGCGCGGCCACCCGGTCGAGGACCTCGTCGTAGATGGACTCGTGCAGCACCAGCCGGGAACCGGCGATGCACATCTGGCCGCAGGAGGCGAAGACCCCCAGCACCACGGCCTCGACCGCCCGGTCCAGGTCGGCGTCGGGGAAGATGACCTGCGGCGACTTGCCGCCCAACTCCAACGCGATCGGGGTCAGGTTGTCCGCCGCCGCGCGGGCGATCGCCTTACCGGTGTCGTGGTGCCCGGTGAACACGATCAGGTCGACGTCCGGATGCGACACCAGGGCCGCGCCGGTCTCCCGGCCGCCCGGCAGCACCTGCACCAGCCCCTCCGGAATGCCCGCCTCGACCAGCAGCCCACCCAGCGCAAGGGCGGTCAAGGGGGTCTCCTCGGCCGGCTTGAGCAGGCAGGCGTTGCCGAAGGCGAGCGCCGGGGCGATCTTCTTGGCGGCGAAGAAGAACGGCACGTTCCACGGGATGACCCCGGCGACCACACCGTGCGGCTCCGGCACCGTGTACGTGTGGTACTCCGGCCCGACCGGGATGGTCTCGCCGCGTACCTGCTCCGCCCAGCCGGCGTAGTAACGGAAGCTGCCGGCCGCCCGGCGCACCTCACGCCGGGTGTCGCTGAGGATCTTGCCGGTGTTGCGGGTCTCGGTCGCGGCCAGGTCGTCGACCTGGGCCTCGATGAGGTCGGCGATCCGGTGCAGGACCCGGGCCCGGTCACTGCCTGTGCGCCGGGCCCAGGCGGGCTGAGCGGCGCGGGCCGCCCGGACGGCGGCGTCCACCTGCGCCGGGGAGGTGGAAGCGACGCTGGCCAGGACCTGAGCGTCGATAGGCGAGACGACTTCAGCCATCGGTGTTTCCTTCCTCGGCCGGGGTACGCGCCCGGCGTCGCGGGTCCATCGACCCGGTGAGATGTTCAGGCACCCAGACGTCCAGCACGGCCGGCACCCGGTCCCGCTCGACGGCGGTGCGGGCCCGGTCCAGGGCGGCGGCCAGGTCGGCCGCGGCGACCACCCGTTCCCCGTAGCAGCCCTGGGACCGGGCGTGCGCCGCGAAGTCCGGCGAGGGGGTGAGGTGACCGCCCCGCACGGTGGGTTCGTTGACCGCCAGGCCGTCCGGGTAGTGGGCGGCCAGGGTGGTGGTGCCGGTGCGGTACCCGCCGTTGTTGACCACCACGGTGACCACCGGGGCGTCGCACTGCTGCTGAAGCCACAGGCAGGAGTCCGGGGAGCCGAACAGGTAGGAACCGTCCCCGGTGACCGCCACCGCGTGGGCGCCGCCGGCGGCGATGCTGGCGCCGGTCGCCGCCGCCACCGCCCAGCCGAGGCTGGACCCGCCCTTCTCGAACAGGGTGCCCGGTCGGGTACGGCGGACCTTGGTGGTGTCGAACACCTCCCAGGTCAGCAGGTCCTCGGGGCGCAGGTGCCGGTCCAGCGCCGCGGCGATCAGCGCCGGGGTGGGTACCCCGGAGGCAGGTGCCTGATCGTCGGTGCGGCGACCGGCCGGGGCGGCGTCCCGGCGCCGGCGTACGGCGTCGGCATCACCCGGTCCGGCCGAGCCCACCTCGGCGAGCACCGCGGCCAGGAAGGCCGCCGGATCGGCCGTGGTACGGGCGTCGGCGCGCAGTTCGTAGAGCGGGACCCGGCTCTCGATCGGGTCGGGACCCACCCAGCCGATCCAGGCGTCGTCGCGCGGCTTCTCCACGGCGGGCATCCACGGCACCGGATGGTCCAGCACGATGATGACGTCGAACTGGTCCAGCGGGTCGGCGCAGTGCCAGGGGTTGTCGTCCGGCAGGTTCATCCGGTACCGGGAGGCGCGGACCTGCACACCCAGGGTGTCGGCCAGCTCGGCCAGCAGGGCCACGGCCTGCGGGTTCACCCCCACCCGGTCGGTGACGACGACCGGCCGCCGGGCGGTCGTCAGGCGGCGGGCCACCTCGCTGACCACCCCGGGGTCACCCGGTCCGAGGACCGGGACGCCGAGCATCTGGGCACTGGGAACCGGCCCGCCACCGGCCTGCGGGTACCGGCCCACCTCCTCCGGCATCGCCAGGTAGACGGGACCGCGCCGAGGTGCCAGCGCGACCTGCAGGCCGCGCGCCACCACCAGGGCGGCGTCGTCCAGGGGGGACAGCTTGTAGTCCCACTTGACGTACTGCCGCACGATCGAGCCCTGGTCCCAGCGTTGCTGCTTCCAGAACACCGGCGAGGTGCGGGACTCCGCCCGGGTGGGCGGATAACCCGACATGATCATGATGGGGTGGTCGCCCCACATCGCGTTGTGGATGGCGCCGCCGTGGTGCAGCAGCCCCAGGTCGGCGTGGGCCACGGTCATGGCCGGCCGGCCGGAGACCATGGTCTCGCCCATCGCGGCGGTCAGCGCGACATGCTCGTGCGGGCAGGTGATGAGCTCCGGGGTCGGCTCCCCCTGGTGCCGGGCCTGGGCGTTGGCCTCCTGGAAGGAGGTCAACTCGGAGCCGCTGTTGAACCACAGCCGCTGAACACCGCTGGCCGACGCCGCCGCCAGCACCGCAGCCGCGGCGCTGGCGGCGGCCGGGCCGCCGGTCACAGGTTCCTCGCCCGCTCGAGGTAGTCCTTGTAGATCAGCTTCTCGATCGGGGCCGCGGACTTGACCAGACCGGCCTTGATCAGGCTCTCCTGGCCGGACAGCCAGGTCTGCTCGTTCATCTGCAGGACCTTGTCCGGGCCGGCGGCCAGCCAGCTCTCCACCAGCAGGGGCAGCTCGGCGCGGGCCTGCTCCGGGTTGGCCTCCGGGTTGTACTTACGCAGGTCGGCGATGACCTGGTCCCAGTTCTCCTCCTTGCTGGCGTACTCGATGGCCTTGAGTACCCCGGCGAGGAACTTCACCGGCATGTCGCTGTCCGACTCGATCATCTTCAGGCTGGTGTTGTACGAGTCCGACGGCATCGGGGCGAACTCGTCGGTGCTGAAGAAGACCACCTCGCCGATGTCCTTCTGGATGGTGGCCCGGTCGGTGTTGACGCAGACCCAGGCGTCGATCTCGCCCTTGCGGGCCAGCTCGTACGCGGCCGTGCCGACGCCGGTGACCGGACGCTTCACCGTCTTGGGGTCCACCCCGGCGTTGATCAGCATGACGTCGAGCAGGTTCTCGGTGGCGCCACCGGTGGAGACGATGCCGCAGGTGCGCCCGGCCAGCTGGGCCGGGTTGCGGATCGCCTTGTCCGGCATGGAGACGACCTCGAACTGCGACTTCTGCCGCAGGCTGGCGATGCTGACCAGCGGCGCCTGCTCGTTGGCCACCGCGATGACCGCGTTGATGCCGTTGGCCCGGGTCAGGTCGGCCGAGCCACCGAGCACCGCCTGGATGGCGGTGGCGGTGCCCTGGCCACCCTTGATCTCCATGTCCAGGCCGTACTCGGCGAAGTAGCCGCGCTCCTTGGCGACCATGGTCTCCACGTAGCTCAGCGTCAGGCTGGACGCGGCCATGTACGTGCCGGAGATGCTGCCGTCGGCGTTGACCTTGGGGCCGTCGTCGCTGCCACAGCCGCTGAGCAGCAGGGTCATGCCACCGGCGCTGGGCAGCAGCAGCCCTGCGGTGGCGCCGACGCGGAGGAACGAGCGCCGCGAGACCGGCGCGCCGATGGAACGGTCATTTTTCACGAGAAGCTCCCGGTGCCGAGGGGGGTAATGGATGGGGGTGCGAGGGATGAAGGCAAGGAGAGGTCCGCCCGCGCCGCGACGCGGCGCCGACCATGAATTCGGACAGGGGTTGGTGTGAGAGGTGCGGCCGGTCAGGGGGTGCGACGCGGCTGCACGGACTCGTGCCAGGGGATCAGCAGCCGGCGGGCGCCGGTGACGATGCTGTAGAGGCTGAAGCCGAACAGGGCCATGATCAGGATGGCGCCGAACAGCTTGTCGACCTGGAGGCCGTTCTGCAGGTTGACCGCGTACCGGCCGAGGCCCTTGTCGCCGCCGAGGTACTCACCGACGATCGCGCCGATCGTGGCCTGCACGACCGCCAGCTCCATGCCGGCCAGGATGAAGGGCATGGTGTACGGCAGGTCGGCGCGCCAGAACCGCTCCCAGCGCGAGGCCTTCAGGGTGGTCATCAGGTCGTGCATGGAACCGGGCACCGACCGGATGCCGAACGAGGTGTTGATCAGCAGCGGGAAGAATGCCAGCAGGGCGGCCATGACCACCTTGGACGACGGACCGAAGCCGAGCCACAGGATGAACAGCGGCACCAGCGCGACCTTCGGCACCACCTGGGTGGCGACGATGAAGGGCCGGGTGATCCGGTCGAACAGGGGGGACTTGCCGATCATCAGGCCGAGGCCGACACCCAGCACGATCGCCAGGGCCAGGCCCATCATGACCTCGTAGAAGGTCGTCCAGACGTGGGTCTGCCAGACGAAGGGGTCGGTGATCTGCTCGATGAAGGAGGAGAACACCGCCTCCGGCGGCGGCAGCACGAACCGGGACAGGTCCGTGACCTCGACGTAGAGCTTCCAGGCCAGCAGGAACAACGCGATCAGCAGCGGGCTGGTGTAGAAGGACAGCCAGCGGTTGTTGCGCAGTCGCTGCGACCAGGTCGGTGGTGGGGGCCGCAGGAGGTCTGCGGAAGCCGATTTCGGCGCCGACTGGCGCTGATCAGTAGTGGTCACGTGGACACCTCAAGTACAGGTCAGGCCGAGACGGCGGGGCGGGCTTCGCTGTCCTGCACCTCGCCGATCTGACGGCGCAGCTCGGCGGTCAGGTGGCGGAACTCGGCGGACTCGGTCATGTCGACGGTGCGCGGCCGGGGCAGCGTCACCTCGGTGATGGAGTGGATGTGGCCGGGCTTGGTCCCCAGCATCACGATGCGGTCGGCCAGGAACACCGCCTCGGAGACGGAGTGGGTGACGAAGACGACCGTCTTGCGGTTCTCCAGCCAGATGCGCTGCAACTCCACGTTCATCATGTCGCGGGTCTGCGCGTCCAAGGCGCCGAAGGGTTCGTCCATGAGCAGCACCTGGGGGTCGTGCGCCAGGGCACGGGCGATGGAGACCCGTTGCCGCATACCGCCCGACAGCTGGTGGGGGTACTTGTGCTCCGCCTCGGGCAGCCCGACGAGGGTCAGCATCTCGCGGACCTTCGCGGCGCGCTCCTGCCGACCCATGCCGGCCATCTCCAGCGGCAGGGCGACGTTCGCGGCGGTGGTGCGCCACGGCATCAGGGTCGCCTCCTGGAAGACGAATCCCAACGGCCGGTCGGCGCGCTCAGGGCGGTCACCGTGGTCGAGGCTGACCCGCCCCACGGTGGGGCTCTCCAGCTGACCGATGATCCGCAGCAGAGTGGTCTTGCCGCAGCCGGAGGGACCGAGCAGCACGACGAATTCGCCGTCGGCGATGTCGAGCGAGACCTCACTCAGAGCGAGCATCGACTGTCCGCCGGCGCCGGCGAAGACCTTGCTGACGCCCTCCACTTTGATTGCACTCATGGAATCCCCTGTCGCCCACCGGGCCCGCAATTATCGCGAGATTGTTCGCTTGTGCAGTACGCCGTTCTGTTGGTGCGAACGTAAGCTATGTTCGGCGGCAAGGTCAATGGTCCGGGAGGCCGGACTGAGCCCTATTGGTTCCCCATAAATCCCCCAAATTGGGAGCAGGCCCCATGAACTACCCGGCGCAAAGTACTGCGGTGCTGGTCATCGACATGCAGAACGACTTCTGCTCCCCCGCCGGAGCGATGGCGGCACTCGGCGCCGACGTCGGCGTCAACGCCGATCTGGCCCGCCGTCTGCCGGGCTTCCTGGACCCGGCACGGGCCGCCGGTTGCCTGATCGTCTGGGTCCGACAGGCCGCCCACGAGCAGCTCGTCTCACCGGCCAGGAAGGCCCGAGCCGAGGCGATGGGCCGCAGCCCGCTCAGTGTCTGCGCCGCCGGTTCCTGGGGCGCGGAGCTGGCCGAGGGGCTGCGACCCGAGCCGGGCGACTGCCACCTGGAGAAGACCCGCTACAGCGCCTTCGTCGGCACCCCGCTGCACAACCTGCTGCGGGCGCACGGACGCGACCACGTGGTCGTGGTCGGCACGGCGGCCAACGTGTGCGTGGACTCCACCATCCGAGAGGCGTACATGGCCGATCTGGCCACCACGATGCCGACCGACCTGGTCGGCTGGACCCGTGCGGACCTCGCCGAGGCGGCGATCCGCAACCTGGGGTTCTACTTCTGCGAGACCACGACCTCGGCCGAGCTGCTGTCGGCCTGGTCCGCGGCGGACCGGGTCGGCTGACGCCGGACCGCCCGCCGACGCTCCCCCTGCTCCGAGGGAGCCGGAGCAGGCGTGGAGGCCGCGGGTTGGTAACCCAGCTCCGCGCTGACCTGGCGGGCGGCGTCGGCCACCAGTTCGCCGTACTCGGTCAGCAGACGCGGTGAGAAGCGGTCCTGCGGGCCGCACAGCGACAGGGAACCGTAGACCTCGCCCGAGGCCAGGTGGATCGCCGCGGCCACGCTGGCGGCGCCGGCCTGTCGCTCACCCCGGCTGACCGCATAGCCCTGCTGCCGGATCTGCCGCAGGTCAGCCCAGAGCTGCTCCACGGAGGTGATGGTGGCGGCGGTGAGCGAGACCAGCTCATGGTCGGCCAGATACTCGGCCACCTCGGCATCGGGCAACGCCGCCAGGATCGCCTTGGACGACGACCCGGCGAGCAGCGAATGTCGGGAACCCAGGGTCACCGACATCCGGATCTCGTGCGGTGAGAGCACCTGATCGGTGTAGACCCGCATCCAGCCCTGCCGCATCGACAGGGTGGCGGTCTCCCCGGTGACCTCCGACAACCGTCGCATGTGACGGTTCGTGACGGCCTGCACGTCGATGGCGCGCAGCGCCGCCAGACCGACCGCCAGGGCACCCGGTCCCAGCCGATATCGCCGGGTGCCCTCGTCGAAGGTGACGAACTGGTTGGCGGTCAACTCCTTGAGAATGCGGTGCGCCACCGCCTTGGGCAGATTCAACTCCCGGGCGACAGTGGACACCCCGATCATCTCCGGACTGCTCTCGGCGAGCAGGTCGATCACGGCCAGCGCACGCCCGAGGCCACTTGTCGTGTAGCGGTGACCGTCCGCTGGTTCCATCACCGGCACCGCTGCTCTCCCATTCGGCCGCGAATCGTCGTATCACCTTGCCGCACGCCGGCGCACGGTCCGATCGGGAATCCGCACCGGCCGACGCTCAGTGTTGGATGCCGAGCATACTGACACGACGCAGATACTCTTTGGCATCCTCGGGGTTTTCCGCCAACGCCCGCAAGCGAACCAGCCGTTCGCGGCGCCCGGCCAACTCCACCCCGTCGGCCGAGGTGCGGTTCTCCGTCGTGGTCGGCTGCACGAACTGCTCGGCGATGGACCGGCGGCGCTGCGCGTACGCCGCGGTGGCCGCGTCCTGGTCGGGCTCGGCCAAGGCGGCGGCGACCGCCACCGCGTCGTGGATGCCGGAGTTCAGCCCCATCCCCCCGGTGGTGCTGCTCAGGTGGGCGGCGTCGCCGGCCAGCAGCACCCGTCCGATGCGGAAGGAGGCCGCCAACCGTTGGTGGCTGCGGTACATCTGGTGCTGGCTCAGCGGCAGCTCACCGGCGTCCGGCCGATCACCGAGCAGCAGCGCCACGGCGGCCAGGAAGTCCGGGTGGGTGCCCGAGGGCGGCTCGTCGTCGACCCCGGTACCGGTCGACAGCGCCGCCCGCCAGATGTCCGGGGTCCGGATCAGCGAGAAACGGCCCCGAGGGCCGGACCAGTAGCCGACCGCGCCGAGGTCGGGCACCGCGTCCTCGAAACGGAACGGGGTGGCCACGACCAGGCTCATCGTCGGGTACGTGAAGCCGGGGAAGGGCACCTCCAGCAGCTTGCGGGCGATGCTGTGCGCGCCGTCCGCGGCGACCACCCAGTGGCAGGTCACCTCGGTCCGGGTGCCCTCGACCGCCACCTCAAGGGTGACCTGGGTGTCGTCCTGGCTGAGCCCGACGACCTCGTGGCCGAACCGGATGTCCACGTTCGGTGCCTCGGCCACCGCCTGACGCAGCAGCCGGACCAGCTTGTACTGCTCGTACTGCAGGCGGAAGGGGTAGCGGGTCTCGCCTTCCAGCAGCTCGTAGGAGAAGCGGGCGGTCTCCGGCAGCTCAAGGTCGCGGTAGTCCAGCCGGTGTACCCGGACCGCCTCCTTGAGGATCGGGGCGGCCAGATCCAGTTCGTCGAGCAGTTCGGTCGTCGGCGGGTGAACGGTCGAACCCCGCCACTCCGACTGCACCTCGTCGGGGCCCTTCTCCAGCACGATCACCGGGATGTCGCGTTGGGCCAGGGCCAGGGCGGTCACCATACCCACCGGTCCGCCGCCGAGGACGACGACCGGTGCTTGCACGGGGTGGCCAGAGAGCGCCACGTTCACTCCTTCCCGCCGGCGAAGTCGCCGACGAATCCGGTCATCTAGGACTGGGCCACGACGGCGGCCAGATGCCGCAACGCCGGGCTCGGCGACTCGCCCGCCAGGTGGGTCATCCCGGCGGTCTCCAACAGTTGCCAGGCGCCTGCCAGGTTCGAGGACAGAACCGGCACCGGCGCGGTCGGCAGGACCTCGTCGAGGGCGTCCAGGCTGGGCGCGCCCGTACCGGTCAACAACACCGCGTGTCCGGGCGGGAACCCGCCCGCGGGTGCCTGCAACGCCTGGTGGACGGTGTCGCGCACGGTGGTCGAGGTGAGGTCGTAGATGGCACCCGTGCCGGGCACCGGCACCGGCGTACCGACCGTACGTCCGGTCCCCCGCCAGAACGCCGCCGCCTGCTCGGTGAGCCAGGCCGGGTACGGCGAGACCAGGGTCAGGGTGCGTACGCCGAGGCGGTCGAGCAGGTGCCGGACCGCGCTGGCGGCACCGAACACCGGGCTGCCGAGTCGGGCGGTGGCCGCGTCGTCGGTCTGCCGGGTCTCGGTGCGCCCCGGCCGGTAGTAGCAGCCGGTGCAGGCGTTGTAGGTGGCCGCGATCGCCATGCCCTGGAGGGTGGCGGCGGTGTCCGGCAGCAGCTCGGCGTATCGGTCCAGCCGCTGCGCCAGGGGGCCCTCCACGACCGGTAGCCGGGCCACGTGGTAGCGGACCTCCAGCGGCAACAGACGGCGGAGCTCGGGCTCCACCGTCGGGTTGGCCGGTGGAACGATGATGCCCAGAGCTTTTTCGACCACTGCACCCACCAAATCGTTCGACTGAGCCGTACGCCGTTCTACGTACAGGAACGATAGGGGCTGTGGTGGGATCGGGTCAACCCATTCGTGATCGCTTCCGGACCGGGCGCATACCCCGCTTCACCAGGCATGACACCTCGCTCAGGTGCGCCTGCGGGGCCGACTCGGGCGGTCCCGGGGTCACAGACCCCCGCCGACGCGCAGCACGGCGGCGGTGGTGTAGGAGGCGTCCGGGCCGAGCAGCCAGGCGACCGCGGCGGCGACCTCGTCGGGTTCGCCGGGTCGGCCCAGGGGGATGCGGCCGGCGGCGCGTTCGGGTCGGTCGGGTTGACCGGACAGGGCGTGGATGTCCGTGCGGATGATGCCGGGAGCCACCGCGTTGACCCGGATGCCCCGGGGAGCCAACTCCTTGGCCAGCCCGAGGGTCAGGGTGTCCGTGGCGGCCTTGACGGCGGCATAGTGGACGTACTCGCCGGGGCTGCCCAGGGTGGCCGCTACCGACGAGATGTTGACGATGGCCCCGCCCTCGCCCATCCGGCGGGCGGCCTGCTGGGCACAGAGGACGTAGCCGACGAGGTTGACGTCGACGACCTCGCGCAGGTCGTCCAGGCGCAGGTCGACGAAGGAACCGATCGGGCTGGTGATGCCGGCGTTGTTGACCAGTCCGGTGATCGGGCCCAGCTCGGCGGCGGCCTCGAACAGGGCGGCCACCTGGTCGGGGTCACGGGTGTCGGCGCACACGGCGGTGACCTGTACGCCGGTGGCGCGCAGGTCGGTGGCGAGGGCCTCGGCGGTGGCCTGATCGCGGCGGTAGCCGAGGGTCAGGTGGTGGCCGGCGGTGGCCAGGCGGCGGGCGGTGGCCGCGCCGATGCCACGGCTGCCGCCGGTGATGACGGTGACCGGTGTCATCGACTCCCCCTGTCCTGAGGCGTGGTGGCGACGTTACCGTGACGGTCGATGCGGTGGCGGCGTGCTGTGCTCCGGCACACCGGTGGGCGTGCGTCACGCAGCCCGCGCGGGAGCGGGGCTGATCTTCGGGTTGTCGGCGGCGGCTGGTATCAAGGCAGGCGATTGAACACGTGTACGAGGGAGAGGTCGTGTGATGGGTGCCGCTGACCAGGGTTTGTCCGATGACGAGGTACGTGGCATCCGGGAGGCGTTGGCCGCGGGTCGCAAGCCGAAGGTGGTGTTCACCGCGGCGGCGGGTCAGATCGCCGGACAGTTGGGACAGGTGGTCGAGTTGACCGACCCGTCCGGGTCCGACGAGTTCGTGGTGGTGCGGTTCGGGCGTGACGAGTTGCCCTTCTCCCCGGCCGACCTGGCCGTGGCGCCGCGGGGTGCGGGTCGTCGGCAGGCTGAATCCAAGGCGGAGGCCAAGGTGGAGCCGACCCCGGTCGAGCCGGTGGCGGCGGAGCCGGAGTTCGTGTTGGACCGGGTGCCGCAGCCCCGCCGGGAGGAGCCGACCGTGCAGGAGGAGTCGAAAGTGGAGTCGAAGCCGGCGCGGCGGGCCGTGAAGGCGACCAAACCCAAGTCCCCGTCGGGTTTGACGGTGACCCTGGCGTATGCCGAGGGAGAGTGGACGGTCGCGGCGCAGCAGGGCGGCAAGGTGCTGGCCAAGCCGTACGTGGTGAAGCCGGCGGAGGCGCTGCGGATGGTGGCCCTGGTGGACGTGCCGGGGGTGCATGAGGCCGTGGAGCAGATTCTGGCGGCCGAGCGGGCCGACGCCGAGCGGCAGGCGGAGAGGCTGCGGGCGGAGCTGGCGGAGATCGAGGCCCGGCTGGCGGAGCTGCGCGAGGCGGGCTGAGCGGCAAGGTCGCAGCGGGGCCCGGGGCTTGCGCCCCGGGCCCCTTCTGTGCTCAGAAGTAGTCGAGGGCCTGGGCGGGTGGGCCGGCGGCGAGCAGGTCCAGGGCGCCGGGGTCGGGTGTGGTGTGGTGCAGCAGGCCGGCCTCGGCGAGGGTGCGGGCGGTGCCGGTGGCGGTGTAGAGGCGGGCGAAGCCGCGCACACTCAGGTGCAGATCCGCCTCGCTGCTGCTGCGGCGCAGGTGGGCCTGGCCGTCGGCGACGGCGAGATCCCAGGTGCCGGTGTTCCATTCGGCGAGATCGTCGGTCAGGGCGAAGGTGACCTGTCCGCGGAGGTGGGCGGGCCAACCTCGACTCTCGACGGCCCGGACGAGGTCGACCGGTCGGTGCATCCAGGTGTCGTGTTCGTGCTGCCGGGCGAGTTCGAGGGGCAGTTGGGCGCTGACGGCGTCGCCGGGCAGGGTGGTGAGCCGCAGGGTGGGGGTGACGCTGTGCCAGCTGGCGAGGACCCCGACGAGGGTACGGGCGGCCTCGGCGGTGGCGGCGAGGATGTCCTCGACGGTCAGCACGGCGTCCGGGCCGTAGCCCCGGCCCCGGTTCCAGCCGGCGTACCCGACCAGGGTGTCGCCGTGTTCGACGAGGGTCAGCCCGTCGTACGGCAGTTCCTCGCCGACCTGGAAGCGGGGGTGGGTGCGGGTGAGCAGGCCGTTGCGGTGCCGGGCCAGGCGTTCGTACAGGTCGACGGTGGCGGGCAGGTCGGCGGGGGTGCCGGCCCGTACGGTCAGGTGTGCCGGCCGGGGGTGTCGGGGCAGCACGGCGGTGGGCAGGTCGAGGGTGCGCAGCTCTCCGGTGACCTCCCAACCCAGGGCCCGGTAGGGGCCGGTGGTGGTGGCGAACAGGGTGCTGACGGCGGCGCCACGTTCGTGGGCGCCGTGCAGCAGGGCACGCAGCAGCCCCCGAGCCACCCCGGTGCCCCGGGCCTCGGGGGCGACGGCGACCCCGGCGACGCTCGCGGCGGGCACGGTCGCCCCGCTCCACCACTGCTCGTCATGGAGGTCGACCGCTTTGCCGAGAAGGGTGCCGCCGCGGTCGTAGGCGCCGTAGCTGGTGCGCCCGGCGGGCGGGCCGGTCGGGGGTGGCGCTTGCGGGTCGGAGCCGAAGGTCAGGCGACCGAGCTGCCAGGCGGCGGGAAGATCCTCGGCGGGGAGTACCCGGATGGTGGGCTGCACGCCCCTGACGATAGTGAGGTCCGGTCAGGTGACGCGGGTGGTGGGTCGGTGCCGGACCGGGAAGTTGACCGAGTTGGCGATGAAACACACCCGGTGGGCGTCGTCGTGCAGGGCGGCGGCGGCCTCGACGGTGTCCGGGTCGGCGACGGTGACCTGCGGGTGCAGGAGGACCTCGGTGAAGTGGCCGTTGCCGGTGTTGTCCGTGGTCATGGTGCCGGTGGCGTGGTCGACGTAGTCGGTGACCACGATGCCGCTGTCGGCGCAGAGGTGCAGGTAGGCCAGCATGTGGCACTGGGACAGGGCGGTGAGCAGGAGCTCCTCCGGGTTCCAGCGGGTGGGGTCGCCGCGGAAGGTGGGGTCGGAACTGCCGAGGATCGGCGGGTGGCCCTCGGCGGTGATGTCGTGGTCGCGGCGGTAGTCGCGGTAGCCGCTGGTGCCGGTGCCGAGGTTGCCGGTCCAGGTGACCGTGGTGGCGTAGGTGTGGGTGTACAGGCGGGGCATGGGGGTCATGGTGCCGGATCGGGCCGGGGGTGTGCTCCCCCGGCCCGATGCCCGGTCAGTGTTGCGGGATGTGGGCTACCCCGATGCGCTTGCGGAACACCCAGTAGGTCCAGCCCTGGTAGGCCAGCACGATCGGGGTGAAGATGACCGCCACCCAGGTCATGATCTTCAGGGTGTAGGGGGTGGAGGCCGCGTTGACGGCGGTCAGGGTGCCGGCCGGGTCCAGGGTCGAGGGCAGCACGTTGGGGAACAGCGCGGCGAACAGGGTGGCCACGGCCAGGGCGATGGCCACGGCGGTGCCGGTGAAGGCCCAGCCTTCGCGGCGTACCTTGGCGGCGGCCAGGCCGCCGAGCAGGGCCAGGGCCGCGCCGACGGCGAACACCACGGCGGCGGTGCTGGAGCGGATGGTCAGGGTCCAGCTGAGGAAGGCCACCGCGAGCACGGCGGTGCCGACCCCCAGGCGTACGGCCAGGGCGGCGGCCCGGTCCCGGATGTCACCGACGGTCTTCAGGGCGATGAACACCGCGCCGTGGGTTCCGAACAGGGCCGCGGTGGTGGCGCCACCGAGCAGGGCGTACGGGTTGAGCAGGTTGAACAGGCCGCCGGCGTACTCGTGGTCGGCGGTCAGGGGTACCCCGCGCAGGATGTTGGCGAAGGCGACCCCCCACAGCACGGCGGGGATGAGGGAGCCGAAGAAGATGGCCGCGTCCCAGCGTCGTTTCCACTGGGCCTCGGGGCGCTTGTGCCGGTACTCGAAGGCGACGCCCCGGGCGATCAGCGCCAGCAGGATCAGCAGCAGGGGCAGGTAGAAGCCGGAGAAGAGGGTGGCGTACCACTCCGGGAAGGCGGCGAACATGGCGCCACCGGCGGTGATCAGCCAGACCTCGTTGCCGTCCCAGACCGGCCCGATGGTGTTGATCATTACCCGGCGTTCCCGGTCGTCACGACCGAGCACGGGCAGCAGCATGCCGACGCCGAAGTCGAAGCCCTCCAGGATGAAGTAGCCGGTGAACAGCACGGCGACGAGGAGAAACCAGATGGTGGTCAGTTCCACGGTGGGGCTCCGGGTCAGTAGGCGAAGGCGAGCGGACGGTCGGCGTCGTCGTCGGTGTCGTCGGGGTCGGGGTGGTCGCTGACGTCGGGTACCCCGGCCTTGGCGTAGCGCAGCAGGAGCTTGACCTCCACGACGGCCAGGACGGCGTAGATCAGGGTGAAGGCGGTGAAGCTGGTGAGGACCTCGGTCAGGGAGACGCTGCGGGACACCCCGTCGCGGGTGAGCATCTCGCCGAAGACGATCCAGGGCTGCCGGCCCATCTCGGTGAAGATCCAGCCGAAGGAGTTGGCCAGCAGCGGCAGGATCGGCATGGCCAGGCCGGCGCGCAGCAGCCACTTGCTGTTGGGGGTGGTGCGGCCCTTGCGGTGGGTCCAGAGGACCAGCAGGGCGATGGCGGCGGCGGCCAACCCGAAGGCGATCATGAAGCGGAAGCTCCAGTAGGTGACCGGGATGATCGGGGTGTAGCTGCCGGGGCCGTACTGGGCGCTGTAGAGGGCCTGAAGGTCGTCGATGCCCTGCACGGTGCCGTTGGGGTCGCCGGTGCCGAGGTACGACAGCAGGTAGGGGATCTTGAGGGCGAACAGTTCCCGGCTGCCGTCCAGGCTGCCGATGGTCAGCACGGAGAACGACGCCGGGCTCTCGGTCTGGTAGAGACCTTCGGCGGCGGCCATCTTCATCGGCTGCACCTGGGTCATGATCTTGCCCTGGATGTCGCCGGTGATGGACACGGCGAAGGCGGAGACCAGGGTCACCCAGGAGCCGAACTTCGCGGCGAAGCGGTAGGCCGGGGTGTCGGCGCTGTCCCGGTTGCGGATCAGGTGCCACAGAGCGACGGCGACCAGCAGGCTTCCGGCGACCAGGAAGGAACCGGCGATGGTGTGCGGGAAGGTGACCAGGGCGAGCTTGTTGGTCAGTACGGCGACGAAGTCGGTCAGTTCGGCGCGTCCGGTCTCCGGGTTGAAGCGGTAGCCGACCGGGTTCTGCATGAAGGAGTTGGCCGCGAGGATGAAGTAGGCCGACAGGTTGGTGCCGATCGCGGCGGCCCAGATGGTGGCCAGGTGCAGGCGCTTGGGCAGCCGGTCCCAGCCGAAGATCCACAGGCCGATGAAGGTGGATTCCAGGAAGAAGGCGACCAGGGCCTCGATGGCCAGGGGTGCGCCGAAGATGTCACCGACGAAGCGGGAGTAGTCGCTCCAGTTCATGCCGAACTGGAATTCCTGCACGATGCCGGTGACCACACCCATCGCGAAGTTGATCAGAAAGAGTTTGCCGAAGAACTTGGTGAGCTTGAGGTATTTCTCGTTGCCGGTGCGGTGCCACAGGGTTTGCAGAATGGCGACCAGGACGGACAACCCGATGGTCAGTGGAACGAAGAGAAAGTGGTAGACGGTGGTGACACCGAACTGCCAGCGGGCGACGTCCAACGCGTCCACCTGCGACCCCCATGCTGCTCATACTACAAGACGTAGTAGATACTACCGCTCGTCGTACAGAGAAGTGCAGGGGCGAGCGGCCCGTACCGGCCCGGGACCAATGACCCTGCTCACCTCGGGCCGGAGGACCCGTCGGCGGCCTCCGGTCGCCATGGCGCCTGCTCGGCCCCGGCCCGAGGAGACGGGCGCAGGCGTGCGACCATCCCGCTGGTGGACCCTGTGCACTCCCCCTGGCGACCGCCGCTGATCTGGCGTGCCGCCCAGGCGCTCGCCCGTGTCGCGGTCGCGGTGCTGGCCCGGCTGGAGGTCACCGGCGACATCCCCGCCGCGCTACGCGGCGGGCCGCTGATCCTGGCCGCCAACCACATCAGCCCGTTCGACCCGATCGTGCTCAGCGCCGCCTGTCGGCAACGGCGGATCGCCCCCCGGATCATGGCCACCGGCGGACTGTTCCGGGTGCCGGTGATCGGCGCGGCCATGCGCGCGGCCGGGCACCTGCGGGTGGACCGGGGCACCAGCGGGGTGCACCGGGCGCTGGACGAGGCGGTCGCGGCGGCCGCCGCGGGCGCGGTGATCCTGGTCTATCCGGAGGGACGCATCGGCCTGGACCCGGGGCTGTGGCCCGAACGCGGCAAGACCGGGACCGCCCGGCTGGCCCTGGCCAGCGGCGCCCCGGTCATCCCGGTCGCCCAGTGGGGCAGCCACGAGGTACTCCCCTACCAGGCGCCCAAGGGGCTCCTCGGTGGGGTGATCCGCGCCCTGCTGCGTCGGCCCCGGGTGCGGGTGCACTTCGGTGCACCGGTGCGGTTGGCCGACCTGTCCCCCGACCGTCCCGGCGTGGCCCGGCTGGCCACCGACCGGATCATCGACGCCCTCACCGACACCCTCGTCCCGCTGCGCCTCGACGAACCCGACCGGCCCCGGCATGTCGACCCCGGGCGGCCGGTCGACACCAGCCGGATGCATCGCCGCCGTACCGTCGCCGACTGAGCCGGTCGGTGCCCGAAGCGGATGGTTGGTCATCTCCCGGTCACCGGGGGGTCCTCGGGGCCGGGCATACTGCGCTGCGTGCCACCCGGTTCCCGCTACCTAGACGCCGCGACTCCGCTGGCCTTCGCCCACCGTGGTGGTGCGGCCGACGGCGACGAGAACACGGCCGCGGCCTTCGCCCGCGCGATCGCCCTCGGCTACCGGTACGTGGAGACCGACGTGCAGGCCACCGCCGACGGGGTGGCCGTGGTGTTCCACGACGCCACCCTGCGACGGGTCACCGGTCGGCCCGGTCGGGTGTCCGACCTGCGGTGGGCGGACCTGGCCTCGGTACGGGTCGGCGGTGCCGCGGTGGTGCCCCGCCTCGACGAGGTGCTCACCGCCTGGCCGCAGGTGCGGTTCAACATCGATGTCAAGTCCGACCGGGCGGTGACCCCGACGGTGGACGCCCTGACCCGGACCGGGGCCGGTGACCGGGTGCTGCTCGCCTCGTTCAGCGACACCCGGCTGCACCGGCTGCGGGCGTTGACCGGTGAACAGGTGGCGACCAGCCTGGGGGCACGGGGAGTGGCGCGGCTGCGGTGGGCCTCGCTGACCGGGCGCCGGCTGCGGCTGCCGCCGTCCGTGGTGGCCGCCCAGGTGCCGGTGCGCTACGGCCGACTGCCGGTGGCCGACCGCCGATTTCTGCGTACGGCGCATCGACTCGGGTTACAGGTGCATGTCTGGACGATCGACGAACCTGCCGAGATGCACGAGTTACTTGATCTTGGTGTTGATGGCATCATGACCGACCACGTCGGCGTGCTGCGCGACGTCTACCGCAGCCGCGGCCACTGGGCCGCCTGAGCACCTGGGACCCGAGATGGCCGAGACGGCGACCCCCGCCGCGCAGGACGACACCCCGCCGGTGAACAGCACCCGCCGGGAGCGCACCGGCTGGTACTTCTACGACTGGGCCAACTCGGCCTTCCAGACCACCGTCATCACGGTGTTCCTCGGGCCCTTCCTGACCAGCGTGGCCAAGGTCGCCGCCGGGTGTCAGCTGGAGGCCGACGACTGCACCGGGTACGTCTACCCGCTGGGCATCAAGGTCGCCGCCGGCTCCTACTACCCGTACCTGATCTCGCTGTCGGTGCTGCTGACCGTCTTCGTGCTGCCGGTGATCGGGGCGATCGCCGACCGGTCGCTGCACAAGAAGCGGCTGCTGGCCGCGACCGCCTTCACCGGCGCCTTCGCCACCATCGGCATGCTCTTCGTGACCGGGGACCGGTACCTGCTCGGCGGGGCGCTGTTCATGGTCGCCAACATCGCCTTCGGTGCGGCGATCGTGGTGTACAACTCCTTCCTGCCCCAGTTGGGCGGCCCGGACGAACGCGACGGCATCTCCAGCCGGGGCTGGGCCCTGGGCTACCTCGGTGGTGGTGTGCTGCTGGCCCTGAACCTGGTGGCGGTGCAGTCCTTCGGCAACGGCACCGCCGAGCGGACCCTGGACCTGGCCCGCTGGTCGATCGTCTCGGCGGGTCTGTGGTGGGCGGTGTTCACCCTGGTGCCGCTGCGCTGGCTGCGGGAACACCCCACCGCGGCGGCGCTGGCCGCCGGGGGCCGGGGCAATGTGCTCACCGACGGGTTCCGGCAGCTCGGCCGCACCCTGCGGGAGGTCAAGGCGTACCCCCTGACCTTGTTCTTCCTGCTGGCCTTCCTGGTCTACAACGACGGCATCCAGACCGTCATCACCCTGGCCAGCCAGTACGGCACCGAGGAACTGCGGCTGGACCAGAGCACCCTGATCGTGACGATCCTGCTGGTGCAGTTCCTGGCCTTCGGCGGCGCCCTGGGCCTGGGTGCCCTGGCCGGGCGCATCGGCGCCTGGAAGACCGTGCTGCTGAGCCTGGTGCTGTGGACCGCGGTGATCATCGGGGCCTTCCGGTTGCCGGCCGAGGCACCGCTGCCGTTCATGATCCTCGGCGCGGGCATCGGCCTGGTGCTCGGCGGCAGCCAGGCGCTGAGCCGCTCCCTGTTCAGCCAGTTGATCCCGGCCGGCAAGGAAGGCGAGTACTACGGCTTCTACGAGATCAGCGACAAGGGCACCAGTTGGCTCGGTCCGTTGGCGTTCGGCCTGGTGTTCCAGCTGACCAACTCCTACCGGGTCGGCCTGGTCTCCCTGCTGATCTTCTTCGTGGTCGGATTCGCCCTGCTGCTGGCGGTGCCGATGCGGCGGGCGATCATCGCCGCCGGCAACACCCCGCCACGGGTGCTCTGAGGCACATCGTCGTACCGGCGGTGACCGGCCGGACGTCCCCGATCGGCTAGGCTGCCCGTCCGTGACGAGCCCCGCAGATGCCGTACCGACCTGTTTGTCCCGGCCCGCACTGGGCGGGTCGAGTGACACCCCGGCCGGGTGTGTAGCCGCTCGGGGCGCCGACGGGCGCCCCGCGCACGCCGCCGCGCTGCGGTTCTACTGGGGGCCGATGGACTGCGGCAAGTCGACCATGGCCCTTCAGATGAACTACAACCACGCCCGGCAGGGCCGGCGCGGGCTGGTCACCACCCGCATCGACCGGTCCCTGGGCCCGCAGGTCACCACCCGCATCGGGCTGGCCCACGAGGCCATCGAGATCACCGACGAGGTGGACCTGCGGGCCCTGGTCCGCGAGGCCTGGGCCGACGGGGTACGGGTGGACTACCTGATCTGCGACGAGGCCAGCTTCTACTCCGTGCAGCACGTCGAGCAGATGGCCGAACTGGTCGACAGCTACGACGTCGACGTGTACGCCTTCGGATTGGCCACGGACTTCCGGTCCTGCCTGTTCCCCGCCGCCCAGCGGCTGTTCGAACTGGCCGACACGGTGGCCCGCATCCAGGTCGAGGTGCTCTGCTGGTGTGGGCGTGAGGGACTGCTCAACGCCCGGGTGGCCGGTGGTCGGGTGGTCCGCGAAGGCGAACAGGTCATGATCGGTGACACCGTCGACACCGTCGACACCGCCGAGGTGCGGTACCAGGTGCTGTGCCGGCGCCACCACCGCAGCGGCGACCTGGGACCCCGCGCCACCACCCAGGCCTGAGATCACCTCCCACCGCCGTACCGGATAACGAAACGATCACTGCTGCCAACCTTTACCGGGGTCCTACCCCTTCTGGTGCATGACGACAGTGATCAGGAGCGGACAACGGCCCGCGGACCGGTGGGGGTACAGGTCGAATGAGGTTCGTCTGGCGGCGTGCCCGGGGCACGAGGGGCCTGCTGCTGGCCGCGGCCGGAGCGGCGCTGGTGGCCACGGTCGCCCTCACCGGACTGGCCGCGTACAACCGGGACGTGGTCGACTCCGGCACCCGTAACGTGCTGGCCGAGGCCGGCTCCCAGGAACGATCGGTGCTGATCCGGTCCTCGGCCGGGCGTACCCCGCAAGCCCTGCGGGACCGCGACACCGCCCTGCGCGAACAGCTGCGCACCGACCTGGGCGGGCTGGCCGCCCAGGTCACCTCCGTCGGGTACGCGGCCGGCCGGCAGTTGCGCGGCGACGCCGGTGACGCCGTCGCCGACCGTACCGGCAGCATCTACGCCTCGGTGATGTTCCTCGACGGCCTGCCCGAACACGCCCGGCTCACCGCCGGTGCCTGGCCCCAGGCCGGGGCGCCCCGGCCGGAGACCGTGTTGGCCGCCCCGGCGGCGGCGATCCTGGGGGTGGGGGTCGGTGACCGGATCCCGATCACCGACGGGCTCACCGAACGGGTCACCGAAGTGACCGTGGTGGGGGTGTTCACCCCGGTGGACCCGCAGGCCGCGTACTGGCGGCTGGCCCCGGAGACGGCGACCGGTTCGCTGCCGCAGGCGGCCACCTACGGCCCGATGGTCGTGCACCGCGACGACTTCGTCACCCACTTCCTGGCCAACGCCTCCGCCGGCTGGCTGGTCGAGCCCGACCTGTCGACCATCAGGACCACCAGCGAACTGGACCGGCTGGCGCAGGTGGCCACCCGGCTGGTCACCACCACCCCGGCCGAGGCCGGTCTGGGCGACTCCGCGGTGGCCATCGGTGACCTGGCCGTCCTGGTGCCCCGGTTGCAGCAGGCCACCCTGGTCGGCCGGTCCGCGTTGGTCACTCCGATGCTGCTGGTGGTGGTGCTCGGCGGGTACGCGCTGCTGCTCGTCGCCGTGCTGCTCACCGAGCACCGTCGGGGTGAGACCGCCCTGCTGCGCGCCCGGGGTGCCAGCCGCCGGCAACTGGCCGGGCTGACCGCCCGGGAGGCCACCCTGATCGTCCTGCCCGCCGCGGTCGGAGCCCCGCTGATCGTCACCGAACTGCTCGGCCTGGCCGGGCGGCTACCCGGGCTCGCCGCGGTGTCGCTGCACCCGGCGGGGATCTCCGACGCGATGATCTGGGTGGTGGCGGGGGCTGCGGCCGCCGGTTGCGCCCTGGCGATGATCGGTCCGAGCCTGCGCCGGGGTGGCAGTTACGTCGCCGACCTGGCCAGCCGTTCCCGGCCCAGTTCCCGGGGCATGGTGCAGCGGGCCGGGTTGGATGTGGTGCTGGTCGGCCTGGCGGTGCTGGCCTGGTACCAGTTGAGCCGGTACTCCTCACCGCTGTCCCGTACCCGTGGTGGTGAGCTGGGCATCGACCCGCTGCTGGCCGCCGCGCCCACCCTCGGGGTGCTGGCCGGGGCGGTGCTCGCCCTGCGGCTGCTGCCCCCACTGGTACGCCTGGCGGAACGCTGGGTGGACCGCAGGCCGTGGACCGCCACCATGCTCGGCACCTGGCAGGCCGGTCGCCGGCCCCATGCCGGTCCGGTGCTGCTGCTGGCCCTGGCCGTCGCGGTCGGCACCCTGGCCTGGTCACTGGCGAGCACCTCCCGACGGTCCCTGGACGACCAGGCCGCCCATCAGGTCGGCGCGGACCTGCGACTGACCGAGGCCAACGGCTCCGCCCCCGAGGGCCGGGCCGAACAGTTGGCCGAACTGCCGGGCACGACGGCGGTCCTGGCGGGCTGGCGGGACCGGCTGCAAGCCGGACCGGAACAGACCCCGATGACCGTGCTGACGTTCGACGCCGAAACCGCCGGGGAGGTGGTTCGGCTCCGGCCGGACCTGGCCGGCGGCTCCGTCGGCACGGTGTTCGAGGGGCTGGCCGCCGGGCGGGTGACGGCACCGGAGACCCCGCTGCCGGCCGGCACCCGACGGCTGACCGGGCAGCTAGTGACCAAGGTCAGTCAGCCGTTCGGTGTCCTCGCTCCGGTACGCCACCATGCGGTGCTGATCGGGCCGGACCACGGACACCGACGGTTGCCGCTGGGGGTCACCGGCAACGGCGACCGGCTGCCCTTCTCCGTCGAACTGCCGGCCGGTGACACGCCGTGGCGACTGGCCGGTTTCACGGTCGAGACCACCGGCACCGGCCGGATCACCCTCGACTGGCGGCTGTCCGACCTGCGGGCCAGCCGGGACACCTCCCCCGGGGAGCCGGTGGATCTGGCAGCCGACGGGGCATGGCGGATGGTCGACACCTCCGGTCTGCTGGCCACCCCCAGGGCCACCGGAAACAGCCTGACGGTCCGCCTGGCGAGCAGGGTGGCGGAGGGATCCCACGGTCGCAGCAAGACGCTGCGGCTGGGGATCTCCCGGGAGGCGGCCGAGGGCCCGGTGCCGGTGGTGGCCACCCCGCAGGCCCTGGCCGCCCTACGGCGTGCGGTCGGTAACCAGACCCGGCTGTTCCTCGGCGGCGCCGAGGTCGACCTCACCGTGGTCGGCACCGTGAGCGCACTGCCCGGCGAGGCCGACGAGGCCGCCCTGGTGGTCGACCTGCCGTCACTGAGCACCCGGATCTTCCACGACCAGGGCATCGTGCGTCCCCCGGAGGAATGGTGGCTGGCCACCCGGGCAGGCCAGGGACAGCAGGTGGCCGCGGCGGTCGCCGGGCTGGGTGGCCTGGCCGTGCTGGACCGTGAGCAGGTCGCCGCCGAACTGGCCCGGGATCCGTTCGGGGTGGGTGCCCGGGGTGCCCTGTTCGCCGCCGCCCTGGCCGCGGTGCTGTTGGCCGCCGTCGGGGTGGCGGTGGATGTCAGCGCCACCGCCCGACGGCGGGCCACCGAACTGGCTGTGCTGCACACCCTGGGTGCCGGGCACCGCCTGGTGGCCCGGTCACTCCTGGTCGAGCAGGCGTTCCTGGCCGGGGTGGGGGTGCTCGTCGGGTTGGGCGTGGGGGTGGGCGTGGCCGCGACGATGGCCCCGCTGGTCATCCTCACCCCGTCCGCCGACCGACCCCATCCACCGCCGTTGTTGAGTGTCGACTGGCCACCGGTAGTGGCCACCGGGGTGGGCCTGCTGCTGCTGGCGTTGACCTTCAGCGCCGCGGTGTCGATGACCATGCGCCGCCGCCTGGCCGCCACCCAACTACGCATCGGGGAGGACCGGTGAGCGCGAGGAGTGAGCTTGCGAGCCCCGCAGTCGCGAACAAGGCCAGCACCGTGAGCGCGAGGAGTGAGCTTGCGAGCCCCGCAGTCGCGAACAAGAGGCGGATCCGATGAGTGTCAGGCGGATCAGGGCGTACGGCGGCCAGGTGGGTCTGTTGGCGGTGCTGGGGTTGGTGGCGGCGCTGCTGGTGACCGCCGTGCCCCGGCTGGCCAACGGGTACGCCGACCGGAGTCTGCACGCCGATGTGGCCCGGTTGCCGCACCTCGTCCGCGACGTGTCGATCGCGGTCGAGCAGCGGCCGGACAGGCCGCAGCACGAGGAAGGGGTGCTGGCCGCGGCGGGTGAGGGCGACCTGGACCGGCTGCTCGGGTCGTTGCCGCAGCCGCTGCCCGCCCTGGTGGACCGTCGGTGGTACGCCGCCGTGCTGGACGAGCAGACCCTGACCGCCACCGGCGACGCGCCACCGATGGACGGTGGGGCGACCAAGAAGATCGGCCTGCGGGCGCAGACCGGTGTCCAGGAGGCGGCCGTGCTCACCGCCGGTCGTTGGCCGCGCAGCGCGGCTGGCGGCCCCGCCGAGGTGGCGGTCTCCACCGCGGTGGCGGAGATCCTGTCGCTGCGACCGGGCAGCCGGCTGCGGTTCACCGGCGCCAGCGCGGCCATGCGGGCATCGGTGCGGGTCGTCGGGGTGTTCGACCCCCGCGACGCCGAAGATCCGTTCTGGGACGACCTGATGCTGGGCCTGAACCCGGTGGTGCCGGTCGTCGACGGCGAGCCCTACCTGGCCATGGCGGTCACCGACTGGGCCGGGATCGACAACGTGGTCGCCGGCAGTGGGGTGCCGGTCAGCTACGAATGGCGGTACCGGCTCGACGAGCGGCGACTGGACACCACCACCTTGGCGGGGGTCGTCGACGCGGTGAGCCAGACCCGACGCACCGAGTGGCTGCCCGGCTCGCGGGTGTACACCTCGCTGGACGTCAGCCTGGTCCGGTTCACCGAACAGTTGCGGGCGGTGCAGGCTCTGCTGGCCATCGCGCAGACCGGCCTGGTCGCCAGCCTGCTGGGGCTGATCCTGCTGGCCGCCCGGTTGATGGTGCAACGTCGCCGCGACGAGTTGGCGTTGCTGCGGGCCCGAGGCGCCTCGCTGGCCGCGATCGGGTGGCGCACCGGCGTCGAGGCGGTGCTGGTGCAGCCCGTGGCGGTGCTGCTGGGTTGGCTGATCGCCACCCGGGTGCCGGGCCGGTCGGCGGGAACCCCCTGGCCGGTGCTGCTGCTGGCGGTGCTCACCACCGTCGTGGTGCCGGTGCTGGCCGTGCTCTCCCAGCGGCGGGTCGGGTCGGCCGCCGGGCGGGTCGACCTGGTCCGGCAGCGCCCGTCGGTACGCCGGTTGACCGTGGAGGCCAGCGTGGTGGTGCTCGCCGGGCTGGGAGTGGTGCTGCTGCGGCGCCGTGGCCTCGATCCGGCCGACGGGGTCGACGCGTACCTCAGCTCCGTGCCGGTGCTGGTCGCGGTCGCCGCCGCCCTGGTGGCGATCCGGCTGCTGCCGTGGCCGCTGCGGCTGGTCGGCCGGTTCGCCGGACGGGCCCGGGGCGCCCCGCTGTTCCTCGGGGTCGCCCGGGCCGGCCGGAGTGCGCCGGTGGCGTTGGGGCCGTTGGCGGTGCTGATCGTCGCGGTCAGCACCGGGGTGTTCGGTGGGGTCGTGACGACCACCGTGGCCGCCGCCCGGGACCGGGCCGCGACCCTGACGGTGCCGGGTGACGCCTGGCTGACCGGGTGGGCCTTCTCCCCGGACGCGGCCGACGAACTGACCCGGGTGCCCGGGGTGGCGGCGGTGGCCCGGGTGTCGGTGGAGTCAAATCGGCGACTGTTGTCCGAACCCGGACCGCAGGCGACCCCCCTCGGGCAGGCCCGGGTGCTGGTGGTGGACGCCCCGGCCTTCGCCGAGGTGGTGGCCCGCAGCGGGGTCGACGTCGAGGTGCCCGCCGTGCTGCGGTCCGCCGCCCGCGGCGACGGGCCGGTGCCCGCGGTGGTGTCGCCGAGGCTGGCGGCGGAACTCGGCGACACCGCGGTGGCCGATGTGCAGAGCCGGCTGTACGAGTTCCGGGTGGCTGCGGTGGCCGACACCTTCCCCGGGGTGGGGTTGGGGGTCGACCGGTTCGTGGTGCTGCCGTGGCAGGCCCTACCCGAGTACGAGTTGACCCCGATCATCCCCAACCGGTACCTGCTCGCCGGCGACGACATCGACGAGGCGAGGCTGCTGGAGGTCGCCGACGCCACCCAGCGCCGTCGACAGTCCGCGGTGCTCGGCACGGAGGTGACCCGGACGCAACTGCCGGCGACCCTGGAGACCTGGCGGGCCCACCGGGAGGGACTGGAGCGTACCGGCGCCAACGAGGTGCTGACCCTGACGTTCACCGCGGGCGCCGGGGGAAGCGCGGCGCTGGCCGTACTCGCGGTGGGGTTCGCGGTGGTCGCCGACGCCTCCGGTCGGGGTCGGATGCTGTCCCGGCTGCGCACGATGGGTCTGTCCGCCGCACACGGCCGACGGCTGCTGGTGTACGAGCTGGTGCCGCTGGTGGTGGTCGCGGCCCTGACGGGTGCGGCCGTGGGCGTCGCCCTGCCCAGGCTGCTCGGCCCGACCCTGGGGTTGTCCCAGTTCGCGCCCGGGGTGCCGATGCGTGACCACCTGGATCCGCTGGTCGTGGGCGGGGTGCTGGGGTTGGTGGTGCTGGGCCTGCTGACCGGCCTGCTGGTGGAGAACCTGGTGAACCGACGGATGCGCCTGGGTGAGGCGCTGCGTCTCGGAGAGGGGAACGCATGACCGTGGTCAGGGAGGTACCGGACCTCGCGGCGCTGCAGCGGCGGGCGGCGGAACGGGCCGCCGCCCGGGCCGGTGGCGCGGACCGGTTGCGGGGGCACATCGTCTGCGACGGCCTGGTACGCATCTTCACCACCGAGGGGGTGGAGGTGGTCGCCCTGCAAGGGCTGGACCTGGTCGTCGACCGGGGTGAGCTGGTGGCGATCGTGGGGGCCTCCGGTTCCGGTAAGTCCACAGTGCTGAACATCCTGTCCGGGCTGGACACCCCGACCGCCGGGATCGCCCGGGTGGCCGGCTACGACCTGCTGACCATGTCGGCGCGCAAGCGGCTGCGGTACCGGCGGCACACGGTCGGGTTCGTCTGGCAGCAGACCGGACGTAACCTGCTGCCCTACCTGAGTGCCCGGGAGAACGTCGAGTTGCCGATGCGGCTGGCCGGTCGGGGTGGCCGGGCCGGTCGACGGCGGGCCATGGAACTGCTGGAGATGGTCGGGGTCGACTACTGCGCGGATCGCCGACCGGGGCAGATGAGCGGTGGCGAGCAGCAGCGTTGTGCGGTGGCGGTGGCCGTGGCCAACGACCCGGAGGTGCTGTTCGCCGACGAGCCGACCGGTGAGCTGGACGAGGCCACGGCCGCGGAGGTGTTCGGCGCGTTGCGGGTCATCAACGCCGAGTTGGGGGTCACCGTCGTGGTGGTCACCCACGATCCGCAGGTCGCCTCGCAGGTGCGGCGGACGGTCGCGATCCGGGACGGCCGGACCGCCTCCGAGGTGCACCGCAGGGCCCGGGTCGGTGCCGACGGCGTCGAGGAACTGGTCACCGAGGAGTACGCGGTGCTGGACCGGGCCGGACGGATGCAGTTGCCGGCCGGTTTCGTCGACGCGTTGGCGTTGCGGGACCGGGTGAAGTTGACCCTGGAGCCGGATCACGTGCAGGTCCGCTCCGGCGAGCAGCGGGATTCGGCGTGAGAGGCGGTGTCGGGCGGTCTGCGGCCGACGGCCGGTCAGGTGAGGTGAGGGTGTGAGCGAGGATCTGGTCCGGGTGCAGGGGCTGTGCCGCGACTACGGCAGCGGTGAGCGGGTGGTGCACGCCTTGCGGGACGTGTCGCTGCGGGCGGGGCGGGGTGAACTGGTCGCGGTGCGGGGACGCTCGGGGGCCGGCAAGACCACCCTGCTGAATCTGATCGGTGGTCTGGACCGGCCCACCTCGGGCCGGGTGTGGGTGGCCGGTCAGGAGGTCACCGCGGCCGGTGAACGGGACCTGCTGCGGCTGCGCCGCGACGACATCGGTTTCGTGTTCCAGTCGTTCGGGCTGATCCCGATCCTGTCGGCGGCGGAGAACGTCGGGGTGCCGATGCGGCTGGCCAAGGTGCCGGCCGCGCAACGGGAGCAACGGGTGTCGATGTTGCTGGAGATGGTCGGGTTGGGTGGGCACGCCGCCCAGCGGCCGTACGAGATGTCCGGCGGGCAGCAGCAGCGGGTGGCGATCGCCCGGGCCCTGGCCAACGATCCGGCGTTGCTGATCGCCGACGAGCCGACCGGGCAGTTGGATTCGGAGACCGGGCGGGCGGTGATGGACCTGCTGCGGGCCCTGGTGCACGCCCGGGGGATGACCGCCCTGGTGGCCACCCACGATCCGACCCTGGTGGAGTTGGCAGACCGGGTGCTGGTGCTGCGCGACGGCCGGTTGGTCGAGTCCACCGAGCCGGTCGGGGTGTAGCCGTCAGTACGGGTCGCCGCAGACCCGCCAACCGTCCTGGTCGCGGACCACGGACAGGTCACGCTGTTCGGTGCCGCCGCTTTCGCGGGTCAGTCGTACGGTGACGGTGCCGTGGGGCCGCCCGCCTCGGGTGGCCACGGACACGTCGAGGATCTCGTAGTCGCGCACCACCGGTGGGGTGCGTACCCAGCTGGTGAAGCCGACCTCGCTCCACCGGCTGCGCGCGTCGCCGCAGAGCCGCTCGTACGCCCCGGCGGTGTCCCCGGCGGTGACCTGGCGTAGGAATCCCTCGGCGGTCTCCCGCACCGGTCCGGCGGCCTGGGTGACGACCTGGACGTTCCAGGCGCCCAGGCCGGCGACGCCGACGCAGCACAGGGCCACCCCGATCCCGGCGAAGGTGAGCCCAGCCCGCATCGGATGGCGTCGCCGGGCCGGTCTGCTCCACGGCTGCGCAGCGCCCACACCCTCAGACGGTAGAGAATTCGCCGCCCCGGCGGGCGGAAAGCCGCTGCCGTCGGTGGGTGTGGGCGCTGCCGGGTGGGGTCAGGTGCGGCGGCGGGCGCGGGCGGCCCAGATGACGTACGCCGGGTCCCGGTCGAGGTTGTGCCGGTCGCGGTCGTAGCGGCGGGTGGTGCGGGGGTCGGCGTGGCCCATGGCGTCCTGCACGTCCTCCAGGGGTACCCCTTCGGCGCGGGCGGTGGTGGCGAAGGCGTGGCGCAGCGAGTGCGGCGACAGGTGCGCCCAGGCCGGTATCTGGGCGAGCCGGGCCAGTCGGCGGACCAGCCGGAACACCGAGTGCCGGTCCAGGCGGGCGCCGCTGGCGGTGACCAGCAGCGGGCCGGTGAGCTGGTTGACCTGCACGCCGGTGGCGGCGGCCCGTTCGGCCAGGTAGGTGTCTACGGCGTGGGCGGTGGAGGGGGTCAACGCCCGGCGGCGGGCTTTGCCGCCCTTGCCGACGAAGCGGACACTGCGGTGTCCGCGTTCCGCGCCGAGGTCGGCGATGTCCAGGGCGACCAGTTCCCCGACCCGCAGGCCCAGGTCGGCCAGCAGGGCAATGGCGGCCCGGTTGCGGGTGGCGGTCGGGCCGGTGTCGGTGTCGGCGGCGGTGAGCAGGGCGTCGACCTCGTCCGGGGTGAGCCCGATGGTGGCGGAGTGGTCGCGGTCGACCCGGGGCCGGTCGGCGTCGGCGACCGGGTTGTTGTCCACGGCCCGCAGCTTGACCAGGAAGTCGTACCAACTGGACAGGGCGGACAGTCGGCGGGCCACGGTCGCCGGGGTCAGGGGACGTCCGGTGCGCGCGACCACTGTCGACTCCAGTGTTCGCGCGTACTCGTTGACGTGCAGGAAGTTGGCCCGCAGCGGGTCCAGGTGGCGATCGGTGCACCAGGCTAGCCAGTTGGCGACATCGCGCCGGTAGGCGTCGCGGGTGTGCTCACTGAGCCGCCGGTTGCGCAGCCACGCTTCGGTGACGGCGATCGGACCACCCGGCAGGGCGGGGTGATCCGGCGGGCGGAACAGTACCGGAGGATTGGACACGGCCATGTGAAAAAGGTTCTCAGCCGAGGCGGCCGTTCCCGATCAGGCGCGCCGGTACATGATCAGCAGTCCTGGGAAGCCCTCGGCCCGGTGGTGGCATCGACGAGCGGCGGCGGGGCGGAATCCGCCCCGCCGCCGTCGGTCGACTTCAGGCGTTGATCTGCATGCGACCGTTGCCGGTCGCGCTGATGGTCACCTTGCGGGGCTTGGCCCGCTCGGCCACCGGGATGCGCAGCGTCAACACGCCGTTCTCGTAGCCGGCTTCGAGCTTGTCGGTGTCGAGGGTGTCGCCGAGGAAGAGTTGCCGGTGGAACACCCCCATCGGGCGTTCGGCGGCGACGAGTTCGACCTTGTCGCCGTGCGGGCGGCGACGCTCGGCGCGGACGGTCAGCACGTTGCGCTGCACGGTGCAGTCGATGCTCTCCGGGTCTACCCCGGGCAGGTCGAAGGCGGCGTAGAAGTAGTCGCCGTCGCGGTAGGCGTCCATGTGCATGACGGCCGGACGGCTGGTCGTGCCGAAGAACTGCTCGGCGATCCGGTCGATCTCCCGGAACGGGTCGGTGCGCATCAGCATGTCGTGCCTCCTCGGTTCCTCTGGCCGAAGGTTCGGGAGTTGAGTCTGGGTGGCTCAACTTCACCTACGTATTTAGCGCGCGTTCCCGCCGTCGTCAAGTCGAGCGGTCAGTGATCGTGCTCCGGTAGCTGGGCGACCAGAACCACCGGCACCGCCAGGTGCATCGCACCCAGGACGATCTTCGCGCCAGGGGTGGCCTCGACCTGGAGCAGGGGCGCGAAGGACAGCAGGGTCGCCGCCACCACGAGGCTGAACCAGATGGTGGTGGCCCGCTGCCCGGCGAACCGCTCCAGCAGGGCCAGGGCCGCCCAGCCCAGCAGGGCCGCGCCCAGGGCGACGGCGACCACCGGTACGAGGTTGACGACCATTTCCGCCCGACCGGGGCCGTGCACCGCATAGTCGGTGCCGCCGAGTGCCCCGGCCAGCCAGATCGCGACACTGGCCGCGACCGCGGCCAGGATGCCGAGGGATCGGCGGCGCAGGGCGGCGCTGATGCTGACGGATGACGCGGTGGTGCTGCTCATAGGCCACTCCTCGGGTCGGGTACCGATACACCGACGTTATCAGATGATCTCGTACGAGACGATCTGTATTGAGATCAAGTTTCGTCGTCGGGGCCCCGAGACGAGGTCAGGACGTCGGCCGGTGGCGGGCACGTTCCTGATGGCGACGGGCCTTCAGACGGTTGCCGCAGGTCTTCATCGAGCACCAGCGGGCAGTGTTGGCCCGGCTGCGGTCCAGGTGGAACAGGCGGCATTCGGCATTGCCGCAGGGGCGCAGTCGACCAGGGTGGCGGGCCTGGACCTCGTACCAGGACAGCACCAACTCCGCCGCGAGCATCCGTTCCGGCGGCCCGCACACCCGCCACCGCAGAGCCACCCCGTCGATCTCGGGCACCTGGTGGACCCCGCCGAGGATCCGTCGCAGTTCCGCCTCGTCGACCGAACCGCGGGTGGCGGCCTGGAGGGCGCCCCTGGCCGTACGCAGCCACTCCAGCGCCTGGGGGTCACCGGGATCGCCGTGCCCGCGCGCCCACCGTCGCAGCGCGGCATCGTCGGCCCAGAGATCCGGGAATTCCTGACCCGGACGGTGGGAACGGCTGCGGCCTGAGACCCGCTAGCAGACCGAGCCGGCCGGTCCGCAGGTGCCGACCCGGGACAGTCGCCCGTCGACCAGCCGTTGGACCGCGCGGAGAAACACCTCACGCTCGGTGTCCGGCAACGCGGCCAGCACGTCCTGTTCGAGTCCGGCGGCGATCTCCTGGGCCTGGTCGAGCACCTGCTCCCCCTGCGCGGTCACCTCCACCAGCCGGGCCCGTCGGTCGGTCGGCGACGGGATCCGCCGGGCCAGCCCGGCGGCCTCAAGGTGATCCAGCGTGACCACCATGGTGGTCTTGTCCACCCCGCACAGCTCACCGAGCTGCCGTTGGGTCAGACCACCGGCGCGGGCCCGGGCCAGCACGCAGTGGTCCCGGGGAGAGATGCCCAGCTCAGCAAGGCCGGAGGCGTGCTCGGCGCGCAGCGCGTGACTGGCCCAACTGAGCAGGAACATCAGATCCGACGGGCGCCCCGGCGACGGGAAGGTCATGCCCAGAGGTTAACAAGATATTCCGAACCGGGATCGTTGCCCGATCACGCACCGCTACCACCGGTGAGGAGCCGACCTGACCGACAATGGAGACCGTGACGAGTGCCACGGCACCGACAGCCGGTACCGGTCAGCGCCGCGGGCCGCAGCCACCCGCCCCCGGCCCACGGACCCCCGGCCCGTGGGTGGTCGCCGCCACGGTCACCCTCCTCCTGCTGATCATGGCCCCCCGCTACGGCTACCACCGCGACGAGCTGTACTTCCTGCTCGCCGGACGCCACCTCGACTGGGGGTACGTCGACCAGGGGCCGCTGGTGCCCGCCCTGGCCCGGCTGGCCGACACGATCGCCCCGGGCAGCCTGGTCGCCCTGCGTACCCCCTCTGCGGTGCTGGCCGGTGCGGCCGTGCTGATGGTCGCCGCGATAGCCCGGCAGTTCGGCGCCGGTCGCGGCGGTCAGACCCTGGCCGCGCTGCTCGGCGGCACCTCGGGCATCACCCTGGCCAGCGGGCACTGTGCCGGGACCTGCGTCGGCCCTGGGCCGACATCTGGACCACCGAGGTACGTCACAGCAGGTGACCGGGGCGTCGACGAAACGCCGTGGCCGGTGGTGGGGTCGGGCTAAGGTGCGGCGATGAGCCTGCACTCCGCCGCGGTCGAGGCACTCAAGGCCGATCCGGCCACCGCCCCGCTACGCCGTTCCCTTGAGGTCTACTACGGCGACCCGGAGCGCGACGCGGCGATGGACGCCTTCTACGCCCGCTTCGTCCGCCCCGGCGACCTGGTGTTCGACATCGGCTCGCACGTGGGCGACCACATCGGCAGCTTCCGCCGCCTGGGCGCCCGGGTGGTCGCGGTGGAACCGCAACCCCTGTGCCTGCGGGCGCTGCGGGCCATCTACGCCGACGACGACCAGGTGACCCTGGTGGCGGCGGCCTGCGGGGCGCGACCGGGTCGCATCGGTTTCCTGGTCAACTCCGCCAACCCGACCGTCTCCACCGCCTCCGGTGACTTCGTCGCCGCCGCGGCCGGCGCCGGCGGCTGGGAGGACCAGGTGTGGGACGGCGAGATCGAGGTACCGGTCACCACCCTGGACGCCCTGATCGCCGAGCACGGCACCCCGGCCTTCACCAAGATCGACGTGGAGGGTTTCGAGGACGCCGTACTCGGCGGTCTGAGTCGACCGCTGCCGGCGTTGTCGTTCGAGTTCACCACGATCGGCCGGTCGGTGGCGCTGCGCTGCCTGGACCGGCTGACCGCCCTGGGCTTCGGCGGCTTCGACCTGGCCCTCGGTGACACCAAGACCCTGACCCTCGGCCATTGGGTCGACGCCGACGAGATGGCCACGCACCTGCTCGCGTTGCCGCACGAGACCAACTCCGGCGACGTCTACTGCATCCCCGGCTGAGGCTCGCATGCGACCTCGCTCGCCTCGTGTCCGGCCACCACAACCAGAACGGCTGCGCGGCGAAGCCCACCAACGGATGCGTCGAAGTCCAGCGCCATCGCCTCCTCGCGCTCCAACCATGACTCGAAACCGACGTGGTCACCGATGCAGGCCGCCCAATACAGGCCCTGCCCTCGGTACGACGGGAACGAGCGGACCGCCGGCGCCTCCTCGAACAGGGCATCTGCCACATCGACCAGCTTTGGTTGCCTCAGCCGAGGAGTCGCTGCACCTCACGGGTAACCTGCGGGGAAGCGATCGGAGCCCAGGCGGCGAACAGGGAGCGAAAGTAATCGCCGTACCTGTCCACGGTAGAAGGGTCTTGCTCGATGACGTCCAGTTCGTTGACGATGCTGAGATCCACGAAGGGTCGCATCTGGCCGGGGCCCAGGTGCCACGTCTGATCGGTGAAGCGGTCGACGATCTCACCGGTCGTCGCCAGCTCTCGCCAGGTTCGCCTGCGGTCGCAGGCCCCGTATAGGTAGACCAATGCCTCAGCGTCGTCACCGATGAGGTTTCGCAGCGTGGCTCGATCGTTCCGGTCGAGCAGCGTCACATCGAAGCCGTCCGTGCCGTAGACGGCATGCGCGAGACCGGCCAGTTGCGCGTCAACGCCACACTCCAGCTCGGCGAGACGGTCATGCACCCGGTACAGGTGGGCGTAGAGAGTGCCGCCGGGGTGCTGGATTGCCTCGGCTCCACGCTGC
The DNA here is from genome assembly GCF_049844505.1 of Micromonospora sp. DT229. NCBI lineage: Bacteria > Bacillati > Actinomycetota > Actinomycetes > Micromonosporales > Micromonosporaceae > Micromonospora > Micromonospora sp. DT229. The sequence continues at coordinate 78,988 of NZ_JBNCLD010000007.1, read as the reverse complement.
CGTAGCCAGCGCCGTACGTTCGAGTCCGCACCCATGAGCCGACACTACGTAAACCGCTTCCGGCCGGTAGCCCGTCAGCGTGGGCGGTTCGTCACACCGCCGCACCCTTGCCTCCTCGGGTGTCCAGGAGTTGAGTCAAGGGCATGGCTCGAATCGCGTTTGACGACGCGGACGCCGCGGCGTTCGAGGCGACCCGTCACCTCACCGACGACGGGCTCGCGGCCTGGCGAGAGGCCGTGACCCGGCACCTTGACCCTCATGCAGGCATGCAAATACTCGACCTGGGCTCCGGTACCGGAATGTGGGCGCGAGCCTTTGTCGACTGGTACGACATCGAGGTCACCGCGGTCGAGCCCTCCGAGGCGATGCGTGCCCGCTCGATGTACCAGCCTGTCGTAGACGGCGACGCCGAGCGCATCCCACTCGATGACGGCAGCGTCGACGCCGCCTGGATCTCCACGGTCATCCACCACGTGCCAGATCTGAACCGTGCGGCCCGAGAACTACGCCGGGTCGTGCGCCCCGGCGGCCGGGTGCTGATCCGTTCCGCGTTCGCCGGCCGACACCAGGCGATCACCCTGTTCCGCTACTTTCCCGAAGCCATCCGTGTGCTCGACACCTACCCCAGCGTGGCCGACGTCGAAGCAGCCTTCACTGCCGCCGGGTTCGTCACCGTCGGCCTCGAACAGGTGCCGCAGGTAACCGCGGCCTCATTAGGCGAGGCTGCGACGGCGCTGCGCCGCGAGGCGCACACCCCGCTGCAACTGATCAACGACGACGAGTACGCCGCAGGCGTGGCCCGACTGCACGGGGCAGCGCGAACCGAAACCGGACCTGTGGTTGATGCCTTGGACCTTCTCGTCCTGACCTGAACGGCTACAAGATCGTCAGAAACCCAGCTGAGACGCGGTGGGGGTCTGATCGTCCGCGCTGTCGGCGGCCAGACCTGCTGTTCGGCGTAGTGGTACTGGTGGCTGCGTGGTCGCCTCCCGCCAACAACCGCCGTAGAAGGCGTTCATCCTCGCAGCCGCATCGCGCCTCGGCAGCTGCCTCAGACCCACAAGCAGGCAGGGCTTACGCAGCGACTCTGGTTCTAGCTCTCGCGGCTGTCGATCTCTAGGAGGTCACCGGGCGCGCAGCGCAGAGCTTCGCAGACGGCGGTGAGGGTGGAGAACCTGATGGCCCGGGCACGACCGTTTTTCAGGACCGAAAGGTTCACCACACTCACGCCCGCCTGCTCGGACAGTTCGACCAAGGACATACCGCGAGCGGCGAGCACTCGGTCGAGTCGAACTACAACCCGGTGACCAGGTTCGTCTGACGATCGCGCCATCACACCAGCCCGGCCACATCAGCTCGCAGCCGCATGCCTTGCCGAAACACCTCGGCCAGCAACAGGACGAGCGCACCGATTGCCAGTGGCATGAAGGAGAAAGAGAAGGCGACGTCAACGATGCCGGCCGCGGCGGAGCGGGCGATGATGGCCTTGTCGGCGGCGAACCCGAGCATCTGGACAGCGCTACCGCCAACCGCCACAACCAGGCCGATGCTGACTATCCGACGGGCGTTGGCGGAGGTGAACACCTCGCCGGTGGGCACCGTGCGGACGATACGCCACAGCAGCCAGAGCACCAACAGGAACAGTGCCTGCGCGGCGAGTTCCGGCCCGACGATGCCGATCCGGTCGGTCCACGTCGGCTCCAAGATCGAGAGCCCCATCGTCGGGGTGAACAGCTCCACAGGCGGTAGTCCGGTGGCGGCATCCCGAGTGCCGTCGGAGGTGTCCTGCCACGCGAACATCCCGTGGTACCCGTGCGCGGTGGCCTGCCACCGATCGCCGAATCCGTCGTCAGGCCGCACAGCCACGGACGACACTTGCTGCGGCGCTGGCATCGGAACCATGCCACGCCCTAATTCCAGACCCGACGGGCCAAGCACGGTCGGGCCACACGCCAAACACCAACACGACCGTAGCCGCCGCACCGAGTAGCCCGGTCAGCAGGCGCACGCTCGCTCTCACGGTCGCACTCACCGACGCCCCCCATATCGATTCTCGTTATGGACCCCAAGAGTGCATAACGAGAATCGATAAGTCAACGATGGGCCCTGATTCGACCAGTTGTGGTCCTGAGGTTCGACACCTCTCGACTCGTCAGGGTTGCGGCACCCGCAGGTCGGCAGTCCAAAACCTGGTGCCAGTGGTGCTCTCGGACCCGTCAGCGCGGTTGCATACCATAACAGTCATTATGATGTACGCCAGATATGCCCGCTTTGTGGCAGAGAATTATTGGATTGCTGAGCAAAGTAATCCAATAATTCGGGCAGGTGGGTCCGGTGGCTTTCCTTCTACGTGGGGCGCGATGTCAGCGCCGGTGCCGACGGTGGCGTCCGTCGTTCTCGGCGGTGATGTTGCCGGAAGCCTCCTCGCCGAACCGGACGTAGACGCCAAGGATGGCCGAGTGTCGGTGGCGGTCGCTGGAATACCAGCGCAGCTCGCGCTGTATCGGCCGTTCGGTCGTCCGTGGCTGACGATCGGCCATCTCCATGTGCGTGCGCCCCTTCGCGACGGCTACGAAGTAGGCATGACCAACGAGGTAACCATTCCCCTGCTGCCCTGCGCGTCGATCGACGACATCGTCGCCTTCTACGAGGTGCTCGGGTTCCACACCACGTACAAGCAGCGCAAGCCCCACCCGGCCGTGGGGTTACAACGTGAAGATCTGAATATGCAGTTCTTCGAGATCGCGGGGTTCGATCCGGCGCAGTCCTACGGTTCGTGCATCGTGCTGACCTCGGACACGGGGCAGCTGTACCGGGCTTTCGCGGCGGGCATGCGCGCCGCGAACGGCAAGGTGCTGGTCTCCGGGACGCCGCGGATGACCCGGCCCCGGCCGCGGAAGAACGCCGACGGGCTGAGCGGCTTCAGCGTCATCGATCCAGGCGGCAACTGGATCCGCTTCTTCCAGAACGCCCCGGCCTCCCCCGCGCCGGCCCCGACCGGGCGGCTGGGCAAGGCGATGGCGAACGCCGTCGTGCAGTCCGACTCCAGAGGAGACGCCCGACAGGCGGCTCGGATTCTTGACAGCGCACTGGCCCATCCCGAGTCAGATGACGACCCGGTCGCGTTGGTGGAGGTGCTCGTCTACCGCGCTGAGGTGGCGATGGTCCTGAACGATCCGGCCACGGCGACCGAGATGCTGGCCCGCGTCGACCGTGTCGCTATGAGCGCGGACGAAGCCACGCGGGCAGCTGCTGCTCATGAGGCCGCTACCGACCTTGCGGCAGCACTGTCCTAGGTACCCGCGTTCACCCGACACCGGCTCGGCCGCCGACAACAGCACCCGCGCGTGCTGCACCAGCAGTCGTCCGGCGTCGGTGAGCCGTACCCCCGCCCGGCCCGGGTGAGCAAGCGGGCGCCGACCTCCTGCTCCAGCAGGGTCAGCTGCTGGGACACCGTGGAGGGGCTGTAGCCCAGGGCGGCGGCGCCGGCGGCCAGAGTGCCTCGTTCCTCGAACTCCCGCAGGAACCGCAGCCGCCGAAGCCCGCCGGGCGGACCCTGACGTGCCCTCGGGCCCCGGATCGAGCCGAGTCCGAGTTCTACCCCGGGCGGTGGCCGTTCAGTGGCTGGCCTCAGCTGCTGAGGCAGGACGATCACGAGCCCGTGCGACCGCGACGCCACCAGCCACGCCGGGGCGGCTGGGCGGCCGTCGGGGTCGCACGGGCGGCGGCCCGATCGGCCTGCCAGCGGCGTACCACCTCGTCGGCGTCGACCGGACGCACCACGACCCGCGGCCCACTGGGGTTGCGCAGCCACGCCATGATCTCGGCGTTCAGGTCGGCCACACAGGTCCGTACGGACTGCTCGGTGGGCAGCTCACGCACCTCGTCGGGGAGCTGTTCGATGCGGCGGCGCAGCAGCAGCGGGGTGGGCAGCAGCAGATCGGTCGGCAGCTGCTCGCGCTCCAGGAAGCTCTTGAGCCACCAGGACTCGTCGTAGGGCAGACCCCGCCCGGGGATCGGCTTGCCCGCACCGGGCAGGTTGTCGAACTCGCCCCGCTCCTGGGCCGAGCGGATCTTCGCCTCGACCGAGGCCTGCCAGCCGTCCATCCCCCGCCACCTCCCCCACCCACGGTAACGCGACCCCGACCAGGGGTACCGGGGTCCGGCGGCGGTGCGCACTAGGCTGCGAGGAGGACGGGGAACGGGGAAACGGTGATGGTGAGCACGGCGGGGATCATCGGCATCGCACTCGTCGCTCTGGGGTTGGTGCTCACCCCCGGACCGAACATGGTCTACCTGGTGTCCCGGTCGGTGACCCAGGGGCGACGCGCCGGGCTGGTGTCACTGCTCGGGGTGGCCGCCGGGTTCGCGGTCTACCTGGCCGCCGCAGTGGCCGGCATCGCCACCGTGTTCGTGCTTGTGCCGGCGTTGTACACGGCGGTGAAGCTGGCCGGTGCGGCCTACCTGCTGTGGCTGGCGTGGCAGGCGATGCGTCCGGGTGGGCAGTCACCGTTCGCCCCTACCCCGCTGCCGGCCGACACGAACCGTCGGCTGTTCACCATGGGACTGGTCACCAACCTGCTCAACCCCAAGATCGCCATCCTGTACGTGTCGCTGCTGCCCCAGTTCATCGACCCCGCTCGGAGCAGCGTGGCGGTGCAGAGTCTGCTGCTGGGGTCCACCCAGATCGCGGTGGCGTTGACCGTGAACGCGATGATCGTGCTCACCGCCGGTGGCATCGCCGGTTTCCTGGCCCGGCGACCGGTGTGGCTGCGGGTGCAGCGACTGCTGACCGGGACGGTGCTGGCGGCGTTGGCGGTACGCATCGCCGCCGACCGTTCCCGCGCCGCCGTGGCCGCCTCCTGACCCCTGCCGGGGGTCAGTGCTCGCGCAGCACGGCCACACCGCCCGGTGGCAACCGCACCGCCTCGTCGACCGGGGTGGCGGTGAGCAGGTCGGTGCCGCGGGCCGGCACCTGCTGCGGGAGGTCGGTGTGGTTGAACAGGAACAGCCAGCTTCCGTGCGCACTGCGCCGCCGGACGGCCTCGACCCCTGCCGGTGCGCCCGGGCAGACCGGGGTGACACCGGCGCAGCGGGTCACCTCGTCGAGCAGCCGCCGGTAGGTGTCCGCGTCCGGGCGGGTGGAGACGTACCAGGCGGTGCCCGCTTCGGCACGGTGCCGGGTGACGGCCGGTCGGCCGTCGAGCACCCCACCGGCGTACGAGTCGATCACCTCCGCGCCGGTCAGCCGCAGTGACTCCGTCCAGATCCGCCCACTGCCCCCGCCGCGCAGCCGTACCTGGTCGTGCTCGGCCAGCGGATGGAACTCCTCCACCCACATCCCGAGCAGGTCACGCAGTGCGCCCGGGTAGCCGCCGAGACGCACCCGGGCGTGTTCGTCGGCGACCCCGCTGAGGTAGGTGGCCAGCAGGTGCCCCCCGGCGGCGACATACTCGCGGACCCATTCGGCGGTGGTGTCGTCGATCAGGTACAGGGCGGGCAGGATCAGCAGCCGGTAGCCGTCGAGGGGGTCGCCGGGCGGCAGGATGTCGCAGCCGTACCCGGCGTGCCAGAGGGCCCGGTGGACGGCGGCGGTCTCCTGCCGGTGGTCGAGCCGGGGTGAGGGCAGGCCGGGGTGGTGCAACGCCCATCCGCTGGCGGCGTCCACCACCAACGCCACGCCGGCCTCGACCCGCCCCTCGACCTCGGCGAGCTGTTGCAGGGCGGCACCGAGTTCGGTCGCCTCCCGGAAGACCCGGCTGTCCGAGCCGACGTGGGGCACCAACGCGGAGTGGAAACGCTCCGCACCCCCGGCGGGGGCCCGCCACTGGAAGAACATCGCCCCCCGCGAGCCCCGGGCCACATGGGCCAGGCTGTGCCGCAACATCCGGCCGGGTTCCTTGGTGTGCATCCGACCGGGGGTCTGGATGTGACCCGGTGCGCTCTCCATCAACAGCCAGGCCCCGGCGGGGTCCCGGCTGCCGTGCCGGGCCCAGCCCCGGGCCAGGTCACCGACCAGGGCGGTCTGTTCCTCCGCGCCGATGTCGACCGCCGAGGGGTAGTGGTCGACCGCGACCAGGTCCACCTCGCCGGCCCACCGGGCGTGGTCGACCGGCACCCAGTCGCCGAGCACGTAGTTGGTGGTGATCGGCAGGGCCGGGTTGGCGGCGCGCAGCAGGTCCCGCTGCTCCCGGTAGGCGGCCAGCAGGGTGTCCGACCAGAAGCGGCGGAAGTCGAGCAGGTGGCCGGGGTTGGCCAGGTACTGGGTGGCGCGGGGGGTGCTGATCTGCGCCCAGTCGCTGTAGTGCTGGCTCCAGAAGCTGGTGCACCAGGCCTCGTTGAGGGCGGCCAGATCACCGTGGCGGTCGGCCAACCAGCGGCGGAACGCCTGGGCGGTGTGTTCGCAGTGGCAGATGGTGCCGTACTCGTTGTGCACGTGCCACAGCGCCAGGGCCGGATGGTGGGCGTACCGGTCCGCCAGGGCCCCGGCGATGCGTAGCGCGGCGGCGCGGTAGGCCGGTGCGGCGGCGCAGTAGGTGTCCCGGCTGCCGTGGTGCAGGCGTACCCCCTCGGGGGTGACCGGCAGGGCCCCCGGGTGGGCGACGGAGAACCAGGGTGGCGGGGAGGCGGTCGGGGTGGCCAGCGCTACCCGGATGCCGCCGGCGTGCAGCAGGTCGAGTACCTCGTCCAGCCAGTCGAAGGTGTACCGGCCGGGGGCCGGTTCCAGGCGGGACCAGGCGAACACCCCGACGGTGACCAGGTTGACCCGGGCCTGGCGCATCAGGGCGATGTCCTCGGCCCACACCGACGGCGGCCACTGTTCCGGGTTGTAGTCACCGCCGAAGCAGAGCCGACCGTCGTCGAACATGCCACCACCGTCCATTTAGTTTGCGGCCCGTCCAAACTAGGAAGCGGATCTGCCCATGTCAAACACGACCGATACTTCCGCAACCGGTGATGTCGTTGACAGTTCGTTGGAAAGTTAAAGAAACTGTCGGCATCCCCTGAGCTGTCGTTCGAGGAGTCGCCGATGCCGTACCGACCACGGATGCCCGTACCCCGCCCGGCCCGGTCGCGGAGCGCTGCTCGCCGGGCGCGGCGAGGAGTTTGCGGGGACCGGCGCCACGACTAGCATTAGTTGGGTTTCCAATCGAATAGGCCGATCGACGACGATCCGTCCCAGGACAGGCAAGAGCCAGCGCGGCCGGTGGCGTGCCCGGCCCCGCCAGGCGGTACGCGATGATGGACGCACGCCGCGACACCGGCGCAGAGAGCGGGCAGATCGTGATCAGCATCCACAGCGAGCCGCAGCCCACCGACCTCGGTGACGTGCGGATCGCCAACCGGGCGGTCGTGCTGCGACACGTCCGTCTGCACGCCCCCTGTTCCCGAGCCGACATCGCCGCGCGTACCGGTCTGAACAAGGCCACCGTCTCCAGCCTGGTCGCCGAACTGATCGACCAGCGGCTGCTGCGCGAGACCGGGCTGACCGAGAACCGGGTCGGCCGCCCCGCGACCATGCTGGTGCTCGACGGCGAGCCGTACGCCGCCCTGGGCCTACAGATCGGTGCCGACGAACTCGTGGCGGTCGCCATCGACCTGGCCGGCAACCGCCTGCTGACCTGGCGGCGGGCCTTCACCCCCGGCACGGTCTCCGCCACCGAGACCCTGCGCGCGCTGGCCGCCCTGGCCCGGCGCGCGATCGGGCGGGTCGCCGCGCAGGGCCGTACCGTGCTGGGCCTCACCGTCGGGGTGCCCGGACTGGTCGATCCGGCCGGCACGGTGCCCTCGGCCACCGCCCTGGGCTGGCAGGAGGTTCCGGTCGCCGCCGACCTGCGCGCCGCACTGCGGGAACCGGCCTTCACCATCGGTGTCGACACGGTGGCCAACCTGGCCGCCCTGGCCGAACAGCGGCACGGCGGTCACGCCGGCACCGCCGACCTGGTGCACCTGACCGGCGGCCTCGCCATCGGCGCCGGCATCATCGCCGACGGCCGGCTGCTGCGCGGAGGGCGGGGTTTCGCCGGTGAGATCGGCCATCTGTGCCTGGACCCCGCCGGCCCGCCGTGTTTCTGCGGCAACCGGGGCTGCCTGACCGCCCTGGTCGGCCTACCTGCGGTGGTACGCCGACTGCTGCCCGACGTCGAGGTCGACGGCCCGGTCACCGACTACCTGCCGGAGGTGCAGCGGATCGTGGCGCTGGCCCGGCAGGAGGATCCCGCCGTGCTCAGCGGGCTGGCCGAGATCGGCCGGCACCTGGGGCGGGGGGTGGCCGTCCTGGTCGACCTGCTCAACCCGGAGGCGGTGGTGGTGGGTGACCACCTCGCCACCCTGGCGCCCTGGCTGCTGCCGGCGGCCCGGTCCGGGCTGTCCGCCCGCGCGCACGCACCCGGCGCCGGCGGCTGCCGGCTGGACGCCTCCACCCTGGACACCGCGGCGGCGCTGGGTGGCGCCACCGCCGCCCTGGCCGGGGTCGAAGCCGGACGCCTGCCGGCCCGCTGACCCGGGCGTCACCGCCACCGCGGTCGAGTCTTGACCGGACCCGCCCCGGGTGCCAACCTCGAAGCGAGCCGCTCCGCTAGGGCACCCGGGGCGGCTTGCTTTCCACGGTTTGTCGAAGCGCTTCACCAGCGTCCGGGCCGACGACCGTCATCCCACCCTGACCTGCGATGCCGCTCGGCCGACGGTCGTCGAAGCGCTTCGACCCTCGGCGTGCCGGGCACTGGAAGGCGAACCACCATGACCGACCGCAGCACGCCCTCCCCCCAGACACGCGTCGACGACCTGGTCGCCCAGCTGACCCTGCCGGAGAAGCTCGGCCTGCTGCACCAGTGGCAGGCGCCGGTGCCCCGGCTCGGCCTGCCCGGCTTCCGTACCGGCACCGAGGCGTTGCACGGTGTCGCCTGGCTGGGACCGGCCACCGTCTTCCCCCAGGTGATCGGCCTGGCCAGCACCTGGAACCCCGAGCTGATGCGGGCCGTCGGGGTCGCCGTCGGCGAGGAGGTACGCGCCAAACACCACGCCGACCCGCACCGGGTCGGCCTCAACGTGTGGGCGCCGGTGGTCAATCCGCTGCGGGACCCCCGCTGGGGACGCAACGAGGAGGGCTGGTCGGAGGATCCGTGGCTGACCGGCGCCCTGGCCACCGCGTACGCCCAGGGGTTGCGCGGTGACCATCCGCAGCGGCTGCGCACCGCCCCCACGGTCAAACACTTCCTGGCCTACAACAACGAGACCGACCGGGCCACCACCTCCAGCGACCTGCCGCCCCGGGTGCTGCACGAGTACGAACTACCGGCCTTCCGCGCCCCCATCGCCGCCGGGGCGGCGGTCGCCGCGATGGCCTCCTACAACCTGGTCGACGGGGTGCCGGCACACCTGAGCCCGCTGATCGAGACCGAGTTGCGCCGGTGGGCGCCCGGCGAGGTGCTGGTCGTCGGCGACGCGGGGGCGGTCAGCAACCTGGCCGGGGTGCAGCGCCACCTGCCCGATGACGTCAGCGGCTTCGCCGCCGCCCTGCGCGCAGGCATCGACAGCTTCACCGAGGACGACACCGACAGCGAACCCACCCGGGCCCGCCTGACCGAGGCCCTGCGGCAGGGACTGATCAGTGTGGCGGAGGTGGACCGGGCGGTACGGCGCATCCTCACCCTGCGCTGGCGGCTGGGTGACCTGGACCCCCCGCAGCACGACCCGTACGCCACGACCACCACCGAGGTGATCGACTGCCCGGCGCACCGCCGACTGGCCCTGCAGACCGCCCGACAGAGCGTGGTGCTGCTGCGCAACGAGGGTCTGCTGCCCCTGGCCGCACCACCCCGCATCGCCGTACTCGGCCCCCTGGCCGACACCGTCCACGCCGACTGGTACAGCGGCACCCTGCCGTACGCGGTGACCCTGCGCGAGGCCCTGGCCGCCCGCGCGCCGCAGGTCACCACCCATCCGGGTACCGACCGGATCGCCCTGCGGGTGGCCCAGGGCTACGTGGGCTGCCCGGACGACCCCGCCGGCGGCCCGCTCACCGTCGGGGCCGAACCCACCTGGTTCGACGTGTTCGACTGGGGCCGGGACACGGTGGCGCTGCGGGCCGTCGGCAACGGCCGCCATGTCGGCGCCGACGACGAAGGGGTGCTGGTCAACGACCGCCCGGGACCGGGCGGCTGGGTGGTGCGGGAGACCTTCCAGTTCGACCTGCTGCCCGACGGCACGGTGCTGCTGCGGCACCTGGCCACCGACCGGTACGTCACCCTCGACACCGAGGGACGGCTGCGGGTCGACGGCGACAGCCCACGGGCCGGTACCGCCTTCGGCATCGAACTCGGTGTCGACGGGGCGGCCGAGGCCGCCGCGCTGGCCGCCGCCGCCGACGTGGCCGTGGTGGCGCTGGGCAACCACCCGATGGTCAACGGGCGGGAGACCGAGGACCGGGTGGACCTGGCCCTGCCGGCCCGGCAGGAGGCGATGCTGCGGGCCGTGTACGCCGCCAACCCCCGTACCGTGCTGGTGCTGACCAGCAGCTACCCGTACGCGATCGGCTGGGCGCAACAGCATCTGCCGGCAGTGTTGTGGTCGGCCCACGGTGGACAGGAACACGGCAACGCCCTGGCCGAGGTGCTGCTCGGCGACGCCGAACCGGGGGGCCGGCTCACCCAGACCTGGTACGCCGACACCGCTGAGCTGCCCGACCTGCTCGACTACGACGTGATCGGCGCCGACTTCACCTACCTGTACTACCGGGGCGAGCCGCTGTACCCCTTCGGACACGGTGAGTCCTACACCCGCTTCGACTACACCGACCTGCGGCTGAGCGCCACGTCCGTGCCGGTAGGCACCGACATCGAGGTGCGGGTGGACATCACCAACAGCGGCGAGCGGGCCGGTGAGGAGGTGGTGCAGCTCTACACCCGGCAGCGCCGCTCCCGGGTCAAGCAGCCGCTGCGGCAGCTGCGGGACTTCACCCGGGTCACCCTGGCGCCCGGGGAGTGCCGGACGGTCACCTTGCGGCTGCGCAGCGCGGAGCTGGGCTGGTGGGACGTCGAACAGGGCCGCCAGGTGGTGGAGGACGCCACCCACACCGTGCTGGTCGGACGCTCCGCCACCGATGTGCGGCTCACCGGCATCGTGGCCGTACGCGGTGAACCCCTGTCGTCGGAGTCGCGGATGCCCAGCACGAGCGGGGTCCGGTGAGCGGGCGCGGACGGATCGCGTCCGGGCAGCCGACCATCGCCGACGTGGCCCGGCACGCCGGGGTGGCGGTGAGCACGGTGTCGTACGTGCTCAGCGGCAAACGGGCCATCTCCGAGGTGACCCGCAGCCGGGTACTGTCCAGCATCCGGGTGCTCGGCTACCACCCCAACGCCGGGGCCCGGGCCCTGGCCAGCCGCCGGGCCAACGTGATCGCGTTGGTGCTGCCGCTGCGCTCGGGCATCCAGGTGCCGGTGGTGATGCAGTTCGCCACCGCGGTGGTGACCTCGGCTCGCCGCCACGACCACGACGTGCTGCTGCTCACCTCCGACGAGGGCCCGGAGGGGCTGCGCCGGATCGCCGCCGGTGCCCTGGTCGACGGGGTGCTGGTGATGGATGTGGAGCTGCACGACGTACGGGTGCCGCTGCTGCGGCAGTTGGGGCGGCCCAGCGTCCTGATCGGCCTGCCCGCCGACACCTGCGAGTTGACCTGTGTGGACCTGGACTTCCACCGGGCGGGGCAGCTGTGCGTGGAGCACCTGGCGGGCCTCGGTCACCGGCGGATCGCCCTGCTCGGTGCGCCGGCCGCCGTCTACGACCGGGGCACCGGGTTCGCCCACCGCACCCGGGCCGGGGTGATCGAGGCGGCGGCCCGCCACGGTGTCGAGGCGGTGACCCTGCCCTGTGAGGAGAACGCCGCCGACGTCCACCATCGGGTGGTCGGGTTGTTCGCCCGCCACCCGGACATCTCGGCGTTGATCGTGCAGAACGAGGCCGCGGTCGGGCCGATGCAGGCGGCCCTGGCCGCCTTGGGCCGTCGGGTGCCCGAGGAGGTGTCCGTGGTGGCGGTCTGCCCGGAGCAGTTCGCCGAACATGCCAGCCCTCGGTTGACCTGTGTGCCGGTGCCCGCGGAGGAGATCGGCCGGCAGGCGGTGTCCCTGGTGATGGGCAAACTCCGCGACGAGCCCGTACCGGAGGTCACCCTGCTGCCGCCCCGGCTGACCGTACGCGACAGCACCGCCCGAGCGGCCCACTAGACTGCCCGTTCGATGGACGCCGAGCCCGCCACCGACACCCGCCCCTGCGCCCACTGCGGTGCCGACGTGCCGCAGCGGGCCGGCGCCGGCCGGCCCTTCCGCTACTGCCGGGACAACGACGGCGCCTGCCAGCGGGCCTCCCGCAACAGCCGGATGCGGCACCGCAACGCCCCCGGTCTGCCCGGTCAGGTGGCCCGCACCTGGGAGGCGGTGGATCGCCTCGACCAGGTCGTGCAGACCCTGACCGAGGCCCTGCACGCCGAGTTGTCCCCGGCGGGGGTGGAACGGCAACTGGCGCAGGTCCGGGCGGATACGGCCGCCGCGGTCGCGGCCGCGCAGACCGAACGGGACGAGGCGATCCGGGCGGCCGAGGACGCCGCCGCCCGGGCCGAGCGGGACCGGCGGCAGGCCCAGGCCGCCACCGCCGACCGGGACACCGCCCGCGCCGAGGCCGACCAGGCCGGGCAGCGGGCGGACGCCGCCGACGCGCGGGCCGCGCAGGCGCAGGCCGACCGGGACACCGCCCGTCGGGCCGCGGTCGCCGCCGAGGCGCTGCGGGCCCAGGCCGAGACCGACCGGGACACCGCCCGCACCCAGGTGGCGGCCCTGCGGGCGGAGTTGGACGCCGAGCGGGGTCGCAGCGCCACGCTGATCGCCGAACGGGACACCGCCCGCGCCGAGGCCCACCGTGCGGAGGTCTCCGCCGCCGAGGCCACCGCCCGGGTCGAGGCGCTGCGCTCCGAGGTGGAGCAGTCCCGGGTCCAGGCACAGCAGGCCCAGGCCGACCTGGCCCAGTTGCGTACCGAGGCCGAGGATCTGGCGGCGCGGCTGACCGCGGTGCGCGCCGACCTCGATCAGGCGCAGCAGGCGCGGGCCCAGGCCGAGGCGGACCGGCAGCGGGCGCAGGCCACGGCCCGTCAGGTCGGCCTGGATCTGGCGGCCGCGCTGGCCGACACGGATTCGTTGCGTGCCGACCTGGCCGCCGCCGTGGCCCGCGTGGAGGCCCTGCGCGCCGAGGTGGCTGCCGGGCAGCAGGCGGCGGCGGAGGCCGACGGTCGGGAGGTGCGGCAGGCGCAGTTGTTGCGGGCGGTCGAGGCGGACCGTGACGAGGCCCGTCAGCGGGTCGCCCAACTGGCCGGTCAGGTCGCCGAGTTGGCCACCGCCCTGACCCGCAACGTCTCCGCCGGCTGACCCTGCGCCCTCGGGTGGCGAGGCGTGCCGTCGCCTCGGTGGCCCGGCGGGCTACCATTTGCGCTGACGGCGGCGGTCCGCCGCCACGACCCGGCCGGGCGGACCCCGCCGGGCGGCTGCTGTGGCCGGTTACCCTTGACTGCGCACCCGCGGGTAGCGGGCCGTCCAGGCGTGGCCGCGGGAATGGCCCGACGAAGGCGGACCGTTACACCGACAGGACCAGCACCACCGAAGAGGGGAAGTCGATCATGGGCGAGCGTATGCTCCGCGGTAGCCGACTGGGCGCGGTCAGCTACGAATCCGACCGCAACACGGAGCTCGCGCCGCGGCAGACCCGCGAGTACCTGTGCGCCAAGGGCCACCAGTTCGAGGTTCCGTTCGCCGTCGACGCCGAGGTGCCCACCACCTGGGAATGCAAGTTCGACGGCAGCGTGGCCCGGCTGGTCGACGGCACCGAACCGGAGCAGAAGAAGGCCAAGCCGCCGCGTACCCACTGGGACATGCTGCTGGAGCGGCGTTCGATCGCCGAGCTGGAGGACATCCTCGAAGAGCGACTCCAGGAGGTCCGCACCCGCCGCGGTCGCGCCTGACCCGTCCGACGACGACGCCCCCGGGAGATCAACTCCCGGGGGCGTCGTCGTCGTTCTTTCCTCAGCGGGGTTCCACGATCTCACCCTCGATGGCCCGACCCTCGTCGCCCACCGGCGGAGCCGGTGGGCCCGGCGCGGCCGGTTCGGCTGCGCCGGTCTCCCCCGGCTGCTGGGGGGCACCCCGGTACACCCGCACCCGGCGAGGTCCGAACAGGTCACCGGCGGTCATCGACGACACCCGACGCTCGGCGGTCCGCTGCATGCCGCCGCGGGCCAGCCGGCGCACCGGCGGCACCAGCAACACCAGCCCCACCAGGCCGCTGACCAGACCGGGGGTCGCCAACAGCAGGGCACCGAGCAGACCCACCAGCCCGTCGGTCACCTGCCGACCCGGCGGCCGACCGGACTGCGCGGCCTCCCGGAACCCCCGCCAGGCGCGGATGCCCTCCCGCCGCAGCAACACCATGCCGAGCAGCGACGCCGCGAACACCATCAGGGTCGCCGCGCCGAAGCCGACCGCCCGGCCCACCAGCACGAACACGGCCAGCTCCACGAGCACGGAAACCAGCAGGGCCAACGGTACGAACCGCAGTGTCCGGCGCATCTCACCCCATCCGCCGTATGGCGTGTCATCGTCGGCGGCTGACCGGTGCGGCGCAGCCGTCCGCGTACCTCCAGCATGACACGACCCGGCTCACGGCCACCGGGCCTGCCCCGCCGTGACCGCCCGCCACCCGTGCCGCACGGCCGCCCGCCGGTCGTCGACCGCCCAGCCGGTGATCCGCCACAACGCCTCGACCACGATCAGCGGACTCATCTTGCTGGCGCCTCGTTCCCGCTCCGCGAAGGTGATCGGCACCTCCGTGATCCGGGCCCCGGCCCGATGCGCCAACCGGCACAACTCCACCTGGAAGGAGTAGCCCTGCGAACACACCGACTCCAGGTCCAGCAGGTCCAGCAGACTCGACCGGTAGACCCGGTAGCCGCCGGTGGCGTCGGCCACCGGCATCCCCAACGCCAGCCGCGCGTACAGGTTGCCGACCCGCGACAGCAGCAGCCGCCGCAGCGGCCAGTTCAGCACCCGGGCCCCCCGGGTCCACCGCGACCCGATCACCAGGTCGGCGTCCGCGGCGGCGGCCAGCAGCGCCGGCAGGTCCTGCGGGTCGTGGGAGCCGTCGGCGTCCATCTCCACCACGGCGTCGAACCCCCGCCGCCGCGCCCACCCGAACCCGGCCAGGTAGGCCGCGCCGAGACCCTGCTTCCCCTCCCGGTGCAGCACGTGCACCTGCCGGTCGGTACGGGCCAGGTCCTCGGCGATGTCGCCGGTGCCGTCGGGACTGTTGTCGTCGGCGACGAGCACCGCCACCTGCGGGGCGGCCCGCCGGATCCGCTCCACGATCGTGGATAGGTTGTCGGCCTCGTCGTAGGTGGGGATGACCACCAGTACCCGGCCCACCCCGGGCACCTCGTTCGTCGCCGGACGGATGTCGGTCTTCTGCATCACCGCTGCCTCCCTCGTGCCGGCGTGCGGATCTATTCGGGTCGCCGCCGCAGCACCACCGTGCCGGCCAGCGCCACCACGGCCAACCCGGCCAGCAGCACCTCCGGCAGCACCCCGATCCGGGTGGCCAGGGTGCGCCCCTCGGTCAGGGTCAGCTGCCGTACCACGACCGCGCGGGTGTTGAACCCGGTCGCGTCGCTTACCCGCCCGTCGGGGGTGACGAACCCGGACACCCCGACCGTGGAGGCCATCAGGGCGGGTCGGCCGTGCTCCACGGCCCGCAACCGCACCATGGCCAACTGCTGGCGGGCCTCGGCCTCGTCGAAGGTGGCGTTGTTGGTCTGCACCACCAGCAACTGGGCGCCACCGGTCACGGTGTCCCGGACCAGCCCGTCGTAGGCGACCTCGAAGCAGATCACGTCGCCGAGCACCACCGCCGGGGTACGCACCACCCCCGCCTCGGTGCCGGCGACGAAGTCGGCGCGTACCCGGTCGACCTGCTTGCTCACCATGCGGGCGAGATCCCGCATCGGCACGTACTCGGCGAACGGCACCGGATGCCGCTTGATGTACAGCTGGTCCAGATCCGGGCCCACCCCGGGACGCCACAGCAGCCCCGCGTTGCGCACCTGCCCCGGTTCCGGCCCGGACAACACCGCCCCGACCAGGATCGGTACCCCGATGGCGTCCGCGGCGGCCGAGATCCGGGCACCGGCGGCCGGATTACGCAGCGGGTCGATGTCGCTGGAGTTCTCCGGCCACACCACCAGGTCGGGCCGTTCCCGCTGACCGGCGCCGACCTGGGCGGCCAGCTCGATCGTCGCGTCGACGTGGTTGTCGAGCACGGCCTGCCGTTGGGCGTTGAAGTCCAACCCCAGGCGCGGCACGTTGCCCTGCACGATGGCGACGGTCACCTGTGCACCGGAACCGGCGGTGTGCACCGGCACCAGCAGGGCCCCGGTGAGCAGCACCACCACCGCGGCCCCGGCCCCGGCGACCGGAACCCACAAGCGGGGCGGCCGCTGCTGCCGGCGGGCCTGGATCAGCCACCAACCGGCGGCGAGGAGCAGCCCACCGGTCAACGCCACCGCGAAGGTCACCAGGGGGGCACCACCGAGGGCGGCCAGGCGCAGCAACGGCGAACCGTCCTGACCGAACGCGAGCCGCCCCCACGGGAACCCGCCGAACGGGGTGCGGTCCCGCAGCGCCTCCTGACCCACCCACAGCACCCCGGTCACCACCGGCCACACCGGCGGGAACCGGTCGACCAGCGGCGACACCCACGCCGTCGCCGCACCCAGCAACGCCAGGTAGACGGCCTGCAACAGCGACAACAACACCCACGGCAGGTAGCCGGTGTGCAGGTTCGTCCAGGCCAGCAACGGCGCGAACAGGGCCACACCGGTCACGAACCCCAGTCCGGCGCCGGCGCGCAGCCGCCGCCGGTGAGTGGCCGCGGCCAGCAGGGCCACCCCCACCGGCGCCAACGGCCACCACCCGTACGGCGGGAAGGCCAGCAGCAACGCCAACCCGGCGGCCACCGCCATGGCCAGCGCCACCGGCAGCGGCACCGCAGGCAGGCGAGACGGTGAGGTGGCCGCGACACCAGGGTCCACGGTCGTCACGGGCGAATCGGGCGCGGTCACGCGCCGAAGGCTACCCGCCCCGACCCCCGGCCCGTATGACCGGCCGGGCCGCCGGTGGCCCTCAGCGGCGGCGGGCCAGCAGCACCGCGTCGTGCACCGAGATCTCACGGCCCTGCGGGTCCACCGTCGTACGGGGCCGGGCCTGCGCCACCAGCACCTCGAACCGCTGCGGGTCCAGGTCGGCGGCCACCTGCTCGGCGGTGAACATCATCTCCGGGTAGTGCATCCGATGCGCGCGGGACCACAGATCCCGCGGGTGATGCCCGACGATCAGCAGCAGCCCACCCGGGGCGACCGCGGCGGCCAGCCGCGCGTACAACTCCCGGCGGTCCTGCGGCGGCAGGTGCATGAACTGCGCCGACACCAGGTCGTAGACGCCTTCCTTCACCTCGCCGTGCAGCAGGTCGGTGTGCACCCACTCGATGCGCTGCGCGACCTGCTCACCGGCCTCGCGGGCGTGCCGCGCGGCCCGCTCCAGCGCGGTGGTGGAGATGTCCACCCCGGTGACCCGCCAACCCCGTTCGGCCAGCCACACCGCGTCGGCACCCTCACCGCAGCCCACATCCAGGGCCCGGCCCGGGGTGACCTCGGACACCTCGGCCACCAGCTGCGGGTTGGGTCGGCCGCTCCACACCGTCGGCCGCTGCTGATACCGCTGCTCCCACCCGGCCTCGGTGAAGGCCTCCTCCCGCTGCCGCCGGTGCCGCGCCACCGCCGCCCGGGTGTCGGCCTCGACCAGGTCGGCGTTGATGGCCGCCGCGGCCGTGATCCCGGCGGCGGCGGACGGGATCACCTTCGCGGACAGGTCGGCGATGTTGCCGGCCACCCACACCCCCGGCACCGAGGTGGCACCCGAGGGCCCGGACGGCACCTGCGCACCGATCACCTGACCGAACATCTCCACCGGCTCGGCCGTCAACCCCAACGACGACAGCACCTGCGCCCGGGCGGTCATCCTGGTAGCCACCACCAGCACGTCACAGTCGACCTGCTCCCCGGAGGCCAGCCGCACCCCGGTCAGCCGGTCGACCTGCACCGTCAGCCCGGCCACCGGGCCCGGCACCACCGCCACCTCCAGGGCGGCCAACCACTCGGCCTCCTCGCCCTGCGGTGCCGGCTGGTCGTGCAGCAGGAGCAGCACCTGGTCACTCCACTGCCGCCACAGTCGCACCTGGTGGGCCGACAGCGGCCCGGTGGCCAACACGGCGATCCGCTTGTCGGCCACCTCCCACCCGTGGCAGTACGGGCAGTGCAGCACGTCCCGCCCCCACCGCTGCGCCAGGCCGGGCAGCGGAGGCAGTTCGTCGACCAGCCCGGTGGTGACCAGCAGCCGCCGGGCCCGGACCTGCCGGCCTTCGTCGACGGTGACCGTGAACTCCTCACCGACCCGGTCGAAGCCGGTGACCTGACCGGTCATCAGCTGCCCGCCGTAGCCGGTCACCTCCTCCCGGCTGATCGCCGCCAACCGGGCCGGTGGGGTCCCCTCCCGTCCGGGATAGGTGTGCACCCCGGCCGCCGGTGCGTTACGCGGCTCACCGGCGTCCACCACCAGCACCGAACGGCGCGCCCGGGCCAGCGTCAACGCCCCGGCCAGGCCTGCGGCCCCGCCGCCGACCACCACCACGTCGTACCTGTCGTCCATCCTGCGCTCCCCTTGTCGGTTTCGTGCGTCACCATCCACCCGCACCCCTACCGGCGACAAGTATTCTTGCCAACATGGCAAACGATGAGGCGGTGGTGCTGGCCGCGGTGGGTCCCCGCCTGCGGGCCCTACGCAAGAACCGGGGCACCACCCTGAGCGAACTCGCCGACACCACCGGCATCTCGGTGAGCACCCTGTCCCGCCTCGAATCGGGACACCGCCGCCCCACCCTGGAACTGCTGCTGCCCCTGGCCCGCGCCCACCAGGTGCCCCTGGACGAACTGGTCGGCGCACCCGCCGTCGGCGATCCCCGGATCCGGCCCCGCCCGATCGTCCGCCACGGCATGACCTTCCTGCCCCTGACCCGCCGCCCCGGTGGACTACAGGCCTTCAAACAGATCCTGCCCCCACACAGCCCCGCCGAGACACGACTTCAGTCCCACGAAGGCTACGAATGGCTCTACGTGCTCTCCGGGCGGCCACGCCTGCAACTCGGCGAACACGACCTGATGCTGGAGGCCGGCGAGGTCGCCGAATTCGACACCCGCACCCCGCACCGCGTCAGCAACCCCGGCCCCGAACCCGCCGAGGTGCTCAGCCTGTTCGGCCCGCAGGGCGAACGCCTGCACGTACGGGCCCGACCCGCCACCGACTGACCCGGCAACCAAGTCGGGGCGCGGCATACGCCGCGCCCCGATGCTCCCAGGCCCCTTCCACGGCCGGTGTGGCGAGAACGAGACACCTCGACCTTCGGACCGACCGGACGGCGACTGGCTGCCCCCGTCGGGCCGTTGTCTACTGGCCGTGCACCTCACCCTGCCCGTACACCGGTAATCGCGGCCGGTTCGCGCCGCCCCGCCGACCCCCGCCCGCTGGACCTGGCCGCCGCGACACCATCTCGCTCGGCCAGCGGACGAAGGGACGAAGCGAACAACAGCCACTTCCCGTGGTAGGACTCAAAGACGGTACGTGGCCCACCCCCGCCCTTGTCAACCCGCCACCGCCGAGTCGCCCCCACACCCCGGCGTGTCGCCGCCACCGGAAGGACCGAGCAGCGGTCGCAACAGGCCCCGGGCCGCCACCGGATACTCCCCCACCAGCAGCCCCGCCGCCGCCAACACATAGTCCACATCCACCACCGGCCGCGCCGCCCGCGGCAACGCCCACCCACCGGCATGATCGGTCAACACCGCCCCCAACACACCTTCGGCCACCTCCTGCGGGGCGTGCCGCAACACCCCACCCGAACCCACCACCAACCGCACATCCCGCAGATCACGCCCTGACCGCTCCCCCGTACCCACCCCACGGGCATGTCGCCGCAACGCCACAGTCGCCGCCAACGCCGCGATCCGCGCATCCACCGCCCGCCCGGCCGCATCCACGGGTAGAAACCCCGGATCGGCGGCCCGCCGCGCCGCCTCCCCCACCAACTCGGCCCCCTCCGGCTCCCCCAGCAGCCGCTCCTCGACCGCCGCCCGCACCACCTGCGGGGCGCTCCACCGCATCCCCAGATCACCCTCGACCGTGCGGGCCCGCCACAACGAACCCGCCACCTCCCGACCCGGCCCACTGGCCCGCTCGTCCGGCGTCAACACCGAATACACATCCGTGGTGGCCCCACCCACATCCACCACCACCAGATCACCCCCGGCCAGCTCCGCCAACGCCTCCACTCCGGTCAACACCGCATCCGGGGTGGCCGCCCGCACCAACCGAGCGAACCGCCGCCCCCGCGACAGCCGCTTCCCCCCGATGACATGCCGCAGGAACACCTGACGGATCGTCTCCCGCGCCGAGGCCGGCGCCAACACCCCGATCCGCGGCAAAACGTTGTCGGCCACCGTCACCGGCACCCCCGCCCGCGCCAACACCGCCTGCAACTCGTCGCGGACCGCCACATTGCCGGCCAACACCACCGGCACCCGGAACCGGGCCCGCGCCAACCGGTTCGCATTGTGAGTCAGCGTCTCGGCGTCCCCACCGTCGGTGCCACCGACCAGCAACACCACATCCGGGCGGGCCGCCCGCAACGCCGTCAACTCGGCCCGACCCAGCCGACCGGCCGCCACATGCACCACATCCGCGCCCGCCGACAACCCGACCCGCCGACCCGCCTGCGCCGTCACCAGCGGCTCATACCCCACCACCGCCAGCCGCAGCCCACCCCCCGCCGAGGAACACACCAACCACGGCACCTCCGGCGACCAGCGACCCGCCAACGCCGCCCCGACCGCCGCCTCCAGGCCGTGCCACACATCCGTGTCCACCGACGTACGCGCCGACGCCGACGCCACCAGACCACACCCGTCGAGGTCCACCACCGACACCTTGGTGAACGTCGACCCCACGTCGGCGCAGACCGCTACCCTCACACCACCGGCGGAACGACCACCGTGCCGGTCGCCGTCACCGCCACCACCGGCTCCGCCAGCACCTCCGCCGCCGACCCACCACGATCCGGACGCCCCCGACACACCACCCGCGCCTCGAAATCAACAGTGCGGCTACGGGTACCCACCCGGGTCACCGTCGCCACCACCTCCACCACATCCCCCGCCCGGATCGGCGCCCGGAACTGCACCTCCGAATAGGAGGCGAACAAACCCTCATCCCCATCCGTACGGATACACACCTCCGTGGCCACATCACCGAACAACCCCAACGCGTACGCCCCGTCGACCAGATCCCCGGCGTAATGCGCATGCGAATACGGCACATACCGCCGATGCGTCACCGTCAACCCGACCCGCGAATCAGTCATCACTTCACCCTCTTGTCCGTGATCAACGCATGGACCAGGTAACTGGCCACCTCACCCGGCGTCGTCCCCCGACCGAAAATCCGATCCACCCCCAACTCGGCCGCCATCGACTCGTCGAACCGCGGCCCACCCACGATCAGCAACGGCCGCCGATCAGCCGGCAACGCCTCCCGGAACGCCGCCGACATCTCCCGCGTGTTGTGCAGATGCGCATCCCGCTGCGTCACCACCTGCGACACCAACACCGCATCCGCCCGCTCCGCCCGCGCCGCCTCCACCAACTCCGGCACACTCACCTGCGCACCCAGATTCGTGACCTTCAACTCCCGGTAATACTCCAACCCCTTCTCACCGGCGATCCCCTTCACATTCAGAATCGCGTCGATGCCCACCGTGTGCGCATCCGTGCCGATACACGCCCCCACCACGGACAACTTCCGCCGCAACCGCCGCTTCACCACCGCATTGACCTCCTTGGCGCTCAGCAGCGGAAAATCCCGCTCCACCACCTGCACCTTCGCCAGGTCCACCAGATGATTCACCCGCCCATACACCACGAAGAACGTGAACCCCTCACCGATCGGCTTGGCGTGCACCAACATCGCCGGGTCCATCCCCATCTTGTTGGCCAACTGCACCGCCGCACCCTCGGCCCGCTTGTCATGCGGCACCGGCAACGTGAACGACACCTGCACCATGCCGTCCCCCGTGGTGTCCCCGTACGGCCGCACCACCGTCTTCTCACTCATGCCGTGCCGGCTGGGCATGCCCGCACGGCCCTCGCTCCACTCGGTGCGTTCACTCATGCCGACTGCTCCAGGATCTCCGTGGCCGGGTTGTAGTAATCCGCCTCATGCCGCGCCACCCCGGCCAACCCCTTACCCCGGTCCGACGGCCGCTTCATGATCCCGAAAGTGCCCTCCGCGATCGCCGTCAACAACGACTGCTCACCGATGCGCTCCAACAGGTCCACCGCCTCACCCAACACCCGGTGGGCACGCTGCTGAATGAACCCACCCGACGCCGGCACGAAATCCTCATGCAACCCACCGGCCGCCCCCAGCACATACCGCACGTTCTGCAACGCGATGTCCCGATCCGACAACCACGGCGTCACCACCGCCTCGGTCATCATCCCCACCAGCAGAATGCCCTGCCCCGTCAGCGTGCCCACCAGGTTGAAGAACCCGTCGAGCAGATTGCCCCGGAACACGTCACCGGTCATGTGCTTCGTCGGCGGCATCCACTTCAACGGCGCATCCGGAAACAACTCCCGCGCCAACAACGCGTGCGCCAACTCCAACCGCAACGACTCCGGCACATCCGGATTGATCTCGAACGCGTGCCCCAACCCCAGCTGCCAGTCCGCCAACCCCGCCTCATGCGCGAAATACTCGTTCAACAACTGCGACACCGTCACCGTGTGCGCCTCATCCACCGCATCAGCAGTGGTCAGATAGTTGTCCTCACCGGTGTTGATGATGATCCCCGCCCGGGCATGCACCTGCCGCGAGAACCGCTGATCCACGAACGTACGAATCGGATTGATGTCCCGGAACAGAATCCCGTACATGGAGTCGTTGAGCATCATGTCCAACCGCTCAAGACCCGCCAGGGCCGCCATCTCCGGCATACACAACCCCGACGCGTAATTCGTCAGCCGCACATACCGACCCAACTCCTTGGAGGACACATCCAACGCCGCCCGCATCAGGCGGAAGTTCTCCTGGGTGGCGTACGTGCCCGCGAACCCCTCCCGGGTCGCCCCCTCCGGCACATAATCCAACAACGACTGCCCCGTCGACCGGATCACCGCGATCACATCCGCCCCGGCCCGCGCCGCCGCCTGCGCCTGCGGAATGTCCTCGTAGATGTCCCCCGTAGCCACGATCAGATAAATCCACGGCCGCCGCACCGGATCACCGAACCGCCGCACCAGGCGCTCCCGCTCCGCCCGCCGCCGATCGATCTGCCGAACCCCCGCACCCACCGCCCTACGCGCCGCCCGCCGAGCCGCCGTCGCCGCCTTCCCCGACGGCACCTCGAACCGCACCGACCCCGCCGCCGCCTTCTGCGCCAACAACGTCACATCGGTGAGCTGCTCACGCGCCAGGGCATCGAACATCGGCACCGCCACCCCATGCCCCAAACCCACATCCGCCACCACCGCATCCACCAGCCGGTTCACCCACGGAATGCCATCCGGATCCGCCCCGACCACCCCCGCCAACCGCAACACCGCCCGCTCCACCGACACCGTCGTATGGCTACGCGCCAACTCCACCACCGGCTGCCCCGCCCGACGCGCCAACTCCCGCGCCCGCGCCACCAACACCGGATCCAGATCAAGCTTGCCCGTCACGACAGCCCTTCCCGCTGAAAGATCACATCACCACGCAACACCGTCGCCTGACACACCGGCAACGGCGTCGGATCCTGCGCCCCCCGCAACTCCGGATCCTCCGCCTGCAACACCGGCAGACCTCTCTCCAACCCCGCCGGAGTCGACCACACCGCAAACGTCGCCGGCGCCCCCAACGCCAACACCCCCTCACTGTCCAGATGCACCGCCCGCCAACCACCCCGGGTGTGCGCCGCGAACGCCGCCCGCACCGTCATCCGCTGCACCGGACTGTGATGCGCCACCGCCGCCCGCACCGAACCCCACGGATCCAACGGCGTCACCGGCGAATCCGAACCGAACGCCAACGCCACCCCCACCCCGTGCATCGCCCCCATCGGATTCGACGCCAACGACCGCTCCAACCCCAACCGCGCCTCATACATCCGCCCCGCACCACCCCACAACCGGTCGAACGCCGGCTGCATCGACGCCACCACCCCGTACTCCACGAAACCGGCGATCAACCGCCGATCCATCACCTCCGCATGCTCCACCCGATGCCGCGCCGCCCGCACCCGATCCGTACCCAACCGCCGCGCCGCCCCCGCGAACCCCTCCAACACCGTCGAGATCGCCGCATCCCCGATCGCATGGAACCCGCCCTGCATCCCATGCGCCGCACAGTCCAACAGGTGATCACGCACCTGCTCCGCGCTCAGATACCCGTGCCCACACCCCTCACCGTCGACATACCCCCGCGACAAAAACGCCGTACGCGACCCCAGGGCACCGTCGGCGAACAGATCACCCCCCGCCCCCACCGCACCCAACTCCCGAGCCCGCGCCGCACCACCCAACTCACCCCAGTACCCGTACACCTCCGGCACCCCGGCACCCGAGACCGCCAACAACCCGATGAAATCCTCCTCGTCGGAGATCTCCGGCCCACCACACTCATGCACCGCCGCGATCCCCAACGACGCCGCATGCTCCAGAGCCACCCGCTGCGCCGCCACCCGCTGCGCCCGCGTCACCGACCCCCGCGCCGCCGCCCGCACCACATGATGCGCGTCCAACCGCAACCAACCCGACCCGTCATACCCGGACACCCCCGCCGCCTGCGGACACGCCGCCAACAACGCCGAAGACACCAACGCCGAATGAATCGACGCCTGCGACAGATACACCCGCCGCCCACCGGCCGCCCGCCCCAACTCCGCCGCCGAAGGCGGCTGCGGCACCACCCACGTCGACTCGTCCCACCCATGCCCCAACACCACCGCATCCGCCGGCAACCCCGCCGCGAACACCGACACCGCCTCCAACAACTCCCCGGCCGACCGCACCCCGGACAGATCCAACCCCGACAACGCCAGGCCGGTGTCACTGACATGCACATGCGCGTCCACGAAAGCCGGGGTCACCAACGCCCCACCCAACTCCACCACCCGGTCCGCCGGCGGCGCATCCGCATCCGCCCCCAACCAGACAATCCGCCCATCCCGCACCAACAACGCCGTAGCGGAAGGATCCGCCGGACAATGCAACACGCCACCGCGGAACAACGTCGAGGGGTTCTTCGTCATGGCCTCAGTCTGCCGCCAGCCGCGCCTCGAACAGGCCACGCACCCCCGGATCACTGCGCAACAACCCCAACGCCAACTCCGCGTGCCCCGGCACATACCCGTTGCCGACCAGCATCGTCACGTCCGCCGCCAGCCCTTCGGCCCCCAACGCCGCCGCCGCGAAACTCGTCGCCATCGAGAAAAAGATCACTGTGCCGCCGTCCGCCGTGGCCAACACCGCCCCGTGCTCACACCCCGGCACATCCACACAGACCACGGTCACATCAGCCGGCGCCCCCAACGCGGTCGTCACCGCCGTGGACAACCCCACCGGATCCCGGGCGTCAGCCAACACCACCGCATCACACAACCCGGCCGCCACCAGCGCGTCACGCTCCGCCGCCACCGGCACCACCCCGACCGTACGACCCGCCCCCGCCTGCCGCGCCGCCGCCAGCGACAACGAACCACTCTTGCCCGCACCACCGATCACCGCCACCGACACCGGCCCATCCCCCGCCCGGTCGGCCACACACCGCGACACCACCCGCGCCGTCAACGCCGGCGCCCCACACACATCCAGCACCGCCAGCGACAACTGCGGATCCAGATCCTCCGGCAACACCGCCGCGATCGACCGGGCGAACAGAATCGCCCACCCCTCACACGGCACCTGCTCGCTGAGCCCGTCCCACCGGGCCAGACCGTCGGTGACCACCAGCGGCGTCAACGTCAACGACACCAGGGTGGCGACCCGCTCCCCCGGCTTCAGACCCAGCGGCGAACGCCGCCCGGCCTCCTCGACCGTGCCGATCAACATCCCACCCGACCCGGTCACCGGGTTCTGCATCTTGCCCCGGGTAGAGATGATCTCCAGCACCTCGGCGCGCACCGCAGCACCGTCACCGCCGTGCTTGTCGAACAGCTGACGGAAACTCGCCGCGTCCAGGTTCAGCCGCTCCACCCGGATCCGCACCTCGTTCGCCGCGATCTCCGGACCCGCGTCCAGGCGCCAGGCCGCCTGCGGCAGCACCCCCGCCGGCTCCACCACGCGGTGCAGACCCACTGGTGACGTCACCCCGACCTCCCCTACATGGCCGCCTGAACCCCCGGCCGGGAGTCGCATAGCGGGAAAACTTACGGCAGACTAGATTCTTAACCGGATATTTTCCAGTACCCTTCGGGGTCATCGATCAACCACCAGGAGGGGCCGTGACCCAGACCCACCCGCCGGTGCAGCGCACCGCGACACCCCAGCCGGCCCCCGTCGACACCCCCGGCCAGCCCTACGAATACCGCCGCACCCCACTCGTCGAACCCGACTGGACCCGCTTCCCCGGCTGGCGCCACGTCACCCGCGACCAATGGGAGAACGCCCAATGGCAGCGGGTCAACTGCGTAAAGAACGTCAAACAACTGCGCACCGTGCTCGGCGACACCGTCGACGAGAGCTTCTACGCCGACCTGGAAGCCGACCAACGCGCCCTGGCCACCATGTCCATGCTGGTGCCACCCCAGATGATCAACACTATGGTGCCCTTCGCGCCGCCGACCACCGAAGCACTGCTCGCCGACCCCATCCGGCGCTACATGATCCCGGTGGCCTCCGACCGACGCACCGACTGGCCCTCCCACCCCTACGCCAGCCGCGACTCCCTGCACGAACACGACATGTGGGTAGCCGAGGGCCTCACCCACCGCTACCCCACCAAGGTCCTCGCCGAACTCCTCGCCACCTGCCCCCAGTACTGCGGCCACTGCACCCGCATGGACCTGGTCGGCAACTCCACCCCCGCGGTCGACAAGCTCAAACTCAGCCTCAAACCCGTCGACCGGTACGACGCCCACATCAACTACCTGAAAACCCACCCCGGGGTACGCGACGTGGTCGTCTCCGGCGGAGACGTGGCCAACGTGCCCTGGCGCAATCTCGAGTCCTACCTGATGCGCCTGCTGGAGATCGAAACCATCCGGGACATCCGACTCGCCACCAAGGCCCTCATGGGCCTGCCCCAGCACTGGCTCCAGCCCGACGTCGTCGAGGGCCTGGAACGGGTCGCCCGCACCGCCGCCCGACGCGGCGTCAACCTGGCCATCCACACCCACGTCAACCACGCCCAGTCGCTGACCCCCCTGGTCGCCAAGGCCGCCCAGACCGCCCTGGACGTCGGCGTACGCGACGTCCGCAACCAGGGTGTGCTGATGCGCGGCGTGAACGCCACCAGCAAGGACCTGCTCGACCTGTGCTTCGGCCTCCAGGGCGAGACGGGCATCCTGCCGTACTACTTCTACATGTGCGACATGATCCCCAACGCCGAACACTGGCGGGTCCCGGTCTGGCACGCCCAGCAGCTCCAGCACGACATCATGGGCTACCTGCCCGGCTACGCCACCCCACGGATCGTCTGCGACGTGCCCTTCGTCGGCAAGCGCTGGGTGCACATGATCACCGAGTACGACCGCGAGCGCGGTATCTCCTACTGGACCAAGAACTACCGCACCTCCATCGAGTCCGCCGACCTGGCCGCCCTGAACAAGCGGTACGCCTACTACGACCCGATCGACACCCTGCCCGAGGCCGGTCAGCAGTGGTGGCTGAACCACCGCGACGAGTGACGACCGACCACACGTACCGCCAGGGGCCCCCGGAGTACTCCGGGGGCCCCTGGCGTCGGCGCCTCACCTGTCGAAGGCGCTCTTCGCCTTGCTCTTGACGTCCTCGCCCGCCTGCCGGGCACGGGCCTCGGCCTGCTTACCAGCCCCCTCGGCCCGCATCCGCTCGTTGTCGGCCTTGTCGCCGATGCGCTCCTTGGCGGTGCCGCTCATCTCTTCGACCTTGTTCTTCGCCTTGTCGATGAAGCTCATCTCGCCTCCTCTGCTCGGCCGGGACGGGTGAACCCCGTTCGTGTCGGTGTCCCCGGGTGCCGTCGGTGAAAACCCGGTGGTGGGGCGCACCTCGCGTAAGGCATCCTAGGACGCTAGGTAGTCGGGTGGAGGCGGCGACTGGTTGACTGGGCCAATGGGACAGATCACGCTCATCCGGCACGGCGCCACCGCCTGGAGCACCGCCGGCCGACACACCTCGTACACCGATCTGGAGCTGACCCCGGACGGTGAGCGACAGGCCCGCTCCCTGGGCCCCGCCCTGGCCGAGGAGGGGTTCGTCGCCGTGCTGGCAAGTCCCCGACTCCGGGCGGTGCACACCGCCCGACTGGCCGGCCTGGGCATCACCGACACCGACGAGGACCTGGCGGAGTGGAACTACGGCGATCACGAGGGACGGACCACCGCCGACATCCACCAGGAACAACCAGGATGGAGCGTGTGGACCGACGGATGCCCGGGCGGCGAATCCCCCAGCGAGGTCGGCGAACGCGTCGACCGCCTGCTGGCCCGGGTGCACCCCCTCCTCGATCAGGGCGGGGTGGCCCTGATCGGACACGCCCACTCGCTGCGGGTGCTGGCCGCCCGGTGGATCGGGCTACCCCCCTCAGCCGGCGGACTGCTGCGGTTGGACACCGGCACCCTCAGCCTGCTCGGCCACGAACACGCCCGCCGGGTCGTCCTGCGCTGGAACCACCCGCCCATCCCACCGGCCAAGTTCTCCCCCACCACGGCCCGGCACTGACCCACCAACGAGAACCGGCTCCGGCCCCGGCGCTGCCACGCCGAATGCCGGAGCCGTTCCCAGGCGCCGATCAGAGGTAACTGTTGGCCTCGTCGAGGAAGTGCTGGGCGTACCCCTCGGCGGGGATGTCCCCCAGGTAGTACTTCTTCAGGTCGTGGCGGGTGGCCGCCAGGGGGTCACTGCCGAGCAGATCGTCGAGCACCAGGTCCAGACCGGACACCCGACCGGTGTGGGCGTCGATCACGTACGCCGCCCGGGCCAGCGGGAAGGCGTCCGTGAACCGGTCGGCCGGAGCCGACACCGCGACCATGGCGAACGGCTTCTCCGAGTACAGGTAATCGGCAACCACACTGGACACGTCCGACACCATCGCGTCCGAGGCGTTGAAACAGTCCACGACGGACATCTTCGACTCGGCCTGCGCGCCGAACAGATGCTTGCGCCCACTGGTACGAGCGTCCTCGGCCAGCAGCGCCTTGATCCGCTCCGACTCCTGGGTCAGGGCCGCCGAGCGCATCGTGTACGGGTGCGGCCGGAACACGATGCTGCATCCCCGGGCGATCAGGGCCTTGACGATGTCGTAGCCCACCAGCAGGGACGAGTAGTTCGAGTCGGCGTAGAAGCCGGCCCAGGTGGGGGCGTACAGCACCCGCGGCGCGGTCAGCGAGGCGATCGGGGCCGCGGCGATGGCGACATTCTCCACCTGCGGACGCCCGACGATGCGGAACATCTCCGCCGGCATGCTCACCCCGTTGGCCGCGAACCGGTCGATGGCGGCCTGACCGGCGACGAAGTTCCGGTCGTACATCCGGAAGACCGGGTTGTGGCTCGGCACCTTGTCGCTGTCACCGTGGTTGAGCTGGATGTGCGTCAGGTTGGTGTACCGCACGAGGTGGTTGTTCTTCGTCGCCGTGTTGACGTAGAAGGCCGCCCGCAGCGACGGCACGATCACGTCGTCGATCTGGGTCAACCCCGCCCGCAGTACCACCGGCGCCGTGGTCAGCCGCAGCACCTCGTTGAAGTTGGCCTCGGAACGCACCAGCACGAAGAACTTCTTGCCGAGCCGCTCCAGGTACGGCAACCACATCCCGACCTGGTACGCGGTGCCGACCGGTGCCTCCCAGTGCAGCAGGAAGACCGGCTCGTAGGCGGTCAGCGCGGCGGTCAACCTCGTCTCGCTGGCGTGCCGGGCCCGTACCCGGCTCACCGCCTGCCAGCCGGTGAACGCGACCAGGGCCAGCGCGGCGACCGACACCACCAGGGAGACCACCTCAAGGGTGCCGAGGAACCCGCAGCCCAGGGCCACCACCACCGCGGCGCCGTTGACCAGCACCGCCCGGCTGGTGTTGGGGCGCAGATTGGGCCGCAGGCCACTGCCGCGCAGGTTGGCCGACACCGGATAGACCGACCGGGAGATGGCCGTCACCGCAGACTCGGCCAGCACCGCCAGAGCGGCCCCGCCGACCCCCAGGGCCAGGACGACACCGCCCCCGGAGTGCACCACCCCGAGCAGGTAGGCGCAGGCCAACAGGAGCAGCCGGGTGATCATGGTCGAACCGGAGGCCGCCGAGCCGCCGCTGAGGGCGGTGCGCCAGATGTAGCCGAGCAGACCGACCGCGATCACGGCCGGGGGCAGTGCCCACAGCGGCGAGTCCGCCACCGCCGCCAACAGCAGGGCGACCAACGCCGCCACCTCGGCGGCCAGGGTGGGCAGTCGACCTGCCAGCCACCCCCGCAAGCCGGACTTCGCGCTCACCGCCGGACGCCCGTCGACGTGCCGTTCATCCGCAGCACCCGGCTGACCCGGCCGCGCCAGGACGCCAGGAAGTTCTGCTGAACCTTGAGTTCCTTCTCCAACTGGGTTACCCGCTCCTCGAGTGACTTGTATCCGCGGGGCTCGCGGAAGGGGGGTTCGAAGTCATAGGCAGGCCGGGCCAGGTCACCGTCGTGGCCCTGCCGCAGCCACCGCAGGCGCGACATGACCTGACGGCGTCCGACGACATCCGAGGCCATCAGGGTGTGCACCGGCCCGGGGAACTTGGCGGCGGCCAGGGCCTTGTCGTAGTCGGGGTTCTCCTTGCCCGGCGCGAACACGTGCTCCAGGTCGTTGTGCTCCAGGAACCGCAGGTAGGTCTCGAAGGTCGGCACCTGGCGGGGCAGGAAGGCGTCGAAGTCGGCTTCCTCGTACAGTCGCTGGGCGTCGACGTCCGGCGGCAGGTCGGCGTAGAGGCGGTACGGGATGCCGTGGTACTCGGCCAGTTCGACCGTACGGGAGTCGTGGGCCAGCACGACCGCCGGCGTGCCGGCCAGCACGGCGGCGACATTGCCGTGGATGCGGGTGCCGAAGGCGAAGTGCTGCTCGGCCATGAACTCGACCCAGGTCGAGGCGTCCACGAAGAAGCGCATCCGGTCGTTCTCGTACAGCGGGTGCTCGGTGTGGATCGGCATCCGCTTGTTACCGACCCTGGCCGGGTTCTCGCCCCAGAGCATGAGGGCCAGCCGGTGATGCTGCTGGGGCACGATGACGCTGTTCGGGTAGCGGTTGGTGTTCGCCTCGACCATCTCGTCCACCCCCTTGACCTTGGGGGTGTACGAGATGGCCAGCGGGCTGTCGTAGCGCAGGTGCCCGACCTTGCGCACCAGGGGGCCCAGCGGTCCGTTGCCGAACATCGACGGGCAGCCGATCACCCGTACGTGCTCGTCACCGAAGCCCAGGTACTTCAGCATCCGGGCGGTGTACTCGCCGCGTACCCCGATCGAGGCGGAGCGGTCCAGCACGGCCCGGGTGAAGCGGGTGACGATCCGCTTGTACTCGTCGGGCAGGGAGTCGAACTCGGTGCCGTACGGCAGCTGGGCGCCGATGCCGACCACCGTGACCGGAATGGTCAGCTTCTCGATGACCTTGGCCAGCCGTTCCAGGTGCGGCAGGAAGGTGTCCCGGTAGGAGTTCGCCATCGGCAGCACGAACCGGTCGAACTCCTCGTTCGTCCGCTCGATGTACCGGCCCAGGTGAACCGGACGCTCGTGCACGTAGGAGTTGGCGACCAGCTCGGCGCCGGGCACGCTCAGGGCCCGGAAGACCGCGCTGTAGAAGAGCATGTTGCCGGAGTTCGAGCCGAAGACCCCGAGCCGGGAGGTGGACAGGCTCTGCTCGTGGGACAGCACCGTGGCCGGATGCTTGCCGGCGCGGACGAGGATACGCGTCATGACCGGACCTCGGCACCCGACTGGCTGAACCTCGACCATAGCGGTCGGAACATCTCAATCCTCCCCTTGACGACACACCTAGCGAGACCGTGCCGCGGCGCCGGCAGGCACACCGCGGATCGGCTCGCGCCGCTCACGATCGGGTCTCACTTCCGCCGAATCAGGGATGGATCCTAATCCCGTATCCCGTGAGTTCACTGAACCGGGGTCGGATGTTCTTGATCATCTCATCCCATTTCGCACAATCGCCTCAGGTCGTGATCGCCGGCCCCGGACCGTCCCTCGCGAGCCCTCCGGCTACGGGCCGGAGGGCTCGACGACAACACCACGCGGCCTGGGTTGCCCGGTCGGCTGGGCGGCCTTGGGCGGGCGGTGTTCGTACGGGGTGGAGAGCACCACGGTCGTCCTGGTCGTCACATTGGCCGAAATCCTGATCTCCTGGAGCACCCGTTCCAGGTCCCCCGGCCCGGCCACCCGCACCAGCAGCAGGTAGAAGTCCTCGCCGGCCACCGAGTAGCAGGAGTCGATCTCCGGAAGGTGGGCCAGCCGTTCCGGGGCGTCGTCCGGCTGCGAGGGATCGAAGGGCCGGATCGCCACGAAGGCGGTCAGCGGCAGGTCGAGGGCCTCGAAGGAGACCCGGGCCGTGTAC
The DNA here is from genome assembly GCF_049844505.1 of Micromonospora sp. DT229. Classification (NCBI taxonomy): domain Bacteria; kingdom Bacillati; phylum Actinomycetota; class Actinomycetes; order Micromonosporales; family Micromonosporaceae; genus Micromonospora; species Micromonospora sp. DT229. The sequence goes on along the minus strand of NZ_JBNCLD010000007.1, from coordinate 46,040 downwards.
CCCTTGATGACCCCGCGCTGCTCCAGCCGACGGACCCGCTGGTGCGCGGCCGAGACCGACAGGCCGACCCGCTCCGCAAGGTCCGTGTACGACAGCCGACCGTCGGCGGTCAATGCCGCGACGATGGCCCGATCGATCTCCTCCACGGCGTGCAACCTACCCGGAATGCGCCCGATGTGCGACGTTCACCCCTTGGCCAGCGCCCGGGAGATCACCATCCGCTGAATCTGGTTGGTGCCCTCGACGATCTGCAACACCTTCGCCTCCCGGAAGTAACGCTCCACCGGATGGTCGGCCACATAACCGGCCCCACCGAGCACCTGCACGGCCTCGGTGGTGACCCGCATCGCCACATCGGAGGCGAACAGTTTCGCCTTGGCCGCCTCCACCGAATACGGCCGGCCGGCGTCGCGCAGCCGGGCCGCGGCCAACATCAACGCCCGGGCGGCGGAGATCTGGGTGGCCATGTCCGCCAGGGTGAAGCCGAGACCCTGGAAGTCGATGATCGCCCGCCCGAACTGCCGGCGCTCCCGGGCGTACTCCACCGCGTAGTCCAGCGCCGCCTGGGCCAGCCCCACCGCGCAGGCGGCGATGCCGAGCCGACCGGAGTCCAGCGCGGCCATGGCGATGGTGAAGCCCTTGCCCTCGCCGCCGATCAGCCGCTCGGCCGACACCCGGGCCTCGTCGAAGACCAGTTGCGCCACCGGGGAGGACCGCAGCCCCATGGTGCGCTCGGCGGCCTGCGGGGCGATGCCCGGGGTGCCCCGGTCGGCCAGCAGGCAGGAGATGCCCTTCGGGCCGGGGCCGCCGGTGCGGCAGAAGATGTTGTAGAAGTCGGCCGTGTGGGCGTGGGTGATCCAGGCCTTGGTCCCGGTGACGACATACTCCTCGCCGTCGCGGACCGCCTTGGTGGTCAGGGCCGCGGCGTCCGAACCACCCTGAGGCTCGGAGAGGCAGTACGCGCCCAGCAACTCCCCGCCGATCATGTCCGGCAGCAGCTCGCGCTGGGCGTCGGTGCCGAAGGCGGCTACCGGGTAGCAGGACAGGGTGTGCACGCTTACCGCCTCGGCGGCGGCCAGCCAGCGCCCGGCCAGGATCTCCAGCACCTGCAGGTACACCTCGTAGGGCTGGGCGGCACCGCCGTGCTCCTCGGGGTACGGCAGCCCCAGCAGGCCGGCCCGGCCCAGGGTACGCAGGGTCTCCCGGGGGAACTCGGCGCGCTGCTCGTACTCGACCGCCTTGGGGGCGAGTTCCCGGTCGGCGAGTTCGGTGGCCAACTCCAGCAGGTCGTGGGCCTCGTCGGTGGGCAGGATCCGCTCGACGGTCATAGCTCGATCAGCTCCGTGGTGGTGGTGTTCAGCCGGCGTACGCCGTCGGTGGTGCAGACCACGATGTCCTCGATCCGGGCCCCGTGCCGCCCGGCGAGGTAGATGCCCGGTTCCACGGAGAAGGCCATCCCGGCGGCCAGCGGACGGTCGTTGCCGGCCACCACGTACGGCTCCTCGTGACCGTCGAGGCCGATGCCGTGGCCGGTGCGGTGCAGGAAGGCCTCGCCGTACCCGGCGGCGGTGATCGGTTCACGGGCGGCGGCGTCGACCGCCTCGGCGCTCACCCCCGGTCGGACGGCCGCCACGGCGGCCTGCTGGGCCTCACGCAGCACGGTGTAGTAGTCGACGAACTCCGCCGGAGGACGGCCACCGGCCACGAAGGTCCGGGTGCAGTCGGAGCGGTAACCGGAGGGCATGGTGCCGCCGATGTCCACCACCACCGGCTCCCCCGCCCCGATCGGCCGGTCACTGGTGCCGTGGTGCGGGCTGGCCCCGTTCGGGCCGGCGGCGACGATGACGAAGTCGACCGTGACGTGCCCGGCGGCCCGGATCGCGGCGGCGATGTCCGCGGCCACCTCGACCTCGGTACGCCCCGGCCGCAGCCACTCGCCCATCCGCTCGTGCACCGAGTCGATGGCCGCACCGGCCTCGGCCAGCGCGGCCACCTCCGCCGGTGACTTGACGATCCGCAGTTCCCGCAGCACCTCGGAGGCCAACCGCTGGCGGGCACCGGGCAACGCGGCACGCAAAGCCAGGACCTGCTCGGCCCACATCCGGTCGGCCAGTCCCACCGCCTCGACCGACCCGCCCAGGGCCGCGGTCACCAGCGGGTACGGGTCGGTGCCGTCGGTGTGGTCGATGATGCGTACCCCGGTGGCCGGTGCCGGGGAGGCCTCGGCCGCCGGTCGTTCCAGAGTAGGCACGATCAGGGTCGGCTCGCCCTCGGCGGGCAGCACCAGCAGGGTCAGCCGCTCACCGGCGTGCGCGTCGTACCCGGTGAGGTAGCGCAGGTCGGAGCCGGGGCTGAGCAGCAGGGCGTCCAGGCCGGCGGTGGCGATGGCGCGCTGCGCGGCCACCAGCCGCTGCGGCGGGTACAGTTCGTCGATTCCCACCCGCACAGCTTAACGGTCGTTTGGGGGCGGACAGGTGGACGGTGGCGCGCAGGCGTCCCGCCCGACCGGTCAGGAATCGAGAAGCACCAGGCGCCGCGGCGCAGCAAGCTGACCTTCAGGACATCCCGCCCGGCGCCGCACGCCGGGCCGGGCAGCTCGTCTCTGCTGGAGGTCGCCATGCGCTCGAACACCATCATCCGACAGACCCATCGATGGATCTCCGTCACCTTCGTGGTGACCGTCATCGTCGCCTTCGTCGCCGCCACCCAGGCCGAACCCGTCGAATGGGTCTTCTACCTGCCGCTGCTCCCCCTGGCCGTACTCCTGCTCACCGGGTTGTACCTGTTCGTGCTGCCGTACGCCGTCCGACGCCGACGCGCCACGGGCTGACCCGGGTGTCGACTCAGGACATCAACCACAGACAGAAGGGATGGCCGTCCGGGTCCAGGCAGACCCGGACGTCGTCCTGCGGCTGGTAGTCGGCCAGGGTCGCGCCGCAGGCCAGGGCATGATCCAGGGCGGCGTCCAGATCCTCCACGCCGATCTCCAGGTGCATCGACATCTGCTGTCGCCCCGGCTGCGCCGGCCAGGTGGGGCGCACGTACGCCCGTTCCCGCTGGAAGGACAGCCCCACCCCGCCGTCGGGGTCACGCAGGATGACGTCGTCGGCCTCCTCGACACTGATCTCCCAGTCCAGCAGCCGCAGGTAGAAGCGGGCCAGCGCGGCCGGGTCGGGAGTGTCCAGGTTGACCGTGGTCAGCGTCAACCGGGTGGATAAGGGCATCTGATCCTCTCTGGTCGTGCCGGAAACGCGGAATGTCGGTGCGGTGTGCCAGGCTATCGAACGTGGCACCGCAGACCCCGATCATGCTCATCGACGCACCCAGTCTCTACTTCCGCGCCTACTTCGGCATTCCGGAGTCCGCCGCGAAGACCGCGGACGGCCAGCCGGTCAACGCCGTACGCGGCTTCCTGGACATGCTCGCCCAACTGGTGCGGACCCGCCGACCGGGGCGGATGGTGTGCGCGATGGACCACGACTGGCGACCGGACTGGCGGGTCGCCCTGCTGCCGTCGTACAAGGCGCACCGGGTGGCCCCCGAAGGCGGCGAGGTCGTGCCGGACACCCTGACCCCGCAGGTGCCGATGATCCTCGACATGCTCGAGGCCCTGGGGATCACCGTGGTCGGGGCGGCCGGTTACGAGGCCGACGACGTGCTCGGCACCCTCTCGGTCACCCAACCCGGGCCGGTCGAGGTGGTCTCCGGCGACCGTGACCTGTTCCAGTTGATCGACGACGTCCGCGGGGTCCGGCTGCTCTACATCGGCCGTGGCGTGGCCAAACTGGAGGACTGCGACGATGCCGCCGTGCGGGCCCGCTACGGAGTGCCGGCCCACCGGTACGCCGAGTTCGCCGCCCTGCGCGGCGACCCCAGCGACGGGCTGCCCGGGGTGGCCGGGGTCGGGGAGAAGACCGCCGCCCGGCTGATCGACCGGTACGGCGACATCGCCGGCATCCTCGCTGCCCTGGACGACCCGGCCTCCGGCTTCGCCCCCGGGCTGCGGACCAAGCTGGCCACCGCCCGGGACTATCTCGCGGTGGCCCCGAAGGTGGTCCGGGTGGCCCTGGACGTGCCGTTGCCGCCGCTGCCCACCGAGTTGCCGACCGCCCCCGCCGACCCGGAGCGGCTCCTCGACCTGGCCCAGCGGTGGAACCTGGCCGGCTCCACCCGCCGCCTGGTCGACGCCCTCGCCACCCGCGCCGACTCCTAACCGAGACCGACCCCATGCTGCGCTGCCCCCGATGATCTCGACGTTCCTGGTCGCACACCGGTGGATCGCACCAACAGCCCTGGTGCTGGTGATCCTCGTTGGGCCCTTGGCAGGCGGCTGGCTGACCACCCGGCCGAGGATCGCCTGGGGGCTCACCGCAGCCTCGATGCTGCCGCTGGCGTTGCTCACCCTGGTGCCGCAGGACCGCGAAATCTTCGCCCGCTGTGAGGTGCGGTGGGAGCTCCCCACGCTGACCGGCCCCGAGTCGCTGGCAAACATCCTGCTTTTCATCGTGCCGGTGCTGCTGGCAGGCGTGGCCACCCGCCGCCCGATCCTGGCCGTGCTGGCCGGGGGCGGACTGTCGGTAGTGGTGGAGGCGGTGCAGGCAGCGGTGCCCGCGATCGGCCGCTCGTGTGACTCCGACGATTGGATCAACAACACGATCGGCGCCGTCATCGGTGGAGCGCTGGCTTGGCTGTCGTTGACCGCAGCCGCACGCCGGGCGCGCCGGGCTTGCTCGACGTCAACGTTCGGCGACGATGGCCAGGGCCGCAAACAGCAGAGTCAGTGATGTGGGTCTAGGCGACCTCGCGCAGGTAGCCGTCGATCGAGGCGGCCAGGACCTGGTCCCCGGGGCGGGCCCAGACCTCGGCGTTGAAGACCTCGACCTCGATCGGGCCGGTGTAGCCGGCCGCGTCGACCGCCTCCCGCAGTCGGCGCAACTCGATGCAGCCGTCGCCGGGCAGGGCCCGGCCGAGCAGCACCCCCTCGGGCAGCGGGGTGATCCAGTCGCAGATCTGGAAGGAGGCGATCCACTCCCCCGCCCGGGCGATCTGCGCGTACACGGTGTCGTCCCACCAGACGTGGTAGGCGTCCACCACCACGCCGACCACCCCGGGGTCGAACCGTTCGGCGATGTCCAGGGCCTGGCCCAGGGTGGAGATGACGCAGCGGTCGGCACTGAACATCGGATGCAGGGGCTCGATGGCGAGGGTGACCCCGGCGGCGTCGGCGTGCGGGGCCAGTTCGGCTATCGCGTCGGCCACCCGGGCCCGGGCCCCGTCGAGGTCCCTGCTGCCCTCCGGTAGCCCGCCGGAGACCAGCACCAGCACGGGTGCGCCCAGGGCGGCGGCCTCCTCGATGGCCCGCAGGTTGTCGTCGCGCCAGTCCTCGGCGCTGAAGAAGCCGCCCCGACACAGGGTGGTCACCGCCAGCCCGGCGTCGTGGACCAGGTCGGCGGTGCGGGTCAGGCCGTACTCGGCGACCGGTTCCCGCCACAGTCCGATGCCGGGCACACCGGCGGCCACGCAACCGGCCACCGCCTCGGGCAACGGCCAGTGTTTCGTGGTGGCCTGGTTGAGGGAGAAGCGGCACAGGGCCGTACGGTCGGCGGTCACTGGGCCACCCCGGCGACCGTGAAGAAGGCCCGGGCGCGGGCGGCGGCCAGGTCGGCGTCCGGGAGCAGACCGGCGTCCTCGGCGAGGGTCAGCAGGATGGCCAGGTGCTCCGGGGACCGGCCGGACTGAAGGCCGCCGACCATGGTGAAGTGATCCTGGTGGCCGGTCAGCCAGGCCAGGAAGACGATGCCGGTCTTGTAGTACCAGGTGGGGGCGGCGAACAGGTGCCGGGCCAGCGGCACGGTCGGGGCGAAGATCTCGTCGTACCCGGTCAGGTCGCCGCGGTCCAGGGCGGCCAGGGCGGCGGCGGCGGCCGGTGCGATCGCGGCGAAGACCCCCAGCAGGGCGTCGGAGTGCCCGGCCTCGTCCCCCCGGATCAGCTCCGGATAGTGGAAGTCGTCGCCGGTGTAGAGGCGCACCCCGGCGGGCAGCCGCCGACGCAGCGCCACCTCCCGACCGGCGTCGAGCAGGGACATCTTGATGCCGTCCACCCGGGCGGCATGGGCCTTGATCAGCTCCACGACGGTGTCGGCGGCCAGGTCCAGGTCGGTCGATCCCCAGTAGCCGGTCAACGCCGGGTCGAACATCGGGCCCAACCAGTGCAGCACCACCGGGGCATCGGCGGCGGTCAGCAGCTCGTCGTACACCCGTAGGTAGTCCTCGGTGTGCCGGGCGGCGGCGGCCAGGTGACGGCTGCACATCAGCACCGGCACGGCACCGGCGGCCTGCACGTCGGCGAGTTGCTCGCGGTAGGCGGCGGTGACCTCGGCCAGGGTGGCCGGGCCGGGCGGCAGTTGGTCGGTGGCGACCCCGGCGACGATCCGACCGCCGACCGCGCGGGCCTGGGCCGCGCTGCGCCGGATCAGCTCCCGGGTGGTCGGATAGTCCAGGCCCATGCCCCGCTGAGCGGTGTCCATCGCCTCGGCCACCCCCAGCCCGTACGACCAGAGGTGCTCGCGGAAAGCCAGGGTGCGGTCCCAGTCGAGGGTGGCCGAGGTGCCCGGGGTGTTGTCCGCCTCCGGGTCGGCCACCACATGCGCGGCGGCGTACGCGATGCGGCTGCGCGGCGGGCCCTCGGGGCGCGGATACCGGCCGCCCCCGGCCAGCCGCAGTCGCCGCCCGCCGGGCAGGGTGACCCTCGTGCCGCTCACAGCGACAGCTCCGGCACCTCGATGCGGCGTCCCTCGTGGGCCGAGCGCAGCCCCAACTCGGCCAACTGCACTCCCTGGGCGCCGGCCAGGAAGTCCCACCGGAAGGGCTCACCGGCCACCACGTGCCGCAGAAAGGCCTCCCACTGCACCTTGAAGCCGTTGTCGAAGTCCTCGTTGTCCGGCACCTCGGACCACTGGGCCCGGAAGTCCTCGGTGACCGGCAGGTCGGGGTTCCACACCGGTTTCGGGGTGAGGGCCCGGTGCTGCACCCGGCAGCGGCGCAGCCCCGCGACCGCGCTGCCCTCGGTGCCGTCGACCTGGAATTCGACGAGTTCGTCGCGGAACACCCGCACCGCCCAGGACGAGTTGAGTTGGGCGATCACCCCGCCGGCCAGTTCGAACACGGCGTACGCGGCGTCGTCGGCGGTGGCCGGGTAGGGCCGGCCGGTCTCGTCGACCCGACGCGGAATGTGGGTGGCGATGGTGGCGGAGACCGAGCGCACCTCGCCGAACAGCTCCGCCAGCACGTAGTGCCAGTGCGGGAACATGTCCACCACGATGCCGCCGCCGTCGGAGGCCCGGTAGTTCCAGGAGGGGCGCTGGGCGGGCTGCCAGTCGCCCTCGAAGACCCAGTAGCCGAACTCGCCGCGCACCGACAGCACCTGGCCGAAGAAGCCGCCGTCGAGCAGCCGCTTGAGCTTGCGCAGGCCGGGCAGGAACAGCTTGTCCTGCACCACCCCGGTGCGTACCCCGGCGGAGCGGGCCGCCCGGGCCAGGTCCAGGGCGGCGGCGGTGTCGGCGGCCAGGGGTTTCTCGGTGTAGATGTGCTTGCCGGCCTCGATCGCCGCCCGGATGGCCTTCTCCCGCTGCTGGGTGACCTGGGCGTCGAAGTAAATCTCGACGTCGTCGCGGGCCAGCGCCGCCGCCAGGTCGGTCGTCCAGTCGTCCAGGCCGTGCCGTCGGGCGATCTCGCGCAGCTTGGTCTCGCTGCGTCCGACCAGGACCAGGTGCGGCCAGACGGTGGTGCCGTCGGCCAGGGGCAGGCCACCGGCGTCCCGGATGGCCAGCAGGGAACGCACCAGATGCTGCCGGTAACCCATCCGGCCGGTGACGCCGTTGACGATGATGCCGATCGACCTGCGGGTCATGGGGGTCCCTCCGCAACGAGTCAGGTAAGCGCTTTCCTGCAAGCCTAGAGCCAGCCCCAGCCGACAGGCAAGGGCTTTCCTGTCCCTCGACCTGGGCAACCTTCCGACGGCCTGCGACACCCCCTGCGGTACGGTGACGCTGGCCGTCGGAGGCACGGCCGACGCGACACGGGAGGGGACGCCGGTGGCGACGCTGTCCGATGTGGCGCGGCGGGCGGGAGTCTCCCCCGCCACGGCTTCCCGAGTGATCAACGGCAGCAGCAAGCCGGTCACCGACGAGCTGCGCGAACGGGTCCTGCGGGCCGTCGCCGAGTTGCAGTACGTGCCCAACGCCCACGCCCAACTGCTGGCCCGCTCCCACCGAGGCGCCGTCGGGGTCATCGTGCACGACGTCTCCGACCCGTACTTCTCCGAGATCACCCGAGGGCTGCAACGGGTCGCCACCGACCAGGGGCGGCTGCTGATGATCTGCAACAGCTACCGGGACCCGGATCGGGAGCTGGAGTACGTCGAACTGCTGCGCGGACAGCAGGTGGCCGCCATCATCCTGGCCGGCTCCGGCTATCACGATCCCGAGTTCACGACCCTGCTCAACGGCAAACTGGCCGCGTACGAGGCCGGCGGGGGGCGGGTCGCGGTGATCGGCCGCCACGAGCACTCCGGGGATGCGGTGATGCCGGACAACCGGGCCGGCGCCCGGCTGCTCGGGCAGGAGATCTGCCGGCTCGGCCACCGGCACATCGGGGTGGTGGCCGGGCCCCGGGTGCTGACCACCACCACCGACCGGCTGACCGGACTGCGTGAAGCGCTGGCCGAACACGGTCGGCAGCTACCGGAACAGCTCGTCCGGTACGCCGACTTCGACCGGGACAGCGGTGCCGAGGCCACGGCCGCCCTGCTGGACGCCGAGCCCACCCTGACCGCGATCGCGGCGCTGAACGACTCGATGGCCATCGGCGCCCTGTCGGTGCTGCGCTCCCGGTCGATCGCAGTACCCGACCAGGTAAGCGTGTTCGGCTTCGACGACATGCCGATGGCCCGCGACGTCACCCCGGCGCTGACCACGATCCGGCTGCCGCTTGTCGAGATGGGGGCCCGGGCGATGGCCCTGGCCCTGGACCCTGGTTCCGCCGAACCCCGGGTGGAGTCCCTGGCCGCCGAACTGGTCCGCCGGGACAGCTCCGGGCCGCCACCGGGCTGAGGTGTGCGGGACGGGAGATTTGCGCCAATGGTATAGACATATCCGTATGCGTAGACTCCTGATTTCCGCCACCTGTGCGGTGGTGCTGGTGGCCGGGGCCACCGGTCCGGCGGCGGCTGATCCGCCGGAGCGCCCCGACCCCCGGCCGACCTCGGCGGGCTGGTCGATGGTCGACGGCGAGCTGACCTGGCGCTCGAAGGAACCGGTGCCGATGGGCGACGCCAGGGTCGAGTTCTTCTCCGGCGACAAGCGGCTGGGCCCGGCGCGCCCGCACCCGGACGGCCGGACCTTCAGCCTGCCGCTGGACGCGCCGGTGAAGCCGGATGACCTGGCGGTGCGGGCCGGCGGCCGGCGGATCGATGTGGACCCTGCACGCGAGAGCGCCCGCCGATCGGCACCGGTTGCCGCCATGCCGGCCCCGCAGCCCGCCGGCCCGGTCGACCCCGGCAGGCCCGGACCGTACCGACAGATCACCGGGGAGTACGACCTGCCCGGGGTCACCCTGCCGGGGTTCCCGGAGAAGGTCGAGATGCGGGCGGTGGTGGTCGCGCCACAGGGCGCCCCCGGAGCCCGACCGCTGGCCCTGTTCCTGCACGGCCGGCACACCGTCTGCTACCGGGCCGACGAGGAGGTGCCCCAGCAGTGGCCCTGCCCGGCCGGCTCCGATCCGATCCCCAGCCACCGGGGCTACCTCCAGGCGCAGCGGCTGCTCGCCTCGCAGGGGTACGTGACCGTGTCCATCTCGGCCAACGGGATCAACGGTCAGGACTGGGCCGCCGGCGACGGCGGCGCCCAGGCCCGCTCCTCGCTCGTGCGTCGGCACCTGGCGAAGTGGGCCGACTGGGCCGGGACCGGCCGTGCCGGAGCACCGGCCATCGTGCGGGCCGCCCCCTGGGCCGACCTGTCCCAGGTGTTCCTGATGGGTCACTCCCGCGGCGGTGAAGGGGTCAGCCGGGCGGCGATGGACTCGCTGACCCCACCGCCGAGGGCACAGGACGGCTACCCCGGCCGGGTTCGCTGGACCGTACGCGGCATGTTGCTGATCGGTCCCACCCTCTTCGGGCACAACCCGGTGCCGGAGGTCCCCTCGGTGACCCTCCTGCCCGGCTGCGACGGTGACGTCTACGACCTGCACGGCCAGATGTTCGTGGACGCCACCCGAGGGCTCAGCCCCAGCCGGGCCCTGCGCAGCGCCCTGTACGTGATCGGGGCCAACCACAACTACTTCAACACCGAATGGACCCCCGGCCAGTCGGTGGCACCCTCCTGGGACGACTTCCCCACCAGCGACGACGAGCCCGATCCGGTCTGTTCACCGGGTACCCCGACCCGGCTCACCGCCGCCCAGCAGCAGACCGTCGGTGCCACCTACATCGCCGCCGCCGCGCGGCTGTTCGTCGGCGGCGACGACCGGGTCCGGCCACTGCTGGACGGCACCGGCCGACGGGCGCCCTCGGCCGACCCGGCGCGGGTGCTCGCCCACGCCCTCGGCGGCAACCGCACCCCGGTACTCACCCCGGACCCCTCGACCCGGTTGTCGGGCGGGGCCCGGATCTGCGACCAGGTCACCGACGATGCCGAGCGGTCCTGTCTGGACCCGTACGACCGCAGTGCCCTGCTGGCCCACTTCACCCCCTTCTTCTGGACCATCCCCGAGCCCGACCGGTACGCGGCGGAGCTGGCCTGGTCCCGGGCCGGCATGCCGATCCAGCTGGCCCCGGCCCGGCCGGTCTCCGTCGCCGGCGCCCGTGACCTGGCGCTGCGCGTCATCGTCCCGCCGAACACGACCGGCACCCGGTGGGAGGTGGCCGTGGTCGGCACGGACGGGCGGCGCAGCCAGCTGGGTGAGGTACGCCTGAACGGCCTGCCCGGCACGGACTACACGACCTCGTACTGGGCGCAGGAGGTGCGGGTGCCGTTGCGGGGGGCACCGGCCCGGCTGGCCGCCATCGAGATCACTCCCCGCAGCTCCATCGGGCAGGCCTGGCTGCTCGACGCGTGGGGCTGGAAGCCGGGCACACCCGACCCCCGCGCACCCCGCCTGCCGAGGCTGGACCTCGGGACCCTGCAGGTGCCGGAGGGCGACTCCGGCACGAGGACCGTCGAGATCCCGGTGACCGTCACGGGAAGCGGCAGCGCCACCGTACGGCTGAATCTGACCGACCCGGCCGGCGAGGACCGATCCTGGCTGGCCACCGTCCGGCCCGGTCAGCGCAGCATCCGGGTACCCGCCGAGGTGGTCGGGGACCGGCTGTGGAACTACACCGAGCGGTACCTACTGACCGCCAAGGCGCAGCAGGGCATGGTGGTCGGCAGCTACATCGGTGGACTCGACATCCTCAACGACGATCCGGTCCCCACCATCACGGTCGAGTCCGCCGACCTGCGGGTCACCGAGGGTGCGACCCTGACCTGGCGGTTCACCGTCTCCGCGCCCACCGAACAGGGCCTGTTCGCGATCGCCTGGCCGCAGCCGCCGACCGCCGGACCGGAGCTGTCCACCATGGACGTGGATCCGGACTGGTTCACCGAGCACGCGTTCTCGCCGGTGGAACCCGAGCGGCCACTGTCCCAGACGTGGCTGTTGCAGTACCTGGAACTGGCTCCGGACGCTCTGGCCGGTGAGATCAGCGTACCGACGATCACGGACTCGGTGACCGAGCCGCAGGAGTGGATCGAGCTGTACTTCGACCAGGAGCCGGACGGGCCGGTGCTGCCGCCGGTGCTGACCGGTGTGGTGACCGACGGCTGAGAGCGGGGCGGCCCAGCGGCGGCATCGGCACCTATCCTGTGCCGGTGTCGCCGCTGAGCCCCACCCAGCAGGTCCTCACCCCCACCGAGGTGGCCGACTACATCGAGGCCTCCTTCTCAGGTGCGCGGCAGGTGGCCGACTGCGGGCCGCTGACCGGCGGCGGCTTCGCCACGGTCTGGTGGGTACGCCTGGACGACGGCGCCCAGGTCGTCCTCAAGGTCGGGCCGCCGCCGCAGGTGCCGCTGTTGCGCTACGAGAGCGGCATGCTCGCCGCCGAGGCCCGCTACTTCCGGCTGGTCGCCGCCCGGGCCCCGCAGGTGCCGGTACCCCCGCTGCTGCACCACACCGACCTGCTGGATCAGGTACGCCGACCCGCCCTGCTGCACTTCGACGGCTGGGACGGCAACGTGCTGGCCGCCCCCGACACGCACGGGGCGTACCGGATGTGCGGGCTGGTCGACGGCGAACGGTTCCTCTACGGCGACCCGATGCTGGACCTGGTCTCGCCCCTGCTGTTCCGGCGCGCCGAGGACGAGCCGGAGCATCCGTTCCTGCACGGTTACGCCGACGCCGTCGGCACGCCGCTGGTCTTTGACGATCGCGTACGCCGCCGGTTGGCGTTGTACCGGATGCACCTGCACCTGCTGATGACCGTGGAGATGCCCAGCCGGGGCATCACCGTCGACAACGACCCCGGCCGACACACCCTGCTCGCCGAGCTACTCGACCGCGACCTGGCGGACCTGAGTCGCCCCTGACCACGGTGTGCCCGGACCGCACGCCACTCGAATCCGTGTCATGGCCGCCCGGTGGGGCGCGGGAAGCAGGCCACCGGTCGGGCGCGGCCGGCCGCCGGGTACCCACTTCGGGCACTGTCGAGCTGAATCGTCGGTGCTATCGCAGGGGCCGACAGGGACCCAGGGTGCAATCGGAGCTGTCGGTCATAGCCCGCTGCCGCCCGCCGCGGATCCGTTCACGCTCTCAGCTCGACAGGCCCAACCCGTACCACCTGCCCGGAGCGCGGCGTACTCAGCCACCAGCTGAGTACGCCGCGGCGGTGCTGGCGTCACGGGCGCTGCCCGATCTCCGGCGCCACGGCACGTTGCAGCACCACGGCACGTTGCAGCACCACGGCACGTTGCAGCACCACGGCACGTTGCAGCACCGCGGTGGTGGCCGGCACGGCGATCGCCGCGACCGGCGGCGTCAGGATGATGCGTGGCGGGCGAGTGGGTTGGTGAGGGCGCCGACGAGTTGCAGGGCTGCCGACGGGTCGGCCAGGTCGACCATCTGCTGGTTGTCGCGCAGTTGCAGTCGGTTGAGGCAGGACAGGGCGAACTCGGGGGCGAACAGGTCGTAGCGGACCAGCCGGTCGGCCAGGTGGGGTACCCGTGCGGCGTAGTCGGTGGCGCAGTCGGCGACCGTACGCCAGAAGGTCTCCTCGTCAACCACTCCCTGGTCGGCCAGCAGCGCGCCGAGGAAACGGAAGAAGCAGTCGAAGACGTCGGTGAAGATGGACAGCAGCTTCATCTCCTCCGGCACTTCGGCCCAGATTCTCTCGACCGCCGGGGGCAGGGTCGCCTCGGTGCTCATCACCACGATCTCCTCGGCGATGTCCTTGAAGATCACCCGTTGTACGGCGTGGTCGCGCAGCACCAGGATGACGTTCTCGCCGTGCGGCATGAAGGCCAGGTCGTAGGCGTAGAAGGCGTGCAGCAGCGGGGTGAGGTAGGCGTGCAGGTAGCGGCGTAGCCATTCGGCCGGCGCCAGGCCGGAGGCGGTGATCAGTTCGGCGGCGACGGACCGGCCTTCGGCGTCGAGGTGCAGCAGGGAGGCCATGGTGGCCAGCCGTTCCCCGGGGGCCAGGGTGGGCACCGGGCTCTCCCGCCACAGCGCGGCCAGCATTTTTCGGTACGGCGAGTAGCGGTCGGTGGCGGCCTCGTACTGCCGGTTGCGGTAGCCGACCGCGGCCCGCTCCCGGACGATCGTCAGGCCGGTGGCCTGGAACACCTCGTCGGCGGCGATCAGATCGGCCAGCCAGTCGTTGATGGCCGGGGTGGCTTCCATGTACGCCGCCGACAACCCTCGCATGAAGCCCATGTTCAGCACCGACAGCGACGTCTTGACGTAGTGCCGGTGCGGCGCGCTGACGTTGAAGAAGGTGCGGATGGACTGCTGGGCCAGGTAGTCGTCGTCGCTCTCGCCGAGGTGCACCAGGCGGCGGCGGGCCACCTCACCGGCGAAGGTGACCGACAGCTTGTTCCACCACTGCCAGGGGTGCACCGGGATGAGCAGGTAGTCGGCCAGGTCCAGGTCGAGCGCGGCCATGGTCTCGGCGAACCGGGTCAGCGTCGCCTCGCCCAACTCGGTGCGGAGCAGGGTGTCGTAGTCGAGGTCGGCGGAACTGGTGAAGGTGGCGTGGTCGCGGTGGGCGGCCAGCCAGATCAGGCGTACCGGCCGGGCCGCCTCGGGGGCGTAGCGGTGGTACTCGTCGACGCCGAAGCCGAGGCGGCCGTTGTTGGCCACGAAGCAGGGATGTCCCTCCGTCATCGAGGTCTCGATGGTCTGGAAGTCGGCCTCGATCAGTTTCGCCGCCCCCGGCAGGGCCCGGTCCAGCTTGTAGGCGCTACCGGCCAGGGTGGAGCTGATCTCCTCCAGGTAGACCGGCAGGATCCGGTCGCTGAGCCCCAGGGAGGTGCGCAGGTCCAGGCAGAGATCGACCGCGTCGAGGGGTTGGAGTTCGCCGTCGCGGTGCCGGGTGATGCTGTCCGGGTCGATGTCCCAGTGCTCCAGGGTGCGCAGCCGGGCGGTGAACCGGTAGTGGACCGTGCCGCAGTCGCTGGTCACGGCGTACCATCGGCGGCCTGCGGCGGCCGGGCCCTGAGGTTCGGGGGTGATCAGCCGCTCGTGGGCGAACTCGGCCAGGGCCTTGCGCACCAGCAGCCGGTTGGCCCGCTGCCAGGTCTGCGGACGCAGATGGGCGACCGGGTCGGTGGTGGTCACAGCGTTGCTCCTTGGCTACGGGTGGCGGCGAGGAACCGCTCGCGGGTGCAGATGCTCAGCAGGGCCTGCTTCTCCGGCTTGGCGATCGGCCCGATCACCTCGAAACCGACGGCGGCGTTGAGGGCGTGCACGGCGGTGTTGCGGACATCCGGCTCGACCACCACCCGGGCGGTGTCGGGATCGGCGAACAGCCACGACATCACCGTGGTGATCACGGCGCGGGTGAAGCCGTGCACCGGGGTCTCGGCGGGCGCGCAGAGGAAGTGCATGCCCACGTCACCCGGCTGGGCCTGGTAGAGCCCGACCAGTTCCACCCGGGCCGGGTCGTACCGTTCGGCGAGGAAGGCCGGCTCGCCCCGCCACAGCCCCAGGAAGGCGTCGTGGTGCGGGTGGGCAGCGATGCGCTCGTACTCCTCGACCACTGCGGCCAGGTCGGCGTCCTGCATCAGCCAGAACCCCGCCTTGGGGTGGGTCACCCAGCGGTGCAGCAGCGGGGCGTCGGCGACCACGTCGAGGGTACGCAGGGCGAACTCCCCCAGCACCGGGTCGATCCGGGTGTGCACGAGGTCGCTCACGCGGGCACCCCGAACTCCTGGAAGGTGATCGACTTCTCGATCGGGTACACCTCCCGGCCGAGCAGCTCCCGGATGATCCAGGAGTTGCGGTACGGGCCCATGCCCAGATCCGGTGAGGTGATGCTGTGGGTGTGGGTGCCGCCGTTCTGGAGGAAGATCCCCCGCCCGGTGTGGTCGACGCTGTAGTTGCGGGCCATGTCCAGGCGGCCGTGGGCGTCGAAGCGCAGCCGGTCCCGGATCGGGTCGCAGAAGGCCGGCACCTGGTAGCGGTAGCCGGTGGCCAGCACCAGCCCCTCGGTGTCCAGGGTGTGCTCACGTCCCTGCTCGACGTGGCGCAGCCGCAGGGTGTGCCGGCCGGTGGCCCGGTCGTAGCTGACCTGAGTCAGTTCGGTGTTGGTCAGCAGTCGGGTGTTCACCGGGCCGGGCACGCTGGTGGCGTAGAGCAGGTCGAAGATGTCGTTGACCAGGTCGGCGGAGATGCCCTTGAACAGCGCCTTCTGCTCGGCCTCCAGGTGGTAGCGGGTCTGCTCCGGCAGGGCGTGGAAGTAGTCCACGTAGTCCGGTGAGGTCATCTCCAGGGTCAGCTTGGTGTATTCCAGCGGGAAGAACCGGGGTGAGCGGGTCACCCAGTTCAGCTGGTAGCCGTACGTGCCGATGTCGGAGAGCAGGTCGTGGTAAATCTCGGCGGCGCTCTGCCCGCTGCCGATGATGGTGATGCTGCCCTTGGCGCGCAGGGCCTCGCGGTGTTCCAGGTAACGGGAGTTGTGCACCGCGTCGGAGTCCAGTCCGGCGCAGGCCTGCGGCAGGTACGGCGGTGTGCCGGTGCCGAGCACCAGATGCCGGGCCCGGTGGGTGACGGTGTCGCCGCCGACCCGGGCGGTCACCAGGTACTGCTCGCTCGTCGAGTCGTACTCGACGGTGGTGACCTGGTGACCGAAGCGCAGGTTGGGCAGCTTCCCGGCGGCCCACCGGCAGTACGCGTCGTACTCGGCGCGCAGCGGGAAGAAGCTTTCCCGGATGTAGAAGGGGTACAGCCGGCCGATCTCCTTCAGGTAGGCCAGGAAGGAGAACGGTGAGGTGGGGTCGGCCAGGGTGACCAGGTCGGCCAGGAAGGGGGTCTGCAGCCGGGAGGACTCCAGCAGCATGCCGGGGTGCCAGGACACGTCGTCGCGGGCCTCCAGGAACAGCGCGTCCAGGTCGGCGAGCGGCGCGGTCAGGCAGGCCAGGCCCAGGTTGTACGGGCCCAGGCCGATCCCGATGAGGTCGTAGCTGTCCATCCGGCCCTCCAGGCTGGGGTGCTGCGTCGACATGCTCAGCCCACCGGGCAGGACAGGGTGGACCCGGCGTGGCTGTGGGCGTACCGGCCGGCGTGTTCGGCGATCAGGTCCAGCACGTACGCCACGTCGTCGATGCTGGTCCTCGGGTTGAGGACGGTGAACTTGAGGTACTGCCGACCGTCGACCCGGGTGCCGGCGACCACGGCCAGGCCGGAGGCGGCCAGCGCCGACCGGGCGTGCAGGTTCGCCGCGTCGGCCAGGTCCGCCGGGGTGCCGGCGGGACGCCAGCGGAACACCACAGTGCTCAACGCCGAGGGCGTCAGCACCTCGAACCGGGGATCGGCGCCGGCCACCTGCCAGGCCTGGGCGGCCCGGTCGCAGACCTCGTCGAACAGTTCACCGATGGCGCCGGGGCCCATCACCCGCAGGGTCAGCCAGAGCTTGAGGGCGTCGAAGCGGCGGGTGGTCTGGAGAGACTTGTCGACCTGGTTGGGGATGCCTTCGGTGACCATCCGGGCCGGGTTCAGGTAGTCGGCGTGCCAGGTGGCGTGCCGCAGGGTACGCCGATCACGGACCAGCACCGCGCTGGAGCTGACCGGCTGGAAGAAGGACTTGTGGTAGTCCACCGTCACCGAGTCGGCCCGTTCGATGCCGTCGAGCAGGTGCCGGCGGGTGGGCGAGACCAACAACCCGCAGCCGTACGCGGCGTCGACATGCAGCCACACCCCGGAGGTGGTGCACACCTCGGCGATCTCGTCGAGGGGGTCGATGGTGCCGAAGTCGGTGGTGCCGGCGGTGGCGACCACCGCCAGCACGGTCAGGCCGGCCCGCCGGCAGCGGCGGATCTCGTGGGCCACGGCAGCGGGGCGCATCCGCCGGTCCGGGCCGGTCTGCACCACCACGACCGCGTCCGGGGCCAGGCCCAGCAGCTTGGCGGCCTTCTGCACGCTGAAGTGACCGGCGGCCGAGGTGACGATCCGCAGGTGGGGCAGGAGGATCCGCCGTTGCGCCGGGCCCGCCCCGGCCAGGGCCTCCTCCCGGGCCAGCAGCAGGGCGTGCAGGTTGGACTGGGTGCCGCCGCTGGTGAACACCCCGTCGGCGGCCGGGCCGAGACCGATCCGGGCGGCGGTCCAGTCGATCAGTCGTCGTTCGATCAGGGTGGCCCCGGCGCTCTGGTCCCAGGTGTCCATCGAGGAGTTGACCGCACTGAGCACGGCCTCGCCGAGCAGGGCCGGGATGACCACCGGGCAGTTGAGGTGGGCCAGGTAGCGGGGGTGGTGGAACCAGACCGCGTCGCGCAGGTACACCTCGTCGAGTTCGTCCAGGGCGGCCGTGGTGTCGCGCAGCGGCCGGTCCAGGTCGATCGCCGCCACCAGCGGCGCCAACTGCTCCGGCCGGACCCCGGTGACCGGCCCGGTCGCGGTGGCGATCCGCCGGGCCACCCGGTCGGCACCGGCTGTCACCGCGGCCCGGTAGTCGTCGACTGTGCCCTCGTGCAGCAGGTGGGCTCGGGCGGCGCTCGGCGGTGTCGCGGTGTGCACCGGCAGGGTCATGGACGTGTCCTCCACGCTCGGCGGTTCGGTTTTCGGGCAGCCGGAACCCGCCGCCGACGCGACGCACGGCGGGTTGGCGTCGATGCGGGTGGTGAGCGGACGACCGGTGGTTGCGGGTCACACCGGTCGTCCGCGACGGGTCAGGTCAGCTTCTTGGCGCCCTGGATCGCCTTGGCGAGGTCTTCGAGCAGGGGGGCGGCGCCGGCGTACGAGAAGCGGGGCACCGCGTCCCAGGCGGTCACCTGGCCGGCCTGCACGGCGGGCAGCTGCTTCCAGGTGGGTTTGGCGGCCAGGTCGGCCGGTTGCAGGGCGGTGCTGCGGTTGTCGAGCAGGATCAGGTCGGCCGGGAACTTGCCGGCGTTCTCCCAGCTCAGCGCCTCGAAGTAGTCGCCGGACTCCAGCTCGGTGGGCACCACGATGTCGACGCCGAGTTCGGCGAAGTACATCAGGTCCGTGCTGACCTTGGGGTTGGAGACGTAGAACAGGTCCGGGCTGCCGGAGGCGGCCAGCACCTTGATGCCGGGGTTGGCCTTGACCGCCTGGCGGACCGCCTCGGCGGCGGCCTCGAAGCGGGCCTTGGCGTCGGTGACCCTCGGTGCCGAAAGGTCGGCGCCGAGGGACTCGGCGAGGGCGGCGTACCGTTCGATCGGCTTGGTCATCGGGACGCGGGCGGTGGTGATGGTCACCACCGGGGCCAGCGGAAGGATCTTGTCCTTGCTCTCGTCCGGGACGTACCAGTAGGCCCCCGGGTCGTACATGTGGGTGACCAGCAGTTCCGGGCGCAGGGCGGCGTACTTCTCGACGCTGAACTCGCCCCAGACGTTGCCGAGGATCTCCACGCTCTCCACGTCCAGGTCACCGGCCTGAGCTTCCTTGCTGCCGTCGGCCTTCTTCGTCTCACCGAAGACCCCGACCACCTCGGGTCCTAGTCCGAAATCGACCAGCGCGGCGGCCGAGCCGGTGAAGGCCACCACCCGGGCCGGGCGGGCCTGCGCGGTGACCGTCTCGGGCCGGTCGTCCGTGAACGACCAGGGTCCGGAACTACTGCCGTTGCGGGGTTTCGGGTCCTCTTCCCGGCCGCATCCGGCGAGCAGGGCGGCTAGGGTGGCGGCGCCACCGGCGGCCAGCAGGCCCCGACGGGACAGCCGGCGTGCGGTAACGGGATCAGGCATGGTGTCGTCTTCCGATCAGGTCCACAGGTGGCGATAACAACCGGCGTTAGGTTAACCTAACCTAACTTCCTGTCAAGTTCCCGCTCGGCGTTTCGCACCGCACTGGAGCCCACCCTGTCCGTCATCGAGTCCTCACCAGCCGAGACGCCGTCCCGGGCGCAACCACCACCCCGATCGCCCCGGGTGGCCTACCGGGCCGCCGGCCTGGCCGCCGCCGCGGTGGCTCTGGTGACGGTGGCGGTGCTCAGCATCGCCGTCGGCGCCAAGCCGATCCCCCTGCCGCAGGTGTGGGCCGCCCTCACCGACCCCGGGGTCGCCGACTACGCCGTGGTGCGCGAGATGCGGCTGCCCCGCACCCTGCTCGGGCTGCTCGCCGGAACCGCCCTCGGCATGGCCGGCGCGGCGATGCAGGCGCTGACCCGCAACCCCCTGGCCGACCCCGGTCTGCTCGGCATCAACGCCGGGGCCGCCGCCGCGATCGCCACGGCCTCGTTGCTGTTCGGGGTGGGTGGCGGGACCGGTCAGGTCTGGTTCGCCCTGGCCGGGGCCGCCGCGGTCACCGTGGGCGTCTACGCCGTCGGTGGGGGCCGGACCGCCACCCCGGCCCGGCTGGCGTTGGCCGGTGCGGCCCTCAACGCGGCCCTGTACTCCTACGTCAGCGCGGTGATGCTGCTGGACTCCGCCGGGCTGCAACGACTGCGGTTCTGGACGGTCGGCTCCCTGGCCAGCGCCGACGACGCCACCGTACGGCGGGTCCTGCCCTTCATCGCGGTCGGCCTGGTGGCCGCCCTGGCCGCCGCGCGACCGCTCAACGCCCTGGCCCTCGGCGACGACACCGCCCGCGCCCTGGGGGCCCGCCCCACCCTGATCCGGGCTGCCGTGATCGCCGCCATCACGCTGCTCTGCGGCGCCGCCACCGCCGCCTGCGGGCCGATCGTCTTCGTCGGGCTGCTGGTGCCGCACCTGGTGCGTACCCTCACCGGGCCGGACCTGCGCTGGCTGCTGCCGTACTGTGCGCTGCTGGCGCCGGTGCTGCTGCTCGGCGCCGACGTGCTCGGCCGGGTCCTGGGCCGCCCGGGCGAGTTGCAGGTGGGGCTGGTCACCGCCGTGGTCGGCGGTCCCCTCTTCCTGTGGTTGGTGACCCGGACCAGGACGGCCCGCCCATGATCGTGATTCGGGTTCCCGGTGGGCTCTCGCTGCGGCTGCACCTGCGCGCCCTGGCCGTCGGGGCGACCGGGGTGCTGCTGGCCCTGGCCGTCGGGGTTCTGGCGGTCGGCCACGGCGACTATCCGATGTCCCCGGCCGACGTGCTGCGCACCCTGACCGGGGGCGGCAGCCCGGCCGAGGACTTCATCGTCACCCAA
The DNA here is from genome assembly GCF_049844505.1 of Micromonospora sp. DT229. Lineage (NCBI taxonomy): Bacteria > Bacillati > Actinomycetota > Actinomycetes > Micromonosporales > Micromonosporaceae > Micromonospora > Micromonospora sp. DT229. The sequence continues at coordinate 25,234 of NZ_JBNCLD010000007.1, read as the reverse complement.
CTCCGCCTGCCCCGGCTGGTCACCGCGCTGGCCGTGGGCGCCGCCCTGGGTCTGGCCGGTGCGGTGTTCCAGGCTTTGGTCCGCAACCCGCTGGGCAGCCCGGACGTGCTCGGCTTCACCCAGGGGGCGGCGACCGGCGCGCTGATCGTGGTGGTCGTCGGCGGCAGCAGCGCCGCCCTGGCCGGGGCCGCCGCGGTCGGCGGGGTGCTCACCGGCCTGCTGATCTACCTGGTCGCCTGGCGACGCGGGGTACACGGCTACCGGCTGGTGCTGGTCGGCATCGGCGTGTCGGCCATCCTCACCGGCGTCAACGGGTACCTGCTGACCCGCGCCCCGCTGATGGAGGCGGCCCGGGCCATGCTCTGGCTCACCGGCAGCCTGGACGGGAGAGGCTGGTCCGAGGCCACCCCGCTGCTGGCCGCCCTGGCGGTCGCCCTGCCGGTGCTGCTGGCCTGCGGCCCGGCCCTGCGGATGACCGAGTTGGGCGACGACACGGCCGCCGGGCTCGGGGTACCGGTGCCCCGGCTGCGGATGCTGCTGCTGGCCACTGCGGTGCTGCTGGTCTCCCTGTCGGCGGCCGCCGCCGGGCCGGTGTCCTTCGTCGCCCTCACCGCCCCGCACCTGGCCCGTAGGCTGACCCGGGCACCCGGCACCAACCTGCTGCCCGCCGCGATCATCGGCGCGTTGATCATCGTGGTCGCCGACCAGGTGGCCCAGCGGGCCTTCCCCAGCCAACTGCCGGTCGGGGTGGTGACCGGAGTGCTCGGCGGCGGGTACCTGGTCTGGCTGCTGGCCACCGAACGCCGGGCCGGCCGGCTGTGACCGGCGACGACGAGAACGGAGCGACAGGTATGCCGACCTCCCGGCTGGGTGGCAGCGGACTACGGCTGGCCTACGAACGGCGGATCGTCGCCGAGGACCTGACCGTCAAGGTGCCGGACCAGTCCTTCACTGTCATCATCGGCCCGAACGCCTGCGGCAAGTCCACCCTGCTGCGGGCGTTGTCCCGGCTGTTGAAACCGTCCGCCGGGGCGGTGCTGCTGGACGGGGAGGACATTGCGCGACGACCGGCCCGGGCGGTGGCCCGTACCCTCGGACTGCTCCCCCAGTCACCGATCGCACCGGACGGCATCGGGGTGGCCGACCTGGTGGCCCGGGGTCGCTACCCGCACCAGGGGCTGCTGCGTCAGTGGTCCCGCGAGGACGAACGGATCGTGGCCGAGGCGATGGCCGCGACCGGGGTCGCCGACCTGGCCGACCGGCTGGTCGACGAGCTTTCCGGCGGCCAACGGCAACGGGTCTGGTTGGCCATGGCGCTGGCCCAGCAGACCCCGCTGCTGCTGCTCGACGAGCCGACCACCTACCTGGACATCGCCCACCAGATCGAGGTACTCGACCTGTGCGCCCGGCTGCACGAGGAACAGGGCCGCACCCTGGTCGCGGTGCTGCACGACCTCAACCACGCCGCCCGCTACGCCACCCACCTGATCGCGATGCGCGACGGGCGGGTGGTGGCCGCCGGGGAACCCGGCCGGATCGTCACCGCCGAACTGGTCGAGGAGGTCTTCGGGCTGCCCTGCCGGGTCATCGACGACCCGGAGACCGGCACCCCCCTGGTCATCCCGGCCGCCCGGGTCCGCACCGCAGGCCGGGCATGAGCAGGCGGTACCGCGACGCGTACGGCATTCCGCACCTGCGCGCCGACGATCACCTGACCCTGGCCTTCGCCCAGGGCCAGGTCACCGCGCGGGACCGGGCCTGGCAGATCGAGGTGGAACGGCACCGGTCCCAGGGCACCAGCGCCGCCTTCCTGGGGCCGGAGGCGTTGGCCTGGGACAGCTTCGCCCGCCGGGTACGCCTGGACGACACCGCCCGCCGCTGCCACGCCGCCCTGGACCCGGCTACCGCCGCGTGGGTGGGTCGCTATGTCGAGGGGGTCAACGCCGGGCTGGCCGCCGGGGCGGCGCGGGCCCCCGAGTTCGCCGCCACCGGGCTGAGCCCCGGACGCTGGGAGCCGTGGACGCCGCTGGCGATCTGGCTCGGTCATCATGTGCTCTTCGCCGGTTTCCCCGGCAAGCTCTGGCGCGAACACGTGATCCGCCGACTCGGCCCGGGTGCGGCCCGACTGTTCGCCGTCGACGGGCACCTCACCTCCGGCAGCAACGGCTGGCTGCTCACCGCCGACCGCACCGCCACCGGGGCGGCGTTGATCGCCGGTGACCCGCACCGGTTCATCGAGGCCCCCGGCATCTACCAGCAGATCCGGCTGGCCTGCCCGGAGTACGACGTGCTCGGCTTCGCCGTGCCGGGGGTACCGGGCATCGCCCACTTCGGGCACGCCGGCACGGTCGCCTGGGCCATCACCAACGCCTCCGCCGACTACCAGGACGTGTACGCCGAACGACTGCGCCGCCACGGTGAACTGGTGCAGGCGTACGGGCCGCAGGGGTGGCAGCCGGCGCACCGGCAGGTCGAGACCATCGAGGTGGCCGGTGGCGCACCGGTCGAGGTCGAGGTGATCGAGACCGACCGGGGGCCGGTGATCTCCGGGGGTCCGGACGAGCAGCCCGAGGTGACCGTCAGCCTGCGGTATCCGCCCCGGGTCACCGGCGACCTGGGTTTCGCCGTACTGCCCGCCCTGCTGCGCGCCCGTACGGTCGACGACCTGGACACCGCCCTCGACGGGTGGGTGGAGCCGGTCAACGTGGTGCTGGCCGCGGACACCGCCGGTGGGTTGCTGCACCGGGTGGCCGGCCGGGTGCCCCGCCGCCACCCGGACAACGGGTTGCGGGTGGTGCCCGCCTGGGAGCCGGGGTACGCCTGGCAGGGCTGGCATCCGATGCCGAAGCGCCCGGTCGACCAGGTGGCGGTGATGGCCAACGAACGCAGCATCTCCGCCGGCCTCGGTGTCGAGTACGCCCCGCCGTACCGGGCCGACCGGATCCGTGAGCTGCTCGGCGAGCGCACCGACTGGCGGGCCGAGCAGATGGCCTCCGTACACACCGACACCTACCTGGCGGCGGCCGGTCCCCTGCTGGACCTGCTGGCCGACGCCGACGGACTCAGCGCCCCGGGGCAGGCGCTGCGGGATCGGCTGCTGCGCTGGGACCGCCGGATGGCCGCCGACAGCCTGGACGCGGCCCGCTTCGCCGACCTGCGGGCGGCGGTGGTCCACGCGCTCGCCGCCCACCCGACGCTGGCGGAGCTGACCGCACCACCGGCCCACCCGGAGGTGTTCGCGCCCTGGTTTACCCTGCCTACCCGGATCGGGTACGCCCTGCCTTCCCTGCTCCGCGCCGACCTGCCCGGCCTGGACCCGGTGGAGCTGGTGCGGGCGGCGGCCGAACAGGTCGCGGCGACCGGCGACACCCGCCGCTGGGGCGAGCGGCACCGGCTGGCGCCGTGGCGGGCCCGGCCCGATCCGGCCGCCCCGCCGGGACCGGAACTGGCCGGGGACCACGACTGCGTGCTGGCCACCTCCAGCCTGCCCGGGGTCACCGACCTGTGTGGGCGCGGCCCGTCCGCCCGCTACGTGTGGGACCTGGGCCGGCGGGAGAACAGCCGGTGGGTGGTGCCGCTGGGCGCCACCGGCGCCGGACCACACCACGAGGACCAACTACCCCTGTGGGTACGCGGTGAGCTGATCGAGGTGACCTGCGACTGGGACCGGCTGACCGAGGAGCCCGATGACTGACCACTACCAGCGGCAGGTCCCCGGCTTCGGGACGGTCACCTTCCGGCCGGTCGACCCGGACGCCGACGCCGAGGTCATCCACGGCTGGACCAGCCAAGAGCGGGCCCGGTTCTGGGGGATGGGCGACGCCGACCGCGCCCGGGTGGCCGAGATCTACCGGTACGTCGACTCCCTGCCCACCCATCACGCCTGGCTGACCCTGCGCGACGGGCAGCCGGTGGCGCTGTTCCAGACCTACCAGCCCGAACACGACCCGGTCGGCGAGTGCTACCCGGTACGTCCCGGCGACCACGGCGGTCACCTGCTGATCGGCACCCCGGTACGCCCCGAGCCGGGCTTCACCGGCACCCTGCTGGCCGAGTTCATCGCCTTCGTCTTCACCGACCCCACCCGGCTGCGGCTGGTGATGGAGCCGGACGCCCGCAACGACAAGGCGATCGCCCGGCTGAAGCGGGCCGGATTCGTCGAAGGGCCGCTGATCGACCTGCCGGACAAGCGGGCCCGGCTGATGTTCCTCGACCGCACCCCGCACTCCGCCGACGGCGCTCCCGCCGCCGTCTCGGCGCGGGGGCGGTGAAGCGGGCCGCCGATCGTGTCGGACCCGGGTGATTGGATCGGCGAGACTCGAAGGGGAAACGGTGGGACGTAACGCGATCATCTTCCACGGGACCGGCGGTAGCCCGGACAACTGCTGGTATCCCTGGCTGGCCGGGCGGCTGGCCACCCGGGGATACGCCGTCGAGGTGCCGCACCATCCGGGCATCAACATCGAGCCGATCACCACCTTGCTGCCGAAGGTGCTGAGCAGCCACACCTTCGACGAGGACACCGTCCTGGTGGGTCATTCCGGCGGGGCGGCCCTGCTGCTCGCCCTCCTGGAGCAGCTGGAGGTGACCGTGGCCCAGGCGATCCTGGTGGCTGGCTACTGCACCCCACCCAACACGGAGGAGGAGCCGGTCCTGCAACAGAGCTACGACTGGGCCGCGATCCGGGACCATGTGCGGGACATCTACTTCGTCAACTCCCGCACCGATCCGTACGGCTGCGACGACCGGCAGGGCCGGGCCATGTTCGAGCGGCTCGGCGGCACCCAGATCGTGCGCGACGACGGACACTTCGGCGACCACGACCAGCCGTACGAGCGGTTCGAACTGCTAGATCGACTCATTCCCTGAGGATTCGCGTCAGGTCGGTCCGCGTCGCCGTCATCGTCCGGGGATGGCGATGCGGGCCAGGGTGCCGATTTCCAGTGCCGTCCACAGGGCACCGTCGGGGCCGAGGGTGATGCCGTGCGGCTCCGAGCGGGAGGTGGGCAGGTCGTGGAGGTCGATGGTCCCGTCCGGGGTGATGGAGCCGATCCGGTTGCCGGCCCACTCGGTGAACCACAGACTGCCGTTGGCGTCACCGGTGATGGCGTGCGGTCGGGCGGCGCGGTCCGGTAGCGGGAACTCGGTGATGGCGCCCTCGGGGGTGATCCGGCCGATGTGGTGGGCCCGGGACTCGGTGAACCAGAGGGCACCAGCAGGGCCGGTGGTGATCATCGTGGGCGCTCCGGCCGGGTCGAGTTGGTAGATGGTGGGCTCCTCCCCCGGGATCATGCGTCCGATCTGGCCGGCGTGGACGAGGGTGAACCACAGGGCACCGTCGGGGCCGGTGGTGATGCCGTACGGGCCGGCACCGGGGTCGGCCACCGGGTACTCCTGGACCAAGGTCATCGGGTCAGTCCGTTCTCGACGGCGATGGCTTCGATCTCGGCCGGGGTGCCGGCCATCAGGGTGCGGCAGTGCGCAGTGATCAGGTCGACCGGCCAGTCCCACCAGGCGGCCCGCCGCAGCCGGTGAACGTCCTCGTCGCTGAAGCGTTGCCGGATCGGTCGGGCCGGGTTCCCGCCGACGATGGTGTAGGGCGGGACGTCCGTGGTGACCACCGCCCCGGCCGCGATGATCGCCCCGTCGCCGATGCGTACTCCCGGCATGAGGGTGGACCGGTAGCCGAACCAGACGTCGTTGCCGACGACGGTGTCGCCGCGGCTCGGCATGGTGTTCACGACCTCGAGGGTCCGCTCGGTCCATTCGCCGCCGAAGAGGGTGAACGGGAAGGTGGAGGGACCCAGGACCGGGTGATCGCCGCCGGCCATCAGGAACCGGGTCCCGGCCGCTATCGCGCAGAACCTGCCGATGATCAGCTGCTCCGGCCCGTAGCCGTAGAGCACGTTGTGTCGCTCGAAGCCGGTCGGGTCGTCGGGATCGTCGTAGTAGGTGTAGTCCCCGACGACGATCGTGGGGGTGGTGATCAGCGGCTTGAGGAACACCACACGGGGATGCAGCGGCAGCGGGTGCAGGGCCATGGGGTCAGGTGTCATGGGGTCAGGTGTCATGAAAGTCCCCCCGTTCGCTAAAGCTACAAGTGTAGCGTTAGCATCCTGGCATGGCGTCGCCACGACCGACAAGCGAACTTCCCGAGGACCCGATGACCGCCCGGGCCCGCCGACCCGGCGGGCGCAGCGCGGCGGTCCGCCGCCGGGTGCTGGACGCCGCCCTCGCCCAGTTGGTGCAGCACGGCTACGACTCGCTGAGCATCGAGGTGGTGGCCGAGCGTTCCGGCGTACACCGCACGACGGTGTACCGACGCTGGCGGGATGTCGGTGGCCTGCTGGCCGACGTGCTGCACGAGGCGAGCGTCGACACCTGGCGCCCGCCGGACACCGGTTCACTGGAGGGTGACCTGGTCGCGGTCAACCAGGAGCTCTACGCCGGGCTGACCGGCGACCCGGTGACGGTCGCGCTGATCGTCGCCTCGTTCCGATCCGGGCAGGCGGCCACCGCCCTACGTGCCTTCTGGACGGACCGGTACGACCGCTGCACCGACATCGTGCGACGCGCCGTCGACCGGGGCGAGATCCCGGCGGCCACCGATGCCCGCCGGCTGCTCATCGCGGCGACCGCCCCGCTGTATCACGAGCTGGTACTCCTGCGGTCCGCAGCCGACTCCCGCCTTCCCGAACAGGTCGCCCACAGCGTGGCCATCGCAGCCCGCGCCGGTGCCTTCGGCTGAGCCGCGGGGGTGCTCAGGACCCTCGGGAGTCGAGCCGGGCGATCCTGCGGGCCCCGGCCGTCAATCGGTAGCTGGCGTCGAGCAGCTCACCGACCTCGTCCCAGTCGGTGTCGTCGGTCAGGTCCACCCCCACCCACCCGTACGCCCCCAGGTAGGCCGGCACGAAGCACCGCTCCTCCGTCAGCAGGGCCGTACGCTCCTCGGGGTCGACCAGCACGATCACCGACTGGTCGTGCTGGCGGTAGACGCCGTCGACCTTCAGCGAACCGCCGTAGTAGGCGAAGACCTTGGTGGTGAAGAAGGCCGGACGCCCATGGGACACCTTCTCGGCCGCGTCAGGAAAGGCCAGGGCGAGCGCCCGCAGCCGACCCAGCAGCGGGTCCGCCTCGTCGAACATGATGGGATGCGGCATGTCAGCAGGTAACCACATCCTGGTGCTCCGCGATGCCCCTGCCCCAACAGGTAGCGACGGCTGCTGGTACCGCGCCGACCGGCTCACCGGCGTCTCGGTGCTCGACCCGTCAGTGCTATCAGCTCGACAGGGCCGGAGACCGTCACCACGAGGGGACCCGGACGCTCAGGCCAGCTCGCAGCGTTCCGACAGGGCGTAGCGGGTCAGCACCACGTCGCCGATCTGGCGAGCCTCGACCACCTGGGCCCGTCGGGCGGAATGCCACGGGAACCGGCCGTCACCGACGAAGCGGGGTGCCCGACGGTCGCCCACGAAGAAGGGGGCCACCACCAGGTGCAGTTCGTCGGCCAGCCCCGCGGTGAGGAACTGGCCATGGACCAGGGCACCACCTTCCACCAGCAGCCGGCGTACCCCCCGGTCGGCCAGGTCGGCCAGGGCCCCTGCCAGGTCGATCGGGTCACCGGCGTCGACCACTGTGGCCCGATCCCCCAGCCGGTGCCGGGTCTTCTCCAGGGCGGCGCTGGCACAGTAGACGATCCGCTCGGTGTCACCGACGGTGAAGAACCGGGCCGTCGGGTCCAGGTCCCCGCAGCCGGTCACGGTCACCCGGATCGGGGACTCCGGCAGGCCACGGGCCACCCGGTCGGCGCGGCGGTCCGCGCAGCGCACCAGCAGGCGGGGGTCGTCGCGACGGACGGTACCGGCGCCCACCAGGATGGCGTCGCAGCTGGCGCGTACCTCGTCTACCCGGTCCAGGTCGGCGTCGTTGGACAGCATCAGCCGTTCGTCGCTGGCGTCGTCGATGTAGCCGTCGATCGAGGTGGCGCAGCTGAGCAGCACGTACGGCCGACGGGCCGGTGACCGGCCGGTCACCGGACGGCGGGGAGGTCGGCGGCGCGGGCGGCGCGGCTGGCCTTCGCCGCTAGGTAGTCGGCGTTGGCCGGGGAGAGGAACACCCCGGTCGGCACCTGCTCGGTCACGGTGACGCCGAGCCGGCTGAGCTGGTCGGTCTTCTCCGGGTTGTTGGTCAGCACCGCGATCGGCCCGACCCCCAGGGCGGCGAGCATCTGCGCGGCGACGGTGTAGTCCCGCTCGTCCTCGTCATGCCCCAGGGCCACATTGGCCTCGAAGGTGTCCAGCCCGGCGTCCTGCAGGGCGTAGGCGTCGAGCTTGGCGTACAGCCCGATGCCGCGACCCTCCTGCCGCAGGTAGAGCAGGTACCCCCCGACCTCGGCGATGCGCTGCACGGCCTCGCGCAACTGGGGGCCGCAGTCGCAGCGCTGGCTGCCGAACACGTCGCCGGTCAGGCACTCGCTGTGTGGACGGACCAGCGGCACCGCGCCGTTGGTGTGGTCACCGAGGGCGAAGGCCAGGTGTTCGCGGCCGTCGACCAGCCCGTCGAAGGTGTGCAGCCGGGCGGTGGTGCGGTAGCCGTCGGAGAAGCGCAGCGGCACGGTGACCTGCGTCCGGATGGTGGCGACAGGCAGTGATTCGGACATGGCTCTCCTCGTCATACGGTGGCGGGTACACGGACACGACGGGCCAGCAGCACGGCCGCTCCCGGCAGGCTCGCGACGAGCACCAGGGCGCCGTACACCGTTGCGGTGGCCACCCCCTCGGCGGCGGTCAGGCCGGCGGCGGCGAAGGCCCACGCGGCCACCCCCTCGCGGGGGCCGAACCCGGCGACATTGGCCGGCACCCCCATCGCGAGCAGGGCCAGCAGGGTCAACGGCAGCAGCAGGGTCAGCGGGGCGGTGGAACCGACCGTGCGGGCGGCCACCAGGAAGGTGGCCAGGTGCCCGGCGACCCCCAGGGCGGAGGCGACCAGCACCCCGGCCCAGATCCGTCGGCCCAGCAGCCCGGCACGCACGTCGGACACGGCGCCGACCAGGGTACGGGTGAACCGGGAGGCGCCGGAGTCCGGCAGCAGGCGGGCGGCCAGCACCACGGCGATCAGCGCGGCCAGCACGACCGCGGTGGCCATTGGAAGGTAGGGCCGCACCGGCGACGGGAAGGCGAACAGCAGCACCACGGCCAGGGCTACCAGCACCACCTGACCGGCTACCCGCTCCCAGACCACGGCCCGGATGCCCCGACCCAGGTCACCGACGTCACGGCCGTGGCGTACCGCCCGGTGCACGTCGCCGAGGATCCCGCCGGGCAGGGTGGCGTTGAGGAACACCGACCGGTAGTAGTGGGCCACCGCCTCGCGCAGCGGCAGCGGCACCCCGAGGCCACCGGCCACCAGGCTCCACCGCCAGGCGGCACAGACCGTGGTGAGTACCCCGATGGCCAGGGCGGCGGCCAGGGCGGGGGCGTCGATCAGACGCAGCCCGGCCAGGAAGGGGCCGACGCCCAGCCAGCACAGCAGCCCCACCAGTACGGCGAGCCCGAGCGTCAGGCGCAGCCAGCCCCAGAAGGACCGGCCGGCCGGGGCGGCCGGGGACCCGACGCCACCAGCTTCATCCGCCACGCAAGCCTCCCCGGCATGGTGATCTTTTCCTGACTGTACGCACGTAACCGGCACGCCGCCGGTTCAACGAGGTACGGCCAGCAGGTCGGTGTGGTCGACCAGTACCCCGAGTCGGCCCGCGTTAGCCTCCTCCCGCCGACGCTGGGCGTACTCGCGGGTCCGGCCGACCAGTTCCGGGTGTTGCGCGCAGGCCGCCTCGAGCCAGCCGTCGAACCACTGCGCGGTCAGAGCGGCCTGCTCCGGTCCCAGCCGCCAGGGGCTGGGCCGGGTCCGCACGGTCATCCCGTGCCGAATGAACCCGGCGGCACAGGCCTCCACGGCGTCGGGCCCGAGCAGCTGTCGGCCGCCCACGGCACGACGCTGGTGGGCGTTGAACGCCTCCGCGATCTCGGCGTCGAGGGGGTCGGCCGGGGTCAGCCGCACGGTGCCGGTGACCGAGACCAGGAACAGGGCCGGGCAGCCGGCTCCCGCGCAGGCCGCTACCAGCCGGTCGATCTCGGCAACGGTCAGCATGTCGAGCAGGGCCGAGGCGCTGACCAGCGCCGCACCCGCCAGGTCGGTGGCGCGCAGCCGGGTCAGGTCACCCCGGCGGGTCTGCGCCGTCACCGGGGCGCCGTCGGCGGCGAGGGTGGGCATGTTCGCCCGGGCCCGGGCCAGCAGGTCGGGGTCCTGGTCGTGCAGGATCCAGTGTTGCGGGCCGGGCAGCAGCGGGGCCAGCCAGCGGCCCAACGACCCGGTGCCGGCCCCGAGGTCGTGCACCACGTACGGCCGGTCTCCGGTCAGCGTGGCGCGTACCGCCTCGACCAGGTCGGTGGCGCGGGCGGCCACGTCGGCCGGTTCCCGCAGGGCCAGCCACTGGGCGAAGTCCGGCGGCAGCTCGATGGGTACCTCCTGGACTGTCTGGTGTTCGGTCATGACGCCATCGCCTCTTCCAGGGCCGTGGTGATCCGGACGGTGGTGCTGGTCCAGTCGTCGAGGGTGGCCCGTCGCCGGGCGGCGGTGCGACGCAGTCGCTCACGCAGGGTCGCGTCGTCCAGCCAGCGCCGCAGCGCCTCGGCCAGCGCCTGCGGCTGCTCCGGGGGCACCAGCATCCCCGGGCGTTCCCCGGCTACCCGGCCGAGGGTGTCGGGCAGGCCACCGACCTCGGTGGCCAGCACCGGGATGCCGCGGGCCAGGGCCTCGGTGACCACCATCGCGTAGGTCTCCCCCCGTGAGGGGTGCACCAGCAGGTCGGCGGCGGCGTAGACGGCGGCCAGCCGGTCACCGGTCAGCGGACCGGTCAGCCGGATCCGGTCACCCAGGCGGTGGGTGGCTATCCGGGTGCGGAGCCGGTCGACGAAGTCCGGTTCCCGGTGCAGGGGGCCGATGCAGGTCAGGGTCCAGGGCCGGTCGGCCACCGCCGCCAGCGCCTCGACCAGCAGGTCCTGGCCCTTGTGGGCGGCGACCGCGGCGACACAGAGCAGCGCCGACCCGGCCGGGCTGCCGGTCACCGGAGGCGCCGGGTCCACCCCGGGGGCGGCGACGTGCACCAGCGACGGCGGTAGTGCGTACCGGTGCAGCAGCCGGTCCCGGGTCCAGGTGCTGGTGGCGATGATGACGGTGGCGCCGGCCAGGGCCCGCGCCTCGGTGTCGTCGTCGCGGGGCAGGTGCACCAGCGGAACCAGACGCAGCCGTCCGGCGTGTGCCGCCAGTACGTCCGGCACCACCGAGGCGACCAGCCCGTCGATCAGGACCAGGGCACCCTCGGGCAGGGTGGTGAGCAGTTCGGCGAGCCGGGTCTGCTCCGCCGGAGCCGGTGTCGGCCACGATCCTGGTACGGGATGCTCGTGGACCGACCAGCCGGCGGTGGCCAGTCCGGCGCAGACCCGCCGGTCGTAGCCGTTGCCGCCGCTGGGGGTGGCCGGGTCGTCGATGTCGCCGGGCAGGACCACGTGCACGGTCGGCACGTCAGGCGCCGGTGCCGCTCGCCCCCGACAGTGACCGTTCGTAACTGGCCCAGGCGACATGCGACTCGTGCAGGGTCACCGTGAGGCCGGTCAGCCCGTGCGCCCCCGCCCCGAGGTCACCGGCGTGCACCCGGTCGGCGAGCCGGTCGGCGATGGTGCGGGCCAGCACCTCCGTGGTGGTGTTGGTGCCGGCGAAGGCAGGCTCCTCGTCCAGGTTGCGGTAGTTCAGCTCGGCCAGCACCGCCTTGAGCTGGTCGGTGGCCAGCCCGATGTCGACCACGATGCCGTCGGGGTCGAGATCCGGGCGGCGGAAGGTGGCGTCGACCACGAAGGTCGCACCGTGCAGCCGCTGCGCGGGGCCGAAGACCTCGCCCCGGAAACTGTGGGCGATCATGATGTGGTCACGGACGGTCACACCGAACACGGATTCACTCCCCGTCGTAGGTGATGAGGTGGCACAGCGCGGGCAGGCTGCCCGCGCTGAGTCGGGCGAGGACCTCGGGCAGTTCCGCGAAGGTCGACCGCCCGGTGATCAGGGTGTCGAACACCGGGTCGGCCAGCAGCTCCAGGGCCAGTGCCATCCGGTCGGCGTACTCCCGGCTGCCGCGCCGGGCGGGGGCGATCCGGCCGACCTGGCTGCTGCGGATGGTCAGCCGTCCGGAGTGGAACGCCGCCCCCAGGGACAACTGCACGGCTCGGTCGCCGTACCAGCTCAGTTCCAGCACGGTCCCCTCGGGGGCCAGCAGGTCCAGGCCGAGTTGCAGGCCGGCGGCGCTGGCGCTGGCGTGCACCACCAGGTCCCGCCCGCCGGTCGCGGCCTGCGGCGCGGCGAAGTCGACCCCGAGGGCGGCGGCCACCTCGGCCCGGGTCGGGTCGGTGTCGATCAGTTCCACCGCCACCCCGGGGAAGCGGGCCAGCAGGGCCGCCACGGCGCAACCGACCATGCCTGCGCCGACCACACTGACCCGGTCGCCGAGCAACGGTGGCGCGTCCCACAGTGCGTTGACCGCGGTTTCCACCGTGCCGGCCAGCACCGCGCGGGAGGCCGGCACCTGCTCCGGTACGACAGTCACCGCGTCGGCCGGCACCACGTAGGCGCTCTGGTGTGGATACAGGCAGAACACCGTACGTCCGCGCAGGTGGGCCGGTCCTCGCTCGACCTCGCCGACGCTGAGGTAGCCGTACTTGACCGGGGCCGGGAAGTCGCCCTCCTGGAAGGGGGCGCGCATCGTGGCGTACTGGCTTTCCGGCACCTGACCGGCGAAGACCAGGGTCTCGGTGCCCCGGCTGACTCCGGAGAACAGGGCGCGTACCTGCACCTCGTCCGGGCCGGGCTCGGGTAGCGTCACCGGACGGAGCTCTCCCGCACCGGGTGCGCGCAGCCAGAAGGCGCGGGCGGGTCGCGTCACGGGCAATCCTCCTCACCTGCGTCCGGACCGAACCGATCCGTCATGTTTTCCGTACTTCTTGACAGGGGTCGTCGATCATAAACACGGAGGCACGGTGTCCACAGTTCGAACCGGTCCGTACATCGGGCTGATCGTCCAGGTTGTCCTATTGGCCGGGCTCGCCATGACGGTGGGTCTCGGTGTCCCGGGCTGGCTGGCGGGCCTGGCGTACGGGGTCGGGACCTGCCTGGCGCTGCTGCGGGGACTGGGGCGCGCCGGCTCACCCCGGCTGGGCCCGGCCGACTGGGTCACCATGGGTCGTGGCCTGCTGGTCGGGGCGGTGACCGCACTGATCGCCGAGGCCCTGCTCACCGGTCGGCCCGCCCCGGCGGCGATGCTGGGCGGGCTGGCCGCGGTGGCGTTGGCGTTGGACGCCGTGGACGGCAAGGTGGCCCGCCGCACCGGCACGGCCAGCGCGTTCGGCGCCCGCTTCGACATGGAGGTCGACTCGATCCTGGTGCTGGTGCTGAGCATCTACGTGGCGCCCACCGTCGGGATCTGGGTGCTCGCCATCGGCCTGATGCGGTACGCCTTCCTCGCCGCCGGCGGGGTGCTGCCCTGGATGGACGCCCGACTGCCGTACCGGTACTGGCGCAAGGTGGTCGCCGCCGTCCAGGGGATCACCCTGGCCGTCGCCGCCTCCCCGGTGCTGCCCGCGCCGGTGAACACCCTGCTGCTGGTGGTGGCGCTCGGTCTGCTGGTCGAGTCGTTCGGTCGGGACGTGGTCTGGCTGTGGCGGCACCGGGTGCCGCGTACCGCCGCCGCGATCGTCGTGGCGACCGCACCCCGGGGGGTACGCCCCCTCGACCGGGTCGAGGAACGCGACCTGTCCGCCGCGCCCGTGCTGTCGCTGCGCTGATCGGGAGAAACCAGTTGTCGACCTCTGATCCGGTGCTGACGACCAGCGCCGACGAGAGCCACCCCACGATCGACTCCGCAGCCGAGGGGGCCACCGGCGACAGACCGGTCAGCCGGCGTCGGCGGGTGCTGTCCCGAGTGGTCACCGTGCTGGCCGTCGCCCTCGTACTGGCCGCCTTCACCCTGCCCCACCAGCCCTGGCGGATGCAGCCCGGGGCCTTCCTGCGGATCCCGCTGGAGGCTCTGCTGCTCGCCGCCGCACTGCTCACGTTGCCCGGCCGACCCCGCCGGATGATCGCCGCCCTGGCCGGGCTGCTGCTCGGCCTGGTCGTGCTGGTGAAGATCGGCGATCTGGGTTTCTACTCCTCGTTGGGCCGCCCGTTCGACCTGGTGCTGGACTGGTCCCTGCTGGACGAGGCGTTCGCCTTCGTGGCCGAGTCGATCGGCCGACCGGCCGCGACCGCCATCGCCGTGGGGGTGGTGCTGGTGCTGGTGGCCTTGCCGGTGCTCACCGCCCTGTCCACCGTACGACTGTCCGGGTTGCTGGTGCGCCACCGCACCGGCAGCACCCGGGTCCTGGCGTCGCTGGTGCTGGTGTGGGCCCTGCTCGCCGCCTTCCAGGCGCGGATCGTGACCGGGGTGCTGGTCGCCGACACCAACGCCAGCGCGATCGTCTACGACCACCTGGCGGAGGTACGCGAGCGGATCAACGACCGGGCGGCCTTCCGCAACGAGGTGGGGACCGACCAGTTCCGGGACGTACGGGCCGACCAGTTGCTGACCGGGCTGCGGGGCAAGGACGTCCTGATCGCCTTCGTGGAGAGCTACGGCCGGGACGCCGTCTCCGACCCGGAGTTCGCCTCGGTGCAGCGACTGCTCGACGACGGCGCCGGCCGGTTGCAGGCGGCCGGGTTCTCCTCGCGCAGCGGATTCCTCACCTCGCCGACCATCGGCGGCGGCAGTTGGCTGGCGCACGCCACTCTGCTGTCCGGGCTGTGGATCGACAACAACCAGCGGCACAAGAGCCTGCTGGCCAGTGACCGGTTCACCCTGGGGGAAGCCTTCCAGGGCGCCGGCTGGCGTACCGTCGGGGTGATGCCGGCGGTCAACCAGGCCTGGCCGGAGGGGAAGTTCTACGGCTACGAACAGTTCTACAACGGCCCCGACCTCGGCTACCGGGGCCCCAGGTTCGCCTTCTCCCCGATGCCGGACCAGTACGCCATCAACGAGTTCCACCACCGGGAGCGGGTCGGCCCACGGGACCGTCCGGTGATGGCCGAGTTGGCCCTGGTCTCCAGCCACTCCCCCTGGACGAAGGTGCCCTCGCTGGTCGACTGGGCGGACATCGACGACGGCGAGGTGTTCCGCAAGGGCATCATCGGTACGCCGACGGCACAGGCCCGCACGGGTTACCGGCACGCGGTCAGCTACACCCTGCGCACCCTGATCTCCTACCTGGAGACCTACGGCGACGACGACACCGTGCTGGTGATCGTCGGTGACCACCAGCCCGCCCCGGTGATCACCGGGGACAATGCCAGCTCGGACGTGCCGATCCACCTGCTCGCGAAGGATCCCGCCGTCCTGGAGCGGATCGCCGACTGGGGTTGGCAGGACGGCCTCACCCCGGATCCCGCCGCCCCGGTCTGGCCGATGGACTCCTTCCGGGACCGTTTCCTCACCGCCTTCGGCTCCACCCCGGACCGCCCACAGGCCCACTCCCGCTGACGGTGCGGCCGGCGGTGGTCGTACCGCCGGCCGCACGCTCGGACGCGGCCACCGTCGGCGGGGCCGGTGAGGGCCGGCTGCCGCTAGCGTCGGCTCCACTGCTGGTTGGCCTGGCCGTTGCAGGTCCACAGGACGAGCCGGGTGCCGTTGGCCGTTCCCCCGCCGTTGGCGTCCAGACAGAGGCCGGACTGCACCCCGCTGATGGTGCCGTTGGCGTTGAGGTTCCACTGCTGGTTCGTCCCGCCGTGGCAGTCGTAGATGGTGACCCGGGTGCCCGGGGAGGTGCCGTACCCCTCGGCGTCCAGGCACTTGTTGCCGTAGACGGTCAGCGCCCGCCCGGAGGTGTAGCTCCACTGCTGGTTGGTGCCGCCGTGACAGTCCCACAACTGCAACTGGGTGCTGTTGGCGGTGCTGTAGCCCGGCACGTCGACGCATCGGCCGGACTGGTTGCCGACGATCGCGGTGGTGGTGGGAACGGGGGTGGGAGTGGGAGTGCCGCCGTTGCCGGGGGTACCGATGCTGCCGGGCACCGACTGCAACGCGTTGTACCAGACCGCGGCCATCTTGTCGTAGCCGTTGGCGGTCGGGTGGACGCCGTCGATCAGGTCGCCCGTAGTCAGGGCGGCGTGCATGTTGACCAGGTGGACCCGCTTGCCCGCGTTCACCTTGCTCTGCACGATGCCGGGGATCGCCGCGTTGAAGGTGCGTACGGCCGCCGCCTGGTTGGTGTTCGAGAGGGTGATGATCTGCGCGACGAACACCTCCGCGGTGGGGGCGGTGTTGGTGATCCGGTCGATCAGGGTGGAGAGCCGGTTCGGTGCGGTGCTGACCTGGTAGTTCTGCAGGATGTCGTTGGTGCCGATGTGCAGCAGGACGGTCTGCGGCCGCTGGGTGTTCAACCAGTTGACGATGTTGGCGTCGATCTGGTCGATCCGCCAGCCCGGGTGCCCCTGATGGTCCCGGTCACCGAGGCTGGTCGGCCCGTTGAACTGCGACCCGACGAAGTCCACGGTGTATCTGCCGTTGACCAGGCGCTGCCACAGGCCGATCCGGTAGCCGCCCGGGATCTGGGTGCCCTCGGTGATCGAGTCGCCGAGCGGCATCACCCGTACCCCACCGTTGGACTCCGCGCTGGCGGTGCCCGCGGCTGTCACCACCGCACTCACCGCGAGACCGACCGCAGCCACCACCGCAAGCCATCGTGTCTTCGTACCCATCACCACTCCTGCCACTAGTCCCGCAGCACACCCACCGTGTGAGCGCTAACACTCATAGCAGTCGATATTCCCACCCCCACCCACCCCCGTCAACATCCACTCCCACCCCCGCCCCGCCCCGCCCCGCCCCGCCCCGCCCCGCCCCGCCCCGGCGATCTTGCACTTTGTGTCGCCGTATAAGCCACAAAAGCCGCGTAACGGCGACCGAAAGTGCAAGATCGACGTGAACCGGGGTGGAGGGAGGGTGCGGCGGGAGGGTGGGGGTGGGGTTAGGGGGTGGGTTTTTGGGCTACGAGGATGTCGCGGACGATGGCCTGGTCCACGCGGTGGGACAGGGTGCGCCAGGGGCCGTGGTCCAGCACGGTCAGGCCGGCGGCGGTCAGCTGTTCGGCGGCGGCCTCCCGGCTGGCCACGTTGGTGTTCCAGGAGATGCCGAGCGCTCCCCCGGGGCGCAGCAGCCGCACCCAGCCCGGTACGGCTGCGGCGAGCAGGGCCAGGGGGTCGCGGGCCAGCCCGTCGGCGGTACGGCTGCCGTGCTGCACGCCGTACGGCGCGTCGGCGACCACCAGGTCGACGCTCTCCGGGCGGAAGAACTCACCGACCCGGGTGGTGTCGGCGTTGACCACGTCCACGGTCTGCACGTCGCCGGCCTTGTGCGCCTCCTTCGAGGCGGCCAGCTCCAGCCGCAGCCGACGGCCGACCACCTTGCGTTCCCGGCGTACCGGCCCGGACTCCAGCACCCGGTGCTTGACCCGTTTGCGCTTGAGCCAGGTGGTGAGGAACGCCTGGTACGCCTCGAAGTCCTTGCTGTCGCGGTCCAGGCCGGCGGCGTGGAAGCCGTACATCATCGCCTGGTTCACCGTGGTGCCCCGGCCACACAGCGGGTCGAGCACCCGAAACCGCCGGGTCAGCAGCTCGTCGGCCCAGGTCGAGGCGAGCAGGGTGAGGTTGAGCAGCAGCTTGGTGAACTGCTCGTTGGTCTTGCCCGGGTACTTCTGGATGGTGATCAGGTCGTCGTCGTAGCGGTCCAGCCGGGTCAGCGGCACCGGACGCAACAGGTCGTCGACGAACTCGAAGATCGCGTACGCGCTGGACAGGTTGCTCAGCAGCGCCACGTCCCGCTCACTCAGCCCGCCCTCGACCCCGAAGGTGACGTAGTCGACCCCACCCACGGTGGCCGTCTCCACCGTCGCGAGTCGGCCACCGAGCACCGTCTCGCCGAAGATCTCCAGCTCCGCCCGCGTCAACTCGACCGCCGCCCCGGAGTACACCCGGTTACTCGAAGGCAGGATCAGTACCCCATACCGTTTCACGACCAGCCACTATTCCACGGCGGCCCGCACCCTCCCCCGCCGCCCCGCGCAGCGGGGCGGTACCCGCAGGTCCACGTTCGGACCTGCGGGCACCACGTGATCGAGCGGTGTCGGGGTCAGGCGGGCAGGCCGCCGACCTGGGTGTTGATCCAGGAGCGGATCGAGGGCAGGTCACCGTAGATGGACGGGGCGGTGGCGCAGGTGGAGTTGTTGTTGCCGGCGCGGCTGGTCGCACCGATCACGTTCCACACGCCGTTGATCCGCCGCACCTGGGGGCCACCGGAGTCGCCGTAGCAGGCACCGGCGTTGCCGTTGGTGTTGTTGGTGCAGATCTCGTACGGACCGTTGATGCCCAGGCACCGGCTGTCGGCCACGATCGAGGTGTCCAGCTCGTGCGCGACGGTCGGCGCGGAGCCGCAGCCCCGGGGGGCGCAGGTCTGGCCCCAGCCGATGATCCGGGTGGCGGTGCCGACCGCACCCGAGGTGGTCGGGATCGGGGCCGGCGCGTAGCTGACCGAGCTGGCCAGCTGGAACAGCTTGACGTCGATGCTCGGGTGGTTGACCGCCCGGCTGACCCGGACCACGGTGCCGCCGCTGCTGCGGTTGGTGCTGCCCACCCGCACCGAGGAGGGGGTCGAGCAGTGCTTGGCGGTGACCACCCAGTTGGCCTTGATCAGGGTGCCGGTGCAGCCGGAGGTGTAGACCAGCCAGGGGTAGTTCTCGGTGGCCGGGCGGCCGTTGACCACGAGGGTGCCGATCCCTCCGGCCTCGCCCCCGGTCCAGGTGTAGGTCTCGGCGACCTCGGCGGTGCTGCGGCTGCCGGCGAAGAGCTGGTTGACCCGGCTGGCCTCGGCGGCGCTGGGGTTGGCGTTGGTGCAGGACACCGGCGCGCTGCTGCCGGACATCAGGTCCGAGCAGAGTCCGGTACGCCGGTCGGGCAGGCCGAGGATGTGGCCGAACTCGTGGGTGGCGATCCGGGTGCGGTGGTAGCCCTGGTTGACCGCCTGCCAGCCCATCCAGATCCGGCCGGAGCCGAGCCCGGTGACCTGGGCCCGGGGCCAGCCGGTGTCGACCAGGATGGTCACGTTGGCGGGAGTGCCGGGCACCAGCCGTACGTTGCTGACCTTGCTGTTCCAGATCTGGGCGGCCTGGTCGAAGTTGGTCCGGAACTCGCCGGCCCGACTGGCGTCGTAGTAGACGGTTCGGGCGGCGGAAGCGCCGGCGGCGGTGGCCACCTGTAGCCCGGTCGCGGCCAGCACCGCTGCCAGCGCGACGGTGGCCGCGCGTAGCAGTCGTCGTCGGATCATCTCTCACTCCCCTGCGGATACCTGCGGCGCATCGACGCACCACGATCGATGTTCGTGGATGTTAGTAGAGATCGGTCAATAGGGTGTCATCGCGGAAGTGTCATACCGCTTACCGGCCGTTATCCGGCTGTGACGTCCTGGTGAAGGCTCGGGTGTCGAGGCGTGTCGAGGGTGGACTCCACGAACGTCGGCCCGCACGGGGCCGACAGCAGAGGAGACCATGATGCGGATCAGCAGAACCCTGGCCGCCCTGACGGTGACCTGCGCCGTACTCCTGACCACCGCCGAGGTATGCACCGGACGGCGCGACTGCTACGACCGGGTGGTGTTCGAGTTCGACGGGTCGGCGACCGGTTACTCCGTCGGCTACGGCGAGGTCTACACCGAGGGTGAAGGGCTGGCCCTGTCGCCGTGACCGGGTCTGCTTCGACGTCGCCGACCAGGGGCCGGGCATCGCGGCGGCACCGATAGGCAGCTCGCCACCGCCTCCACCGCGATCTGCGGTACCGGCTGCCGGGGCGGTTACCGGCTGGCCCTCGGCTACCGGCTGGCCCGGGAGCAGCCCGGCACCATCGAGGCGTACGAGGTGTCCGCCGCCGACGGCTCCCCCACGAAGCTGGTCTCCGTACCGGTGACCCTGACCGCCACCCGGTAACGAGCGTCACCGGCGCCTGCGACGTCCTCTCGTCCGGGACCGCCGCTGCACCGGCGGCTTGGGCAGCACAAGGGTGCCGACCTCGACGGCCGGGGCGGCGTCAGCGGCTGAGGCTGCCGACCCGGCGTCGACCCGACCGGCGACAGTACCGATGAGTTCCTGATCCGGCAGCCGCCGTTCCAGGTCGGCGATGATGGCCTGCACCCGGGCCAACTGCTCGCGGACCGACGGCTCCTCCTCGGCGTGCCCACCGGTCGGGCGATCGCCCCGCTGGGCGGCGACCTGCTCGTCCTGGTGCGCCTCCTGTAGAGCGGTCAGCACCAGACCCACCAGCAGATTGGTCAGCAGGTAGCAGGCGGCCACCATGTAGGAGACGTAGTACAGCACCGCCCAGCCGGTGACCTCACGGCCGGCCTGGAGGGTGTCGGTGATGCCGTCCAGCGACAGCAGCAGGAACAAGGTGAGCATGGCCTGCCCGACGCTGCCGTACTCCTCGGGGTAGGCGGTGCCGAACAGCATCCAGCCCAGCATCGCGTACCCGTACAGCAGCAGGGCGGTGACCAGCAGGAAGCTGGCCAGTCCGGGCAGGCTGCGCCGGATGCCGACCAGGATCACCCGCAGGCTCGGGAACAGCCGGAACGCGCGGACGATGCGGGCCAGCCGCAGAAGCCGCAGCAGGGTCACGTTCTCCCGCACCCCGGGTAGCAGCGGAGCGGCCACGATCATCAGGTCGAAGACGTTCCACCGGTCCCGGAAGAACCCGCCGGGAGCCGGTGCGTGGGCACCGAGACGCACCAGCAGTTCCAGCACGAACAGGGTGAGACAGGCGTACTCGACCGCCCGCAGGGCGGTGCCCACGATCGCTACGACGACACCGTAGGTCTCCAGGCCCAGGGCCACCGCGTTGACGATGACCACGGCGAAGCTGGCCAGATTGAACCAGGAGGCGCCGACGAGGGCCTGGCACCGGGCGGCGAACCGGTGCAACGGACCACGGACAGTACGCGTCATCTCACTCCTCGCCGGCTAACGACCGGACGGCAGCCTATGACACCCCCGGGGAGGACCCGCACCCGGACCGGCCACAAAGGACAGCCACCCGGTCAGCGCTCCCGACGGGTCGCCACCACCGGCGCCGACCCGCCAAGGGCTCAGCCGGCCCGCAGTTCGGCGGGATCGGTGGTGGAGCGGTGCATCAGCACACTCGCCCCGATCACCAGGAGCACGGCCAGCAGCGCGATCGACATGACCGCCCCGACGTCGGCCCAGGGCACCGAGGCCTGCAGGGTGTGGGTGACCTCGCGGTATTCCAGGTGACGCTCGGCGTCCGGCCCGGCGCACTCGACCGGGGTGCCGACACAGACCACCCGGCTCCAACCCGCGGTGGCGGTCGTGGTGAAGGCACGCATCCCGGCCAGTCCGACCAGGCCCGCGATGGCGATGCCGGGTACCGCCGGCAGCAGCACCCGCCAACACAGGGCGCGGGCCAGCACCGCCCTCGGGGTGCCACCGGCCACCAGGGCGGCGATGGCCCGTCGGCGGGCCACACCGGCCTCGACCAGGGCGATCAGCAGGGTGAGTGCGGCCACCCCGATGAGACTGACCAGCACCGCGTCGACCAGGGTGCGGACCTCCGACCGGAAGGCCGCGGTGCCCCCGAGGTCCAAAGGCGGGGTGTCGTAGCCCAGCGCCGGGTCCAGCATCGCGGCCGTCCGCACCGCCACCTCGGTGTCCAGCCAGGAGTGCAGCATCATCGCGGCGGCACCGAAGGCGGTGACTACCAGGATGACGGTGAAGCTGCGGCTGCCGGCGTGCGGGTCGGCGAGGATCTGCCGGGCCGCGATCAACGCGCTGGGTCGCCGGGTCACCCGCAGCAACAGCCGGGCGCTGCGGTAGCCGATCCAGGCCACCGTGAACATCAGACCGAGCAGCATCATGACGGTGCAGCCGAGCAGGGCGATGAGGAACAGGTCATCCCGGTTGGCACCGAAGCCGCCCTGCCGGACGTACTCGCTGCGCATCAGCACACTGATCGACACCAGGCCGGCCAGGCCGAGCCCCAGCAGCAGGGTCGGCCAGGCCCGTACCGGCTGTTGCCGGCTCTGCCGCAGCACCCCGAAGGGGGTGACGGCCACCCGACGCAGCAGGACGACGGTGAGCAGGGTGGTCAGCAACGGCACCCCGAGCACGACGGCGACGATCACCGTGGCCGACGGCAGCACGTCCGTCGGCAGTGTCCGTACCCCCTCGGGGTCCGGGCGGTCGAGCAGCACCCGCCCGGTCAGGTACGCGACCACACCGACCACCGAGCCGATCATCGCCGCCAGCCCGGTCTCCACCGCGGCGACCCAGGTGATCTGCCTCGGGGTGGCGCCGGCCATCCGCAGGGCCGCCAGTCGGCGGTTGCGGGCGGGCGCCCCGAGTCGGGCGCACTGTGCGACCAGGAACAGGATCGGGATGCTGCACAGCAGCATCGCCACCGCGACATTGAGCAGGAGGCTCGGCTGGGTGAGCATCCGGTTGTGGTACCGCCCGACGGCCGGATCGATGGCCAGCACGGTGGCGCAGCAGAGCAGCACCAGCACCGCGATCGCCGCACCGGCGGCGGTGACCGGCACCCGAGCCCGGTCGGTGCGGGTACCGACGAACGCCAGGCGGAGCAGGCTGGCCGGTCTCACCGCGCCTCCTCCCGGGCCAGGACCCGAGCGCCGCCGTAGCACCGGCCATCGCTGTCGACCCGCCCATCGCGCAGGGTGATCTCACGATCGGCGTACGCGGCCACCTGCGCGTTGTGGGTCACCACCAGCACGGTGGTGCCGTGCTGACGGGCCAGCCGGACCAACTCCACCATGACCTGTTCACCGGCCAGGCTGTCCAGCGCCCCGGTCGGTTCGTCGGCGAAGAGCACCTGAGGTTCGGTGACCAGGGCGCGGGCCAGGGCCACCCGCTGTTGCTGGCCGCCGGACATCTCACCGGGCCGCTTGTCGGCCAGGTCGCCGACGGCCAGCCGGTCGAGCAGGTCCTGGGCCCGTCGGGCCGCCTCCCGGTAGCGCAGGCCGCCGAGTTGCAGCGGCAGGGTCACGTTCTCGATCCCGGTCAGCTCCGGCACGACCTGGCCGAATTGGAACAAGACCCCGAAGACGGTACGACGCAACCGGGAGCGCTCCGCCTCACCGGCGGCGCTGATCTCCCGCTCCTGGAACCACACCCTGCCCTGTTCGGGGCGCAGGATGCCGGACAGACAGTGCAGCAGGGTCGACTTGCCGCAGCCGCTGGGGCCGGTGACCGCCACGATCTCACCCGGGTCCACCTGCAACGACACGTCCCGCAGGGCGGCGGTCGGCCCGTACCACTTCTCGATCTGCTCGGCGCGCAGGATGACCTCGGTCACGACCGTACCTCCGCCCGGAGCTGACTGATCCGGTCCATCGTGGTGGCCATCCAGCGCAGGTCGGCGTCGAGGTGATTGAGCAGGTAGTCGGCGGCGGCCAACTCGGTCACGGAGGCCTGTCCGCCGGTCTTGACCGCGGTCAGCTCCCGCATCCGGGCCAGGTGGGCGGCGCGCTGGGCGGCCAGGAAGGACCGGGCGGTCCCCTCGTCCGGGGTGGCGAGCAATGCCACGATGACCTTCACGAACAGGTCGGCGGAGATGTGCACCGCCGGTGCCACCACCTGGGTGAGCCAGCCGTCGAGTGCGGTCCTGCCCTGCGGGGTGAGCCGGTAGGCCACCCGATCCGGCCCGCCCGCCCGCTCGTGCGCCGCTTCCGCGATGTATCCGTCGCGCAGCATCCGGGCCAGTGTGGAGTAGAGCTGCCCGAAGGCCAACGGCCGGACCCCGAACAGCCTGCGGTCATGCTCACGCTTGAGCTCATAACCATGACTGACCCCCTGCGCCGCGAGCACCCCGAGCAAAACATGCGTGGTCGACATCCCCTCACTATTCCCTCAAGGAATAGTCCCGTCAACACCCCCCCTCTCCCGCCGACGCTTCTATAGGTGGGCCGGTTCCGGGAGGATGCGGTATCGGTAGGGTTCGACGTCGGTGATCTACGAGTGACTCATGCAAGATCTGGCCACCTCAGAAGGGTGTGCCGTGGAGTGCGACTTGTCCTCGTGGGTTACCGGCGTCGGCCCGGCCCACCTTGCTGGCCTGATCAGAAGCCTGTCCGCGACTGGTGTCGCGTGACTCATCACAGATATGCCGCCGGGTGATCGTCTCCCGGGCCGACGCCGTCCGAACGTCGTCCCGTGCGAGGGAGAACCGTCCGTGTCTTGCATCCTGGCAGATCGTCTGGCCGACCGTGTCGACGCGGTCATCGGTGTGGATACCCATACCGATACGCACACCGCGGTGGTGAGCACCTCGGTCGGAACGGTGCTGGCCGAGATCACCGTGCCGGCCACCGCCGACGGTGCCGCTGCTCTGCTGGCCTGGGCCGACCGGCAGACGACCGGGCTGGGAACGGGCCGGCGGGCCTGGGCCTTGGACGGCGCCCGTTGTCACGGTGTCGGCCTGCTGCGTGTCCTGCGCGCCGCGGGTGAAGATGTCCTGGAAGCACCCAAACCCGCTACCGGCCGCCGCCGGCGAGGCGGCAAGTCCGACGCCCTGGACGCCACGCACGCCGCTCGTGCCGTGCTGGCCGCCGACCACGTCGCGACCCCCCGCACCGACGGCGACCGGGAAGCCCTGCGTCTGCTCCACGTCTGCCGCCGCCACTACAGCGACACCCGCACCGCCACCATCAACCTGTTCAAATCGGTGATCCTCACCGCTGACGACGACCTCCGCACCCAGATGCGCGGCCTGAGCACCCTCCGACAAGTCCAACACGCCACCACCCTCACCACCACCAGCGACGGCGACGTTCTCGACCAGCTACGCCGCACCCAACTGGCAACCCTCGCCGAACAGATCCTGACCCTCAACCAACTCCTGAAAACCAACCTCACCGAGATCCGCACCCTGGTCAACAAACTCTGCCCGGCCCTGCTCGACCAACCCGGCATCGGCCCCGTCACCGCCGCGATCACCCTGACCGCCTGGTCACACCCTGAGTTCCCCCCGCTTTGATGGAGCGGTGGTTACCTGCTGCCGACTGGTGCAGGGGTGGCGATAGTTGGTTCGGCTG